>JAOZGP010000032.1 GCA_027491735.1 Thermoproteota archaeon | reverse complement strand
TTAGAGGTGAGTAAGAATGAATGATGTATATGATATCTATTCTTGGTTTTGGGACAGTAAATACGGAGTTAACTTTCAGGTATTGGAAAGAATCGACATAGAAGAGTTATGGCTTAGGTCGCACTTGTTGATGCTTAATAAAAATTAAGGAGAGAGCAAGAGAAAGATACATGAACTGGTTTAAACAAAAGAAGTGGAGAATAACGTTAAAGAATAAAAAAACAGCTTGCAGATACTACATTAAAAATCACAAATAGTGGTTTACCAAAATATTCAACCTACATTCAAATCAAATTCATCCTCAAAAAACCATACCTCAGCAGAGACGACGATGAATTCTACATAATAGATAATCCAACCGTAAAAGACAAGGTCTTCAAGCTTCCGATGGTTAGGGCGACAACATAGAAAGGAGCTTTGAGGTTCGCTGCAATAAAGGTTTTTGAGGATTAGATACACGAAAAACTGAACAAATCAAAACTCGATAAGGAAACTGTATTCAGGGAAAGAGTGAGGATTGTAAAGCTGTTCGGTAACGAAAAAGATTCCCAGGAAGAGTATTTGGGAAAGTTGTGTTTGCTGGCGATAGAAGGAGAGCTTCCAGCAGGGAAAAAGCTAAAAGAAGAAATCGACAAGATTAACAAAGAATTTGATAAGTGGCTTATTGACGAAAAAATCGTTTCAAAAGATATTCCCTCAAGATCTGGAAGGCTGTTCTTCTACCCAACCTTCTTTGAAGAGATCTCACTTGATGTTATAACACCTCTAAGCAGAGAAACCAGAACACCTGTGAAAGGACCAATTTACTTTGAAACAGTTCCTGAAAGAGCGGAAGGTGTGTTCAGATTGCTCTACTACCCATTCGACTTAATAGCTAAAGGAAAGTTTAACGAATTTAGAATAAATCCCAACGCTCAAGAACATGAAAAATCAGAAGTTCAAAAGGATTTAGAATTTCTATCAAAAGCACTGCGAAAGATGTTTTACGAAATCGGCTTTTCAGCCAAAAAGTCGAGCGGTTTCGGAGTTGTTGAACAAATAAACAATAATGACATCAAGGTAGATGGTTTCAAAAGCAATGAAGTTAAGGAAATTCTCAACATCATACACCAAAGTTAACAGAATTGTTAATTATGGTGTATCAAAATGAGAATAAAGATGCTTGATGAATTAGCAAGAAAGAAGGTATTCACGGTTGAAGAAGCTGTGAAAATCAGCGGTATCGATAAGAATGTTCTGAAGGTCCTCCTTTCAAGATTGGAAAAGAAGGGATGGGTTGAGAGAATAGAGAAAGGCAAATACATGGTGATACCGCTTGGTGCGAGGAGGGGAGAATACACACTGAACGAATTCGTTATTGGTTCCTTGCTTGTAAATCCATCGGCGATTGCCTACTGGTCAGCCCTCAACTATCATGGCTTAACGGAGCAAATACCCACAACTTTTTTTGTTCAAACAACTTCGAGGAAGAAGAGGCAGGAATTGGAGATATTTGGGGTAAGGTATAAGATTGTTAAAATAAAGGAAGAGAAGCTCTTTGGGATTGAGAGAGTATGGCTTGATGAATTTCAGGTTAATGTGACAGACAGAGAAAAAACAATCGTTGATTGTCTGGATAAGCCAAAATACTGCGGGGGAGTGATTGAGGTTGCAAAGGCTTTAAGTAATGGTGAATTTGATTTTGAAAAATTATCAGGATATGCCCTAAAAATCGGAAATTCTGGAGTTATAAGAAGGCTTGGTTACCTGTGTGATGTTCTTGGCCTGCAGATTGGTCTGCCTGAAGTTAGGGCGAAGAATTACCTGCTTCTTGATCCTACGATGCCTAAGAAGGGCAAAGCTAATGGCAGGTGGAGGTTGATAATCAACCTTGACATCGGTGAGTTAGAATGATCCCCGAACTTGAAATAAGGGAGTTTGCAAGGAAAAGTGGTGTGCCGGAAACTACTGTTGAGGAGATTACGCTCAAAACTGGCTTTTATCTTCTCTATCGCTTAATATGGCGTTAAAAGGTGGAACAGGCATTAGGAAGGTGTATATTGGAGATTATAGATTCTCAGATGATCTGGATTTCACATTGCTTGAAGATATGGAAGTAGATAAAGTAAAGGAATTAATTGTTAAAGCTGTGAGAGAGGCAAAAAGGAGGAGTGGAATTGATTTTGATGAGGACATTAAGTTTAGGGAAGTCGAGAACGGATATGAGGTTGCAGTCTATTTTAGAATTCTGAGAAGAGCAGGCAATCCCTTAAGGATAAAAATAGACATAACAAAAAGGGAGAATGAAGTTATACTTCTCCCGCTGGAGAGAAGAAAAATCATCCATCCTTATTCTGATGACTGCAATGCAGAAGTTTTGACTTACACACTTCAGGAGATCTTTGCAGAGAAGATCAGGGCATTATTTCAGAGAATGAGACCAAGAGACTTATATGATGTATGGTATCTTTCAAAACTCGGGCTTGATGTTTCTGCTGTGAACCAAAAGTCCAGGTTTAAAGGAGTTGAACCTGATTTTGATGGTTTATTGAACAGAAAAGAGGATTTCAGAAATGCCTGGGAAAGCTCGCTCAGGCATCAGTTAAAGGATCTGCCTGATTTCAATGCAGTTTTTGATGATGTGAATGAGGTTTCTGGGTGGTGTGCTATGGGGAAGTGAGAAGCTGAAGAAGTTGGTGGAAAACAGGGATGCTATTTTGCTTGCTGAGATTGGGGCTTTAATTCATGATCTGGGGAAATTACACAGAAAGTTTGTTGAACAACATGCAAAAGAATTTCTGCTCTCCTTTTTGATATGATTTCAAGCTCTCTTTCTTGCCATTCTTCAAATATCTGTCTTGCTCTCTGCTCTATCCTGCCTTTAAGCTCAGCATACTTCCAAAGTAAAATTAGGAGAGCAAGCAAAAGCAGACCGACAATAAGGATCAGATAATCCATCCCACCACCTCATCCAGCCCTCCACAAACCAGTTTTGTTTTCCTCTCTCAATCTTCTGTTCTCTTCTTCAATCTCTCTTAACCTATTTATTAACTCAAGTCTTGCCAGATAAGCATTATCTTCTTCTTTCCTTATTGAATCCTCAACCCTCTCAATAACAAATTTTGATAGCGAGACTCCCTCCTTCTCAGCTCTTTCCTTCCATTCCTTCATCATCTCTTCAGAAGGAAGGTAAATGTAGACAGTTCTCTTCTTAATTGTTTCAGTTTTTCCAAGATTTGGTTTAGGCATGTAATTAGTTAAGCTTGAATGTACTTAAAATTTACCGGCAAAATAATGTTTAAGTCCCTCCCCCCGCATCATGTTCTGAGCCAAAGATAGGTCTACATAATCGCTCTTTCAGTCATCCAGTCACGATGATTTTCTCTATCCGTGGAGTTATTTGATCAATCTGACCATGGTGTCCTTTCAATGACGATAGACGAATGAAGCGCTACAAAACGAGATTCGAAACTGCAATCTATCTGAGCAGGTAGCCTCCAGTCGTCCTTCTTCTTACAGAAAGTCGCCTTGTTAAAACGAGAGGATGAGTTGGAAATTGGAGTAGTTCGTCGGCTTCAAATGCCCTGCATCGGGCTTCAGCATGAAGGGGTCGTGGCTACATGTCGTAGTGGGGCTTTAGCAGTCAAACCAATTCGCTAAACACCTTTGGCTGGTTGGTTGCGGAGAAGACTGGTCTCCTCCACTACATAATGGTCCTCTTCAGCAGGCTTTTGGTGTGGGGCTGGTGAGCAAAGGAGTCCTAATGGAGGTTCTACAAACTAACGAAATCGTACTTATGCGGCCGCCGGGATTTGAACCCGGGTCTTGGGCTCTCCCCCAGGAGATGGGGGGCCCACATCCTGTCCAGGCTAGACCACGGCCGCGCGAAGGTTCCCAAATCACTTCTGGAGAAGGATCTGATACTTTGCCGAATGTGTGTGGAGAGCGGGCCCGACGGGCTTCGAACCCGCGACCTCCCGGTTAAGAGCCGGGCGCTCTACCATACTGAGCTACGGGCCCGCGTAGTTTACCGAGAAGTGTTTAAAAACTTTAGGCTCCTGCCAGACGAATCGCCTCCTTGACGGCCTCCTCAGGTTCAGAGTAATGGATTACCCCTGTTTCTTCTAAGATCTTGGAGCCCTCCTCGGCGCCGTTTCCCGCTAGTCGAACCACTATCGGGACAGTACAGCCTTCCTCTAAAAACCTCTTTATCCCTTTCGCTACCTCTATCCCGTTTGTTATGCCACATAACGTGTTGATCACCACAGACTTCACTCGAGAGTTAGAGGTTATCCTCTTAAGAGCCTTGAAGACCGCCTCTGCGCTTGCACCCCCGCCTACATCACAGAAGTTGGCGGGTTTACCTCCAAGTAAGTACACCAAATCCATAGTCGCCATGGCTAATCCGGCTCCGTTAGCCATAGTACCAACGTTTCCGTCAAGTTCAACATAAGCAAGCCCCTCCTCACCCCCGCCAAGCTCCGGATGCCTGAAAAGGGCATTGTCGTCGATCTCTATCCTGGCGTCCAGGGCGAGAACTCGGCCTCCTTCACATACAGCCAGAGGATTTATCTCCAGCATGAAGGAGTCGTAGTCGTCAGCAACCTTCCACAGTGAAAGAACTATTTTGGTGAGCGTCTTCCAGATATCTGTGGATTCATTCATGTTCTTAGCCAGCATTCTTGACTGGTATGGCTGCATGCCGATGAAAGGATCTATGGAAACCTTAAGCACAGATTCAGGGTACTCTTTAGCCATCTCCTCAACATTCATGCCACCTTTCGAGCTGGATATGAAGGTAAGGGACCTGGAGCTTCTGTCCACTATGGCTCCAAGGTAGTATTCCTCCATCACATCCACAGGTTCCTCAACCAAGAGACATTCCGGCTTGAATCCATAGAAGGTTGTACTCAGAAGATGCTTAGCAATAGATCCAGCTTCCTGGGGAGAGCCAACAAGTTTTATTCCCCCTACTTTCCCTCTCCTGCCGGCAGGTATCTGTACCTTAAGTACGGATTTCCCTCCCAACCTCTCAGTTATCTCGACCGCCTCTTCAGGAGAAAAAGCAACTTCTCCCTTTGGTGTTGGTATTCCATACTGCCTTAAAATTCCTTTGGATTTATACTCGAGTAATCTCATGGGATCTCCCTCTCAGAAAGTTTTAAGTTGCCACTAATATAACCCTGCGGGAGGTTAATGTAAAAATGATTCTTCTTCCTGAAGATGTGCAGGTGGTTGTCCAGGGTATAACAGGTAGGCAAGGCAGCCTGCACACGAAGCTCATGCTCGAATACGGCACCAACATAGTGGCCGGTGTAACTCCCGGTAGAAAAGGGCAGAAGGTTCACGGAGTTCCTGTGTTTGATTCCATAAGCGAGGCTAAAGAGGAAATCGGAGAGGTGAACGCCTCTATAATATTCGTTCCAGCACCTTTCGCTCCGGATGCCGTCTATGAGGCGGTGGATAACGGTATAAAGCTAGTGGTGGTTGTAACGGAGCACATTCCCGTGAAGGACACAGCCAAATTCGTTAGATATTCCAGGTCAAAAGGAGTGACAGTGATAGGGCCGAATACTCCAGGAATAATCGCCCCCATGAGGAGAGTGAAGATTGGAATAATGCCAGCGAGCTCCTTCTCCCCTGGGACCATAGGGATCGTCTCCAGGAGCGGCACTCTAACCTATGAGATATCGGAGTCGATAATTCGAGAGGGCTACGGAACTTCGACTACGCTGGGAATAGGAGGAGATCCCATAACAGGTCTCAACTTCGTGGATGTTCTCAAGGAGTTCGAGAAGGACGACGAAACGGAGGCAGTCATACTGGTTGGAGAGATAGGCGGCAACGCTGAGGAGGAGGCCGCCGAGTACATAGCTAGAGGGTACTCAAAACCTGTGGTCGCCTATATAGCAGGAAGGATGGCTCCTCCAGGAAGGAGGATGGGTCATGCGGGAGCCATAATAATGGGCTCGGCAGGTACCGTAGAGGCCAAGGAAAGAGCCCTCGAGAAGGCAAACGTCCCTGTGGCCAAGAAACCCTCGGAGGTGGTGAGGCTCCTTAAGGAGGTTCTGAGGAGGTAGGTGTTGTATCCTCTCCCGACGGACGGCGATCTATCAGTCTGTAAAAGGTGTATCCCCCGTGAAAGTACCTCTCCACTCTCCCTTCCTTTATGAGAGAGTCCAACAAGGCCCGTGCACTTTTAGCGCTCAGACCTAAGCTGGAAACTATCTCTCTAAGGCTGACAGCGCGGTTTTTGTTTTCCTCCAGGTATGAGATGAGTTCCTCAGCGGACAAGGATCCCCCTGTTTTTATTCATTGGTTCGAACTTAAATTTATGAATCCAGGTTCAGTAAACCTCTCAGAGGTGTTGACTCGTATGCCGATAGAGGATCCCCTGAAAAAGAGAATAGCCTCCAAGGCCCTGTTAGATCACAAGATATGCAGAGATTGCGGGGCTAGAAACCCCATGTCAGCTACTCGATGTAGAAGATGCAAGAGCAAGAATTTAAGGCTGAAGCACACTAAGCTTGTGAGGAGATAATGAGTCTTCTCATGGTAATTACGTTTTTAGGGGCCCGTAGCTCAGCAAGGACTAGAGCGGCGGCTTGCGGAGCCGTAGGTCGCGGGTTCGAGTCCCGCCGGGCCCGCTAAGATTCATAAAATTTTCTGTCTTTCGTTTTCTTAAATCTTTATTACTCACCTCCTACAGAAGCATGAGGGGGAGACCTGAGCTTGGATGAGGAAGAACAGGAGCTGGAAAAATGTTATATAATCGGGTGTGATGGGGAGGCGGTCAAGGAACTGGATTCTTCTCTCATACCTGCTCTTCAATCACTCAAATTAAGGTTGAAAACCAAAAAAAGACCAATTAAGGTGTGTAAGAAGCACTACTCCATGATAAAAAGGGCCAGCAGGGCTCTAAGGTGATTCGACAAGAGCACCTCTCAGAGCATCCTTACATGGGCACGAACGATCTTTAGGGATTTCCTTGATCGCTGTGGTTATAAGCCTTCTCAACTCCTTCAATTTTTCAGCGTAAGTTTTAGCTACCTCCTCATGAGTTAGTTTAACTAGTCCGGAGATGCCGGCAGCATAGTTGGTGACCAGACATACGGTTGAGTAACATATGCACAGTTCTCTAGCCAGTACAGCCTCTGGAACACCTGTCATGCCAACGATAGTTCCTCCTAAGGAGGAATAAGCTCTTATCTCTGCCGGAGTTTCAAATCTGTTTCCTTCAGTGGCTACATAAACTCCTCCATCATGAATGCTCAATCCTATATTTTTGGCAGCCGTTAAGACGGCATCTCTGATTTCCGGGCAGTAGGTGCTCGGTGTCATGGAGATGTGAACAACTTCTCTCACAGCCTTACCCTGTATGAAGATCTCGGTCTCCCCATCGTAGAATGTGTAATCTCTTCTCTTTGTTAAATCCAAGAAGTCATCAGGAAGCACAAAGTCTCCTGGTTTTATCTCTGGTCTGATGCTTCCTACGGCATTCGTAGCGATTATCCTCTCCACCCCTATCGCCGAGAGAGCATATATGTTAGCCCTGTAGTTGATCTTAAAAGGTGGTATTTTGTGCCCCTTTCCATGTCTGTTGAGAAACGCCACCTCCACGTTCTCAATGCTCCCAACCTCGACCATGCTCTCCCCGAAGGGCGTCTCTATATTCAAAACATCGAAGTTCTCAAGGAGCGAGTAGAAGCCACTACCCCCTATTATGGCGATCTTGGGCATGAACCACACACCCTCCAAGTTGATTAGGGCTTTAACTTTATATTTGGGAAGCTCCTCCCTAAGGACGTGGACAGAGATCTCGCGGTTGTCGAGTGAGCTGAAGCTTCTCCTAACTTGATGGTTACTAGGGGGTGATTTCAAATGGCATCAGTTGCTACCCTAGGTGGAAGGCCGGTCCTCATCCTGAAGGAGGGGACCTCAAGGACCAGGGGAGATGAGGCAAGAAGGATAAACATAACAGCTGCGAAGGCGGTCGCTGAGATAATAAAGTCCTCCCTAGGCCCTAAAGGAATGGATAAGATGATAGTGGACTCCATAGGAGATGTGACTGTCAGCAATGATGGAGCGACGATTCTAAAGGAAATGGAGGTTGCCCATCCTGCCGCCAAGCTCATGGTAAATCTGGCCAAGGCACAGGATAAAGAGGCTGGTGACGGAACAACAACAAGTGTTGTTCTCGCCGGTGAACTCCTAAGCGAGGCCGAGAACTTACTCAAGAAGGACATCCACCCCTCGATAATCATAGAGGGATTTGAAAAAGCTCTTAAGTTCGTTGAAAAGGAGCTCGAGAACTTGGCGATAAAGGTCGATCCGAACGACGAGGAATGGGCGGTGAAGGTCGCCTCTACTGCTATGGCGAGCAAACTGATCAAGGGGGAAAAGGAGTTCTTAGCTAAGGTAGCCGTCGAGGCCGTGAAGGCTATAGCAGAGGAGCACGATGGGAGAAAGATCGTGGACATAGATAATGTGAAAATATTGAAGAAGAAGGGCAAGAGCTTGGCCGAAACAGAATTCATAAGAGGGGTCGTCCTGGACAAGGAGGTGGTCCACCGTAACATGCCCAAGAGGGTGGAAAACGCCAAGATAGCCCTGTTGAACCTGTCTCTTGAGGTCAAAAAGCCTGAGATAGACCTGGAGATACAGGTCTCGTCTCCACAAGAGCTCAAGGAGTTCATAGAACAGGAGACCAAGATACTTCAGGAGAAGGTTGAGAAGATAGCTGCCACCGGAGCTAACGTGGTGTTCTGTCAGAAGGGAATAGATGAAGTTGCTCAGCACTTCCTAGCCAAGAAGGGAATATTGGCCGTCAGAAGGGTAAGCGAAAAGGATATGAACAGGCTCGAGAAGGCTACTGGGGGGAAGATAATAAGTAACTTGGATGATCTCTCCTCAGAACACCTCGGCTATGCTGGTCTCGTAGAGGAGAGGAAAATAGGAGATGACAGGGTTGTGTTTGTCGAGAACTGCAAGAACCCCAAGGCTGTGACCATATTGGTAAGAGCTGGCGCCGACACCATACTCGACGAGGCTGAGAGAGGAATAAAAGACGCGCTTTACGTTGTCAGGAACTTAGTAGAGGATGAAAAGGTTCTCTGGGGTGGAGGAGCGGTTCAGGAGAGCTTGGCTGTCAGGCTGGGGAGATACGCTGATAAGGTTGGTGGCAAGGAGCAGCTTGCCATAGAAGCCTTCGCTAATGCCCTAGAGAGCGTTCCCAGGATTTTAGCTGAGAATGCTGGAATGGACCCAATAGAGGCCATAGTTAGGCTCAGGAAAGAGCATTCCGACGGAAGAATCTCCTACGGCATAGATCCAATAAAAGGAGAGGTCAGGGACATGTCTGAGATAGACGTGGTGGACACGTTCAGGGCTGTTAAGAACGCTATATCCTCTGCAACGGAGACTGCTACACTGATAATAAAGACCGATGACATAATAGCTGCCAAGCCATATGAGAAGACCGAAGGTGGCAAGAAGGAGAAAGGAGAGGAGGAAGAGGAGTTCGGCAGTAAAACCCCAGAATTCTAAGCCCAACTGAAGAGGTATTTCTTTGAGGTCGCTCTTCGGGATAGTCACCGACCTGATCCTAATCTTTCTACTTTTTTGTTGTGTCCTCGTGATAACCTCGCCCAAGGATAGGTTCTTCGATATAAGAGGGGCGAACATAAATGGCGCCTTCGCCACATATTATAAACAGGTAAGCAACAACCTTAGCGTGAAGATATCCATCAAGGCAGCCATGAGAGAAGGGGGCTATCTTAACATAACCGGCAAGGTCGTCTACACTACAAGCAGTTATCTGATGGTCTTTGATCCAGCGAAAAATACCACGTTTCTCTTAGGCCAAGATTTCTCTGATCTCTTGGTTCAGGGGATTCCCACCAGGATAACCTTTAGGGTTAGCGGAGACGATGGATTTAGGAGAGTTCTCATAGAGATCCCCATCAACATATCCTTAAATGAAGCTCTTTCCACCGCTGAAAGCTACTGTTCATTGGTCAGAGGAGGAGATAAAGCCTGCTATGTAAGCGGGATCGTGGGGATATGGTATAAATCGGGATCTCCCCTCGTCTCAAATACCCTTCAAGACCTTCTACGTCAAGATATGCCAGGTGGCCTGTTCTCATTGGTTACTGCTGGAAGGGAGATAGTGATCAGTGCTAACATGGTCCCTCTGGGAGGGTTAATTAAAGCTATGAAGGATCTCAGATGTCTGATGAACACACAAGGGATGAAAATCAGAGAAGAGCACCATTCAAACCTGACTCTTGTGATTGTAGGGAGAGAGCCCTACATAAATGCTCTGAGAACTCAAGCGAGGGGTCTCCCAATAGTTGTTCAGGAGAGGTGTTAGAAGTAAGGGGGCGCGATGTGCGGGCTTACCTTCTTGTATTAATTATGCTAGCTGCGGTGATCCTGTGCTATGTCATCGATGAGAAAAGCTCCACTGCTTACGAGGGAACTATGCAGAGCGGTCTATCTGCAGGATACATAACTAATTATTACAGGAAGAGGGGTTCCTCATTCCTAATTCATGTCTACGGTGTGGATAACGAGGAAAATATAGTGAACTCCTCAGGCATAGTGGTGGACTCCCACAGAGCAAGCATAACCGTTTATATGGACGGGATGATATACAACATCTACTCAGACGAGCAGAAGGTAAAGGATTACTCCTACCTGAAGGGAATAGAGCCCATCTACCTATATCTCAAATCACATAAGGAGATGGACAGAGTTTATGTGAGGGTAAACCCTCTCTCGGGTAGCTCCGACCTACTCCTCTCCCTATGCAATAAGATAAGAAACAAGCTTTCAGAGAAAAAAATTCCAGTCAAAGTCCTCTTAATGGACGCCTATATGTTCAACGACAGGCTGATGCATGATGTGAAAAACAACGACTTCCCGGTGGAGTATCTGCTAAACTATGCTAACTCTCTCCATGAAGGGAATCTTCTGCTGGTGATTTCTCCAACAAGCCCATATTATCTATCATACGAGGATGCTCTTCCCTCACTGATCCATGATGTCGGGAGGTTCCTCAAGGAGGGAGGGTACACTAATTTCTTTTTTTCAAATATTGAGATAAAGATAATACTGGATAGGAAGCTCTCGGGACCGGAGATCTCGAAGGTGATCTCTGAGATCTCAAAGATTCCAGAAGTATCTTATGTTAAGGTGCTTTCGGAGTTTCCCCAGGGGTGATCTTTTTGAACATCCTTGAACTGACTTTGAGGAAGATCTTCCGCTTCACAGAACTAATCGGAATGATCCTCCTCACAGCTTTCCAAAGGACTCATCTCGGGGATGAGGAGGAGAAAGCAGTGCTGAAGTTCCTTTTCAAGTTCAGCAGATATCCAAACGTTCTTCTTAAGCCATTTAATTCAAGCATTCTCCTATACCCACTAAGAATCTCTGTTGAAAGGTTTGGAACTCTCTCTCATTACGTTCTGGTTCCTCTAGTCACAGGAATCTACATCCTGCTTGGGCTGGTCAGCAACATACCATTCCCTTTCATGAGTGAGCTCGAGCTAGGGGTGCTAATTTGGATAATGGCTACAGCGATGTACCTGATCGGATCATGGCTTGGGGAGAAGATCTCCTCCTCCTTATGCTCCGTAAGCGTTGATTCCATCTCCTTAGCGCACTTTTCGCTTCCTATAATGCTCTCAGGGCTCCTCGGTTTAATATACAACTACGTCACAATAGGGACTGTTCCTCTCCTAAATCCTGAGCTAAGAAGGCATAATCTACTATGGATGGTGAGCTATGACACATATCTTCTATTCTCAGCGATCTTTCTGGCCTCTCTGGCTAAGGCTTTGGAGGAGGGAAGGATATCCAAGGGATTCCTTTACGAGACCTCCTCAACTGTTTTATTAATCACTGCAGTGATCACCTTCCCTTCAGGATTCAGATTGGACATTTTCGTAGCTCTTATAACACTTCTCATAGTTCTCTGGTCTTACAGGATCATAAAAGCGAGAACAGTAGTCTTCTACTTGTTGGTCCCTTTAGCCGTTGCTTTTGTGGGACAGAAGTATGTTCTCACAGTTAGAGCAGGAACACCAGCCGATCCTCTTTACATTGTAGTGAGTCGGGCCGGCTTCACTCTCTACGCTTTAAGCCTTATAATAAAGCACTTCAACTGGACAGGTCTCTCTTACGGAAAACTGATTTTCGTAAATCCTCTCCTAACAATGTTCGGCGTTCCCAGACTGCTGGTAGGACCATTTCTTGGGAGGGTCATTGTGGGCCTACCGGAGGCCTACACCTCAAGCTTCGTGGGTCCTCTATGGGCAGACTTCGGTGTTATAGGGACGATGGTGGTTCCACTGATGATAGGCGGACTGACAGGAATCTTCTACAGGATCTCTAGAAGCAGAAGTCCAGTGTTCACAGCATTTTACTCGATCCTAACTACAGCCATGCTGGTCTGGATAGAGTCAGGACCTGTTCATCCTTACCTCTACCTTCTCTACTTCTTTGCCCTTCTCCTACTCCCATTGATGGTGAAAAAGTGCAACAACTAAGGTTGTGGATCTTAAACCCGCTTTTTCTGCCTGGGATACTACTATCTGTCATGATCCTGTCCTATATTCTTCTCTCAAGGGGTTCTCTCAATCCTTGCTTTCTGTTCTTATTTTTAGGATTTATATCGATGTCAGCTGGGTATCTGCTCGGCAGGAGAATTGGTGTCCGCCTGATGCTGTACCTCTCAGCCTTTATGTTGTTGATCCTATCGGCAAACTCTCTTTCGGGAATACTCTCCTTCCCAGAGGCTGCTTTGGTGTCCTTAGCTGCAGTTCTTCTCGTAATCCTCCTTTCCTATATAGATCTCACGATACCGAGGGATAGGATTTCTTCTCTATCAGCGTTGGTGCTCTTTGCCTCCTCGAGTGTGCTGAGCTACTCAGCTGTGAGCCATGGTCTCTTCTCCTGGAGGAGGTCCATCTCGATACCAACAGAGATTGCCCTCAGCATGGGGCTTATAGCGATATCCTATCCAAGAGTAGCCCGGAGGACGGCGGAAATCGGATTAAAACAATTCCTAGCGGTCACAGCTGTGGTTATAGCAGTCGCATCCCTCACAGGCTTCAGGGCGGATCCTCTACTCATCATAATAGAATCGCTGGTTATAGCTGTTATGTACCACGATCCAGATAGAAGAGTCCTGCTCTTTCTAGCTGTACTGGCAACAAGCGTCATCGTGGCACTTAGCCTGATCAACAGGCCTCCTTCAGCCCTTAACTTAATGAAAAGGTTTTATTCTACCGTATATTACTTCAACTTGATAGCGAGCTCCAGCATTCCATGGGGCCTCATGAGAGATCCGCTTTGGATATTCAGGATAGGGTTTCACCCAACACAGTTCGTGGGTAGAGCGGTGTTCGGTAGAAGCACTGGAATAACTATGACAATGTTCGGAAACTTCATGCTGGATTTCGGTCCTGTGGAGATGATCCTCATGAGCCTGTTGATGGGGGTGTTTAGTGGATGGCTGTTCACCAATTCCCTTGAAGATTACATCGAGGATTATTCAATACTGCTCGCCCTTTTGGTAACTAGAATGGAGATAGGATTCTCACAGCTGGACCTCCTGATGATCCCTGCCCTCTCCTTTCATGTATCCCTGATCAGAATGGAGAGGGATTCTCGCTCCAAGAGGGAAGTTTTTAAATTCATATCGCCGGAATTCTCCGGGTGATCTTCCAGGAATGCCATATTACTATCATGGCCCGGTGGCTCTGAAAGGTAGAAAGCCAACAGGAGGCATCTTAAGGAAAACGAGGGGAAAGAGGAAAAGGGAATTGGGAAGATACCCTGCTTTCACAGTCCTAGGTCCTCAGCTCGTGAAGGTTAGAAGAGTTATGGGAGGAAACAGAAAGCTGGGACTCCTGAGGTGCAACAAAGTCAACTTATCTCTTAGTAATGGAGAGGTCAGAAACGTCAGGATCTTGGACGTTGTCAAGAATCCCTCCGATGTGAAGCTATCCCGAAGGAAAATAATAACTAAGGGCACGCTGATAAAAACGGAGCTTGGCTTGGCCATGGTGACCTCAAGACCAGGACAGGATGGAACCCTTAACGCTGTTCTGGTGAAAGGAGAAGGAACGAATTGAGATCCAATCGTCCCAAGAAGATATATCCTCTCTACTTAGATAGCCGTGTCTCTAGGTCAAAGGGAAGGAGAGTACCCAGGGATCTCGCTCTTAAGAAGCCCCGAGCAAAGGAGATACTGCAAGCGGCCAAAAACCTCAACCTGAGGGCTGTACTTGCAGAGGAGGATGATCATCCCTCCAGGTGGTTCTATCGGGAAGGGTGCGTTCTCATCTCGTCTGACAAACCAAAAACAGAGCTGTTAAAGGCAATTGCATCAGAAATAAGAAAAATTAGGGAGAGAGGCAGAAAATGAAGTACTTGGGAGTAATAGAGAAGATTACCAAGTCCAGAAGGCTTCTCCTCAGGATGGAAGCGCCTTTGATAAGAGATCCGAAGGAGGCCCCGGTTCTTCTTAAGGACGGCAAGTTTGTAGGCATCGTGAAGGATGTCATTGGACCCGTTCACTCTCCTTTCCTGTTGGTAAAGCCTGTGATTCCGTTAGAAGAAGCTCAAAAATTGATCGGTAAGAAGATATATTCAGTATCCAGGGGAGAATGGAGAGCTCTATCTAGAAAGCTCAAGAAGAATTTTTCTTAAAGTTCTAAGGTCAGCATTCGTTTTAATTGCCTTTCTGTCGGCATGAGCTCTCGAAGCTTGAAATCCAAGAGTCTTGAGGGTCTCTATAACATCCTTTACCCTGGGAGGGCTCATCCCTAGCCTACTTGACATCCAATCAATATTGTAGTATAAGGGGACATCTACCTCGTTTAAGAGGTTCTTAAGCAGCTCAGCTCCATCAGCTGAAGGCGTTCTTTCAACACAATCCACTAGATATTTCCGATCCGTCGTATTTCCTATCCAAATGGGTCCGAGAACCCTGACATCACCACAACAGGATCTTCTAGCTGCAGCCTCGATTTCCTTGGTCAACTCGAAACTCCCACATCTTGTGCAGTAAGAGATCCACCCAGTCCCCTCATCGATCAAATTTCTTGCTCTAAGAGCGCCCTTCTCAACCCTAAAATAACCTCTAACATAATGCATACGAGTATATGCGAGGAGGGGCCTAGCAGCCAGATCCAAGGATGCAGCCGTCGATACGACAGATTGTACGAGTGCCCTTATTCCAAACTCTCTGAAGAAGGGAGTTCTTACACCCAAAATTCCGTAATATCTTTTGAGCTTGCTGGGATTGATGCCGAAGATCGTGGGCGTGTCAGTGGATGTCACCGCGAGCACCCCACCAGCCTTGGTTAAGGCCAGTGATTCCTTGAGGAAAGGAACTGGCGAGCCGAAGGGATCAAGATCAACGTAATTAAACAGGATCCCTTCTCTGCGTAACTTTCTGGCGAGATAACGGGCTTCTTCACAGGAAACCCTCATGCGGACGTTGTTCAGGGAGGCAGATTTTCTCATCATGTAGGCCGCTAGGGGGTTTATGTCGTTAGCAAAGACCTCCTGAGCCTCTGCCTCTAGGATCCATCTCAAGGGACGGACACCGGATGCAGCCATGAGATCAATGAAAGGGCCGCCTTTCTCTTCAACTCTGGCCACGCTTACGGAGATATCTCTGTTGACTTTCATCCTAGGATTGTAAAACAGATAGGCCTTTGTACAGGACTTTTCCATTCTAAAAAACTCATCAAGATCAGAAGCATAAAATAGAGCACTTCCTTCCTTATATACTCTGAATCTAATGTTTAAAACATCCTCTCGGGACATAAGCTTCCTCTCGTTACCTTTTCTTCTTTTTTGCGACTATTATGGCATGTTTAGGGTCGAAAGGGGAGAGATCTACCATCTCTATTGGATTGTAGCCGTTCTCCTTGAGCACGTTCTCAACCAAATTGTAGACTTTCCTGGGGGGAAGTCGAACGTCTATGCTGCTAGCCTTTATGGCGATAATAACAAAACCTCTATCCTTCAGGAACATATCGGCGTTCCTCACCAGGATCTCCGCTTCGTCTCTTTGAGAAACATCAGTGTAAACAACATCAACCTCCTCCACGAGTCTTGCGTACTTCTCCGGATCTCTGGCAGATGCTAATATTGGAACGATATTTCTCCTAGTCGCAGCTACATTGAGAAGAACTCTCATAACCCTCTGAGCTACCTCGATCCCGTATATGATTCCCTCTCTCCTCACTATATCGCTGAAATGTGATGCAGTAGTTCCGGAAGCTATTCCCAAGTAGAGGATCTTGATTCCCCTCCTTATAGGAAACGTTCTGAGTCCCTTAACTATGGCTGCAGCAGGCTTAGATCTATATGGATCCCAGATTCTGTATTCCTCTCCCTTGAATTTAACTACGGACTCATCATAGCTCTTGAATCCTGGGACCAGATTTTTCGTTAGAGGCACCCTTTTGCCTTTTCTAACAATCCAGAACACACCTTCAAACTTCTCATGGGGCTCTATCCTCATTTAGCTTCCCCTCTTATCTTGGAGATCTTCTCATCTATCTCAGCTCTAAGCCTTTTTCCTAGATCCCTCTCTCTGCCAAAGACATCCATTTTGGCGGCTATGGCTATTTTTGTTGCCAACAAGCGTGCGATCTTACCTCTAACCTTCTTAGGAGCGGTCCTGACCTCTTTGGCCTGAAAGAGTATACCGTGTTTGGGAGGCTTGGTGCCCTTTGTTACGTGCATGAAGATTGCTTTATGAGCTCCTAGAACCTGTATAGTACTAGCAGGCATCCTAGCTAGCTTATCCAAGCCCCCGGCTAAGGCTACAAGTCTGGCACCTACAAGTGGATGTACTACATCTGACATGTTGGGGGCTATCTCCCTCATCAACTCCTCTATGTAAGATTCCACCATCTTTCTCGAGTTGTACAGTGAGAGCACCACAGAGGAGATCTCCCTGAGAACTCCCAGATCACGCTCTCCCAGATCGCCTCCCATGGACCTCCTGCTGGCGCTCACTATAACGTCAGCTAGGCTTTCCAATACCCCTAACGATACTAGATCCTCCTTTCTGAGCTCCTCTCTTCTTCTCGCAAGGTTTATCACTTCTATGAAGACCTCATGATCCTCAACGAGCTCGTTGAGCTCAGGGAAATAGATTCCATACCACTCTCTCACAGCCGGAATCAATATATTCAACGCTTTGTTAAGGTGATCCAAGTAATCTACAGCCTTTATTACTAAAAGATCCCTCCTCGAGAGCTCTTTTTTTATCAGGCTTGACGTGAGCTCTATGGAGGCTTTCACCAAGAGGTCGTAGTAATCTCTCTCACTGATTCCCATCAATGATGAAAGCTTGGTCGCCTTTTCTGCTCTGAACTTCCTGAAGACCTCCAGATTTGGAGCAGACACAACCTTCTTTGAGAACTCGGAGCTTATCACTCTTCTAACATCCGATGACTCGACATACAGGATCTGTATAGATTTCTCCCAGCGTTGCAGAAGATCCCGTACTTCTTTCGGGACTTTTCCCTGATGTAAAGCCATGAATCTCCTAGAAATCTCCTCAGGGTTTAGAGGAAAGGGAAAAAACTCCAGTATCTCACCTGAGGAATCCAACAGACAGACGCCCAATGGAGTTATGGAAAAATAGGCCTTCAAAAGGGATCACCGGAGTTCATGTTGGGTTCTGTCCTGGCTTTCTACCTAAGACATATCTCTTCTTGTAGTTGTTCCTTACTCTGATCCGAGGAACAGGGCTTCTTCTAGGACTCCTCTCAACCTTAGGAGTAAGAGATCTGACCTTACCCGCCTTATTGAGCGCACCATGTGTACCTCTCGGCAAGCTATATCACCCCCTCCTAGCTCAAGTCTAGAGGGTTTCTCCCTTATTTAAAACTACTCTGAGGACCGTCTCTTCATCGTCCTAGTAAGCTTGCTCCTGTAGTTCTCTATCTCCATTAATATGCTCTCGAAATCATCCAATAGGATTCCTTCGTCTAGAGAGATTATATCAAACATGCATTCCTCCTTAACATATGGAATCAGACCTCTCCATCGAATCTCAAGATCCCTTCCGTCTATCACCCTCACATAGCCTCTCAACTCCTCGAGAAACTCATGAGAGGGATTTCCGGACCTATAAATAATACCTAAAACCCCCATCTCCTTGAGCATCCTAGCAGCCCTCAGACCAGCACCGCTTATGTTCTTGACGAGGATCACGTCTCCCCTCTCAATCCTCCCCTCAAGGGCTAGTTTCTGCATCTCATTTACGGAAAGAGTACTCAAAACTTTTAGAGGAACCCAGTCTCTGAGGTCCTCAGACTCATTGCCGCCCTTCACCTCGTTCACTTTCCTCCTTAGCTCCTCTATTTCTCTCCTCTGATCTTCCAGGACTTTGGTGAGCTCCTTTATTCTCTCATCTCTCATAGCTATTCTTCTGTCTTTCTCAATCTCTAATGACCTCCTATCTTCAAGCACGGAAATTCTCTCCCTGAGATCAAGGATCTCTCTATTCTTCTTTCTTAGCTCCTCCCTATAGTGTTCCAGTAGGAGTTCCAGCTCCTCAATCCTTTTGAGGAGAGCTTCCTGAGATTTTTCGCTTCTTTGCTCCTTTGATTTATCGGCCTCCTTCATTTTGGGTTTCTTTGGGGTTTTCCTTGACACCACTGATTTTATAGCGTCATCAACACTCTTTCCTTTCAAGAGCTCTCTAAATAAGAGCTCTTTATCAACGTTAAAACCAAGCTCAGCTGATCTGCTCAGGGCTTTACTGAGAAGAGGTTTAAACTTCTTGTACACTTTGATCGCTGCTGCCAGAGAGTCCCTTTCGTGAGCAGATTTCGCTCTAACACTCGAATTTTCCAAGAAACTGGAGACAAGCTCCAACTTCTCGCTTGACCTCATGTCCCTTTTGGCCACCTCTACACGAACTCCTAGGATTTTAGCTATCTTCACAACGTTCTTGGGAGGAGGATCAACGTCTGTTGCTATGATAAGAGGATATCCATACTCCAATATGCTCTCTATGATCTCTGATCTTGACGCGCGTCTCAGCGTTCTAAGATCTAGCACTCTGCCTTCCAGATCTAAGATCGCTAGACCGAAGTTGAGACCGGGATCGAGACCTACTATGAGCCCCCTTTCAAATCTGCTCATGTTTTTGCTCACGAATTTGAGCCGATTCTCCCATATCGGCTTAACTGCTATCTTCACAGGGGTCCAGTTGTTCTCTCTGAGCTCTCCAGAGAGTTTTGTCTTAACAGAACGGTAATCTTCATAAACTATAAACTCAGCTCTGCGCAACCCGCCCACAGACCTAACAGCATAGAGATCATAGTCTATTCCCTTCTCTTGTAGAAGGTTCTCGACCCTCCTTGTTTCTTCGAGGATCCCTGCCTCAATAGACCTCATCCAGCGCTCTCTTCCAGAGCCCCCCTGCTTTATGCTCCTGTTTCTGGTGATAACAACTCTGCACTCAGGCTTAAGGCTGAGGATCTCCTTACCATACCCTCTGAGGGCTAAAACAGCTATGGCCCTAGCCTCATCCAGGGGATCCAATGGGTTGAGGTCTATATCCTCCTCACGAGCTAGCTCCTTCAGGCTCATAGATCTCGATCCAGAGAAGGTCACCTGCACAAGTCTAGTATCCTTCGGCAGACGAGACACGAGATGATATATCTCCTTCACGTCCTTAACAAGCTCGTATATGTTGTCCGTAGCCAGGATTTCTGGTTTGAATTCCCTAGCGAGCTTCACAACATCATAGAGTGTTGCTGACTCAAACTCAACTCTCTTATCTGGCCTTATTATGCACACTGAATAACGAGCACCTTTCTTTGCTCTAGGGGATCCAGATCTCAGGTCGACCCCCATGACGACAGGATGTTTCCTGGGAGTCCCCGACAAAGGTATCCGGTATACGGTTCGGCAATCGTTTATAAAAACATGCTGGGAATATAAGCGGGCCCTATGAAAGGCAAGCAAGTTTTTACACTTCTTCTCATGCTTTTGTTATTTGTAAGCGCATCAACCATCTCATGCGGCCACATCAGCGCTGAGGTCTTCATCTCAGGAAGTAGTAGATGTTATCGAGGATTTCCCTGCTCAATCAACGTGACTTTCGTCAACAAAAATCCTGTCAAGATAACCATTGTGGAGGTTTACATACTAACTCCCTGGGGTACTTTTGGCAGGCGCCTGAAGCCTGGGGTCGTGGTCAACGCCAGCGATAACGCCTCCTTCACGGTGACCTTCAAGATATCGGCGAAGGTGGCTCCCTCAGCGTACGCTGTGTATCCACAGGCAGCATTTTACGATCCACGATATGTCGGGAAGTTGAGTCTGATCGGGAGTAAATATCTTCTTCCTGTCTCCGAACCCAACATAGCAGCTGAACTGAACGTCTCGAGCAACGCCACAACGGTTCAAGTCAACAGGCATTTGGGGATACTCATCACTTATTCGGTCCTGGGCATGCCTGATGATTTCGCGCCCTCCATATATGTGATGGTCAACAGATCGCTTCAGAAGATCATACTCCTCAATGAGACCACAGGATCCCTCTCAGTGGACTTACTCGCCAACCGTGAGGGGAAGATGAATATAAGTGTGGTTCTGGACTATAGATCAGGTAGGATGGAGAGAAGTATTGTAGTAACTGTTAAGAGATCATTTCCGTACGAAAAAGCTCTTGAATTCATAGTGGAAGCCTCTCAAGAGCTTAACAGATCAAAACAGTTCTATAATCTGGCCCTTCAACTGGGAATCTCGGTGGACGATCAAACTGTGAGCATGCTAAGCGAAGCAGAGTCCTTACTTCATAGAGCCTCTCAGGAGCTCAAAAATGAAAATCCTTCGGTAATCAATGATGCATGCAGAGCGACTAACTTATCTAAAAAGGTGACCTCTAGAGTAATCTCCAGTTTCAGGGAGGACATACTCTACAAGATAAGCTTTCTGAACTTCTCATTAACAAAGCTCATGTATTTAGGGGCGAGCGGTAAGGACGTGAACGCCATAAAGGAATACATAAGGAGTGCCGTTCTAGAAATGAATAAAACCTTTGACACTCCGTTGGATCTCAATAAGAGCTACTATCAGAACTTAAACAAGATCCACAAAGCTCAAGAGCTCCTAAATTCTCTGAAGAGGAAGATAAGTCAGGAGAACCTGGTAAAGACCTTTGTTCTACTTTCGGTTTCTATGCTTTCAATTCTTCTCACAATAACAGTTATAATTGTCGTATGGAGAAGAAAAGCTACAGAAATAGGGTGACACCCTCTTGTGTGGCATAGTTGGGCTTATCTCCTCTAATACAACTACCGTTGGTGAAAAGCTGGTAAAGGCACTTAAACTGTTGGAGTATAGAGGTTACGACTCTGTAGGTCTGGCAGTCTTTAAGAACGGAGATCTCTTTCTACGAAAGTCTGTAGGCACAGTAGAGAGGCTCGTTTCCAGATATCCGGAAATAATGAGCCTTACCGGTAAGATAGGCCTAGGGCACACAAGATGGGCTACACATGGAAGAGTCAGCGATGAGAATGCTCATCCAATAACGGACTGCTCTGGACGCGTCGTGATTGTCCACAACGGAACAATAGATAACTTCAGACAAATGAAGGAGGAACTCAAGGGACACATCTTCAGAACTGAGACTGACACCGAGGTCATTCCCCATCTAGTCGAGCTCTTTCTTGATAATGGTATGGAACCTCTAGACGCCTTTATAAACGCTATCAAAAGATTGAGAGGAGAGTATGCTGTTGCTTGCATGATAAAGGGGGAAAACAGGATATTTCTCGCCAGAAGACATATGCCTCTGATCGTTGGCATTGGAAAATTCGAGAACTACTGTGCATCCGACATAACCGCTCTTCTCGGCTTCACCAACCAGTTCATATATCTGCACGAAGATGAGATAGCGGCCCTGACCCCCGACGGGGTTCGGATATGGAAACTTCACAAAAAGCTGACTCCGGTTAGGAGAGAAATCAACAAGGTAAGCTGGGGTCTCTCCATGGCCGACAGGGGAAGATTTCCTCATTTCATGATCAAGGAGATATTTGAGCAGGGAGATGTAGCCAGAAGGCTGCTAACATCTTACGAAAGTTACATGAGGCGCGTGACCGATCTTCTGGAGGGAACTATCCGATCTGGTGGTAGAATCGTGTTTATAGCTGCTGGAACATCCTATCATGCGTCTCTGGTAGGAAAATACCTGCTGAATGATTTGCTCGGTTATCCTTCAGAGGTTTCCATTGCTTCTGAGTTTCTCGAGTGGAACTACAACTCCCTCAACGATGACGATTTGGTAATAGCTGTGAGCCAGTCAGGGGAGACAGCAGACGTTCTAACCCCAGTCAGGAAGGTCAGGGAGAAGGGTGTGAAGGTGTTATCTTACGTGAACGTCCCTGGCAGCACCTTGTCTAGGGAATCAGATGAAGTCTTTTTCATATCCGCCGGTCCAGAGATAGGTGTAGCTGCAACTAAAACATACATAGCCGAGGTTCTATCTTTACTCCTCTCATTCCTCACTCTCTCAGAGAACTTGTCGCCGGATGAGAGAACCCATGAGATAAAGTCATGGATTAAGAAGATACCCAATCTCCTTTCTTCAGCCGCAATCAGCAGCAATATTGAGACTAAAAAGCTCTCATCAAGCTTGAAAAAGGAGAGCAGCATCTACTTCATGGGTAGAGGGATAAACTATCCAACGGCCCTTGAGGGGGCACTGAAACTCAAGGAGATAAGTTACATACATGCTGAGGGGTTTCCGGCTGGTGAGTATAAGCATGGCCCTCTAGCTCTAATATCAAAAGGAACTTATGCCGTTGTTGTATCTCCTATAAAGAAAGATCTTCAAGATGTGATGCTGAGCAACATCATGGAACTGAAGTCCAGAGGGGCATACATAATTCTGGTCTGTACTAAAGACTCAGAGCTTCCATACACAACTAAGCTTGAGGTTGGTCCGAGAGGACTTCCGGAGGAGCTGTCTCCACTCCTTCAGGTAGTTCCACTTCAGTTGTTAGCGTATCACACGGCAGTTTCACTGAGCAGAGATCCGGATAAGCCGCGAAATCTAGCAAAAAGTGTTACAGTAAAATAGCTCCTGGAAGTCTCCAAACCCCCGAGTTTTTCGAGACCAACCAGGCTGCATGGCTCGGTGATCATTATTTTTTAACTGAGCTGGTTAAGTTACTGGGTGGTCTCCGCGTCAGTAAAGGAAAAGGTTATCAGGCTTATGGAGAAGATAAGTGAGAATCTTCGCTTGATTGATGAGACTACTGTGAACAGGATGATAAAGGCGATTCTCAGGACCACAGGAGACAGAAGGATATTCGTGGTGGGGGCCGGAAGGTCCGGACTTGTCGGCAGAGCTTTTGCGATGAGGCTTATGCACATAGGTCTCAACGTGTATGTTGTTGGGGAGACGATAACTCCTCCGATAAAGACGGGTGACCTTCTCATCGCCATAAGCGGATCTGGAGAGACCAGATATACGACAACGATCGCACAGGAGGCTAAGAAGCTGGGAGCATATGTTGTTGCGATAACGAGCTATCCTGAATCAATGCTAGGATCTACAGCTGACTTAAAAGTCATTATACCCGGTAGAGTTCTCGATTCGGCTACTAGAGACTACGAGGCTAGGCAGATCTCGGGTGAGCATGAGCCCTTAACCCCCTTGGGAACGCTTTTCGAGCTGAGCTCGATGATCTTCCTTGATGCTTTGATATCAGAGCTGGCTTACAGGTTGGGCAAGAGCGAGGAGGACATGGCGAGTAGGCATGCCTCCCTCTAACCTTAGAGAAGTTATCAGTCATGTTCTTCCACTGATAAAACCCTCTCTCGAGGAGAGGAAGAAAGTTCTTCGCGTTTTGAACTACTCAATTGAGAGAGTTAAGAAGGTGGTATCCTCTAGGGATATAGAAGTAGAGGTGGTTCCACTTGGATCGGTCCCCAGAGATACTTGGCTAGCTGGCTCGGCTGATATAGACATATTCCTTCTCTTTCCAAAGAATTTTCCGGAGAACCTCTTGGGAACCACGGTGATGAGCATCGCTCGCGAGGCCTTCGGGTCGTTCACACAAAGGTACGCTGAGCACCCCTACACAATCTCTCTGGTGGAAGGTGTGGAGGTGGAGCTTGTCCCCGCCTATAGGATAAATCCCGGAGAACCCCTGAAGAGCAAGGTGGACAGAACACCTCTTCACCACAGATATCTAATGGAAAAACTTGATCCTCACTTAAAAGATGAGGTTAGGCTCTTAAAGTCCTTCGCAAAAGCTGTAGGAGTTTATGGAGCAGAATCCAAGATCGAGGGATTCAGCGGCTATCTCACGGAGCTTCTCATACTCTCTCATGGTGGCTTTGAAGATCTCATACGCTCAGCCTCCAGTTGGAGAGAACCTGTCTACATAGATATAGAGAAAAACGTTCCGAGGTCTATAGCTGAGGAGAGGTTTGAAGGAGACCCTCTCATAGTCATAGACCCTGTAGATCCGAATAGAAATGTGGCCGCTCCTCTCTCCAGAACTCAGTTCTACAGGTTCACAACAGCTTGCAGAGCATTGCTTCTCTATCCCACGGAGGACTTGTTCGCCATACCCGGCAGAGAGAAAGAGGAGGAACCTCTGTCTCCGGCGGAGCTCAGGACTGTGATGACCTCAAGAGGGACTGACTTGATCGTGGTGGTGATCTCGGAAGTGGATCTTCCCCCAGAAATCATGTGGACCCAGGCTAAAGCCCTCTCCAGGAGGATAAACATCCTTCTAAAGGAAAACAACTTTAAGGTTATATGGTGCTCTGGATGGACAGACGAGAAGAGCACAATAGCAGTGGCCGTTGAGCTTGAGAGCTCGGTTCTTCCTAAAGCAGTTCTCAGGGAGGGTCCAAGGGTAAACGGTCTTGGAGAAGAGGAATTTCTGAAGAAATACTCCTCCAGCTCTGATGTATTCTCCGGACCATATATACATGAAGATCGATGGTACGTGGTCAGGACCAGACGAGGGAGGGATGCTGTAGCTTTGATCTCCAGCTACATACATGATCGGAGTTTTCCTAAGCTATTATCATCAACAAAAAAACGTATCTTCACTCAAAGAGAATCCAGGAGAATACCAAGAGGGATCAGGACTTTTCTAAAAAAGGAACTGGTGAAGAGGGAGCCTTTCACGAGGTTCCTCGCTGAAGGACTTTCTCTCCGAAGTACTCAGAGTCGGGGCGGGTGAGCTCTATTTCAAGAAGTCTGTTGTACTTGGCAACTCTCTCCCCTCTGGCGGGAGCTCCGGCCTTTATCTCACCGGATCTCAAACCAACTGACAGATCAGCTATAAAGGAATCCGTGGTCTCTCCAGACCTATGGCTTATCATGATCCGATATCCATTAGATTGAGCAAATCTCGAGACCTCCATTGTCTCCGTTATTGTACCTATCTGGTTCGGTTTCACTAGAAGAGTGTTGGCAGCTCTAACCCTGAGTCCTTCCTTGAACCTATCCATGTTCGTTGTGAATATGTCATCGCCGACTATCTGAACATCCTCTCCTATCCTTTTGGTCATCTCAGCAAACGATTCGAAATCATCCTCGTGAAATGGATCCTCCAAGCTTATTATCGGAAACTCATTCACTAGCTCGATATAAAATTCAAGAAGCTCTCCAGAACTGAGGATTTTTCCGTCTAATCTGTAGACCTCCTCGCTTACATCGTAAAAATTGCTGGCTGCAGAATCAAGGGCCATATACACGGAATCGGAGTATCCTGCTTTTTCTATTGCCTTCTCGAGGAAGGACAAGGCTTCTCTAGTTTCTCTCATAGGCGGAGAGAAACCCCCCTCATCCCCGAGGTTTACAGAATTCTTGCCGAAGTTCTCCTTTAATAGAGTCTTAAGGGTCTGATAGACCTCAACGGCAGCTGTTAGGGCGTCTCTAAAGGTGTCGAACTTCGCGGGCACGATCATGAACTCCTGAATGTTCAACTCATTTCCCGCATGAAGACCTCCATTTATTATATTCATAAACGGGACTGGTAGCACGACCTTTCCCACTCCTCCTAGATATTCGTAGAGCTCAAGATCAGACGTATCCGCCGCAGCCCGAGCGACAGCTCCTGAGACAGAAAGTATAGCGTTCGCTCCATATCTTGACTTGTTGGGGGTGCCATCAGCTCTTATCATCTGGTAGTCTATCTCGGCCTGTCTCCTGGAGTCCTTTCCAAGAACAAGCTTCTTGATCTTTGTATTGACGTTGTGCACTGCTTGTAGAACTCCTCTACCTAAAAATCTTCTGCCTCCATCTCTAAGCTCTAAAGCTTCTCTTTTCCCCTTACTAGCTCCCGAAGGGACACAGAAAAATCCATATCCGCCCTTAGTCCTCACTATCGTCTTAAGAGTAGGATTACCCCTCGAATCCAGGATCTCCATGGCCATAACATCCGCGATCTCAAACATAGCCTCTCCAATGGGAGGAAAGCGCATGATCCTATTAACCTAATCGGATCTCATATGATCTCACCCAGCACTATCTCGAATGCTGCCACTGGGGTATTAAGACCGAAGTCCTTCAAGATCTCCGGTCTGACCTCCCCAATAAATCCAATAGACCTCTCCTTCGATATAATAGAAGCCGATCTCCCCTCTATGAGAAAGGAGAAAGCCCTCTCCTCAAGCTCGAAGCTTACTTTTAGTGATTTCAGCAGACAGTGCAGGTGAGACTGTATGTCCTCGAACCCCACGGAATCATCTGAATAGACGGCGGCCAAGTGCCTCTCCGTTCTCGCCCTCGTAGGTCTGCTCAATTCCGGCTTCACCACGTCCCCGACCTCGAACACCTTCTGAGGGTACTTGGAGTGGATGTTTCTCGACAAAAAGCTCAGAAGTCCTGGTAGAAGCATATCTCTCACTACAGAGAAACTCGAACTCACAGGATTAAGCAATCTCACAGGCATATCATTTCTTCTCATCCTCCTCAAGAGAATCTCCTCGTCAGTGAGTACATAGTTGAGCACCTGCTGATACCCAAGACCGATCATCAAGGTTCGCACCTTGAGGGAGAGGGTTTCTATGGGATGTCTTCTTCCTATGGTGCTCACCCTTTCAGGCAGGACGGGCTCCATCTCATTAAGCCCTCTTACAACTAAAATCTCCTCGATGACGTCTACTGGATGAAGAAAGTCCGGTCTGAAAGGAGGAATTAAGACATCCACTCTATCTCCGGAGATTGCGGCATCAAGACGGGCTCTCCTCAACAGATCAATGATCTCGTAGGAGCTTAGATTCAACCCGGACATTTTCCTCACAAAATCAAGTGGAACACTCATTCTTTTAGGATCTCTCTCAGGTTGGTGGAAATTCTTCTCACCATCCATTATCTGGATTTTACCTATTTTGCACCCTCTTTCACCAAGTGAGTACACCAGGATGTTGAGAGCTATCCTTATAGATTTCTCATCGGTTCCTGTTACATCAAAGAACAGATTTCTCGTTTTATCGGTAACTCTCGTCATCTCAGAGTTTATCACAGGAGGTAAGGACATAACTCTGTCCCTGGAGTCCAGTATAAGAGGAACAAGTCCCTGCTCATTCTCAATGAGATGGGAGTACTTCCTTCCCTTATCTGTTCTTTCAAGGACTTCTCTAGCGCTCATCTCCTCATCTTGGCCCAAGGGCACGAAGAACACCTCATCCATGGGCCTAGCAGCATATTTTATCGGGGGCACAACTTTGTCCAGATCATGTATGCCTATAGCAACTCTTCTTCTGTTCCTTCCTATGGTGTCGTGAAGCTTCTCCTGAGCCTGTATCAGGGACCTTATCACCTCATCAGTCAGGTTCACATCAAACACAACAGCTCCAACGGCAAACGGTCTGATAGATTTCACGCTGCTATCCACTGAGAGGGTTATATCCGTCTCCACCATCTCATAACGGGGAATCCCTCTCTCCTTACCCAATACTCCCCTTATCGCTCTTGCAATTCCCTCGGTTGTGAGAAGGTCCATCCTATCACTGGTGACCTCAATAACGATCTTATCAGGTGCTATATCCTCCAAGCTCATCTTGGTCCTATCCAGAGTCTCTTTCAAAGTCTCATCATCTAACCATTCACCGACGAGGGAGGAGAGGTCCAGTCTGTCCACCTCGATGATTGGCATATCATCACCTCCTCAGAAGATCAGTGGGTGCTTCCTAAGGTAGTCCAAGTCTTGGGAGTGGAGGTCCCTTATGTCGTCAAGTCCGAGCCTGAGCATAGCAAGCCTCCCTATTCCTATTCCCCAAGCCAGTGCCTGCACTCTGGGAAAGTCATATCCCAAGGGAACCATCATTTCAGGTCTAAAGAGGCCTGAACCAGCTATCTCAAGCCAGCCAAGATCCTCATGCTTGACGTAAGCTTCAACACTCGGTTCCGTGAACGGAAAGTAAGCAGGTTTGAATCTCACCTCCTTAAAACCAAGCTGAAGCACGAACTCCTTGAGGAATCCCATCAGGTGTCGCACGTTCAGATCCTCCGCCAACACAACTCCTTCACACTGATAGAACTCAGCAGCATGTGTTCTATCGAGGTTCTCAGGTCTGAAGACTTTATCTATAGCGAAGATCTTTGATGGGATTTCCAGACCCTCTGCCAGGGATCTGGCGGAAGCAGCGGTCATCTGGCTCCTCAGAATTAGCCTTCTAGCTATGTCAAAGCTCCAAGAGTACCCCCATCCAGAAGATCCTGTTGTAAAACCATTTTCATGGGCAGATCTAACTTTCTCAATGAGGTCTTTATACTGTTCGAGATCGGCAGGTCTGTTCGGCCAAGCGATCATGTAAGAGTCGTGCACTTCTCTGGCTGGGTGATCTTGAGCTTGAAACAGGACGTCAAAGTTCCAGAACTCGGCCTCCACTATGGGGCTCTTGACCTCCCTGAACCCCATCCCGATGAGGATATCCCGCACTTCATCCAATAGCAGGGCATAGGGGTGAGGTTTTCCAGCAAATACCTCGGGAGGTGAGGCACTGACGTCGTATCTCTTGAGCCGAACGTTTCTCCACTCTCCACTTTCGAGAAGTCTTCTGTTAAGCTTGGCTACCTCCACCACCAGCTCAGCCTTAACCGGGAGAGGTCTGATGAGAAGAGTCTTCTTCACCTCACGCTTAATGAGTCCTCTCTTAGCGAGAAGTGATATATCCTTCTTGCTGAGCTTCTCACCCGCCTGAAGTCTCTTGAGCAATTCTCTCTCAGGAACTTCAGGAGGGGACTTGAAGAAGATAAAAAAACCTTTCTCATCTTTTCCGAACTCTATCACGCCTTTTTTTCGCAGTTCTCCGATAGCAGCCTCGAGGAGCTTTGGTTCCTTCTTAAAAGGAGGGGATTCACTGGCCTCGGAGAGATAAATCTTCCTATTCCTTGAGATCTTTGAAAGAATCTCCTCAGGAAATCCCTTCTCCAGGTATCTCCTGCCTCTTTCAGTGAGGGCGTAACTCTCCTGAACGATCTCCTTGATCTCAACTAAACCTTTGCTTCTGAGAAGTTCTATAAGCGCCATGGCAGTACTCTTTGGAACTCCCAACTCTTCAATCCTTACTGAGGTATCACGGGATCTTATCTTGTTTATAAGATCGTACTCCGCTCTGCTGAGTCTGATCTCCATAGAGACGAGCACACCTCCTTTTATATCATCAGCTCAGTAGTTCTCCGGGATAACCTTCCTTAATAACTTGGAGGTCAGCTCGTCTGACCTGAGGATCTCGATGACCTCATCCATCCTTCTCACGTCTACAGGATATGGAACGCCGTCCTTGCCACCGAAAGCGAACGAAAACTTGACTGGGTCTCTTCGGCTGGCTTTTGCTCCGTAGACAACCTCTGCTGTTAGAGAAAGAGCCCTTAGAAGGGAAGGACCGATCCCCTTGAGAGACACAAGCTCCTCGTAATCCTTAGGATCGAGCTCGTATGCCCTCTCGACAGCTTTCCAGTCAATTCTTCTGGGCATTACTAAAACCTTCGGGCTTTCTCCTAAAAATGGACTGAGCCCCTCAGGATTATAATAGATTTCTCTGAAAATTCTCCTAAGCCTGCCAGGGCCTTCCTTTATCAGGTCTAGAGAAGCCTTCCTGTTCTCCTCCGAGGATCTGGAGGTCATGTCGAGGACCTCTCTCTCCCGTCTATTACATACTATTCCACTGTGCGGCTCAACTACCAGCTTGTTCGTGGAGAGCCAAGTCCAATGATATCTCCTAGCCATCTTACTGCTGGAGTTCATCCCTTGCTGCACGACAGTCCAGTATCCCTCCTCAGAGAAGACAATGGCGTGATGATAGATGGAGTATCCGTCTTGAAGAACGGCGTTGTCGACTTTTGCTGCAATAAAGCTTATTCTTAGGAGTTTTTTCATCTTCTCATATCCTAAACCGAGGAATTCTGCCTTTCTGGAAAGCTCCTCTGGAGTGCTCAAACTCCTTCTTCCCTTTCCTCCTGCTAGAGCTACTCCAGCATTCAGTTCCTCTAGAGCCTCCCGTATCACGGCTGTAAGAACGGTCGTGATCCCGGAGGAGTGCCAATCGTAACCGAGAAGACATCCTAAAGATTGAAACCAGCAGGGATCCCCCAATCGGAGCAGGAGCTCCTTTTTCCCATACTCATCAACTATGATTCGTATGATCTCCTTACCGAGAGATTTCATCCTAGAGAAGAGCCACTTCGGAGCTCTGCCTGTATGAAGAGGAAGATCTGCTATCCCAGAGAAGCACATCCCAATCTTCTGTATACACCACTCATGATAAAGCTTACAGCTCATACGTTTACGGAAATTATATTGATATATAGATCAGCTTCAAATAATTCATCTGGTTTAATTCTGCGCAGCACGAGCTCCTAACCTCTCTCCCCAAATCTCCTTCACGTAAGTAATTCTCCATCCCCATATATACAAAAATCCTCAATTTAAATTATTGGAATACCGACGAAGAGATTGTGATGACTCCTCAAGATCCTGATCCTGATCGCTGCCTCCCTGGGAAGGAAGCCTAGACCGGTCAATATGATCGACCGCTCACGAGTGGTTCCAATAATCTCTCCCTTTCTTGGACCTGGGAATTTGATCTTTACTTCTATCACTTCTCCTTGCTTATAGGGGGAAGAAATGGTCGGAGCTCTTCTTATACCAAAATCACTCGGACCTATTATCAGCTTAACCCCGAACTCCTCCTCCCATTTTCTCAACTCGGAATAGAATCTCCTCCAGCTCATCTCCCTGACCCTGACCTTTCTTCCTCTCCTATACATCTCATATTTCTGGATGCCAAGTGGGGGCCATTTCTTTCCGGCCCCTATGGACAGAGCGAACTGAATGATCTGAGGAATGTCCTCATCGTTTATCCCAGGAACCCACACTGGAGCTACCAGAAGGTCTATCGAGCTCTCGGCTATTCTCTTAGCGACTTCTAGTATCCTGCTAAGCTTAAGCCATTCGGTCCCCGACAGATATCTAGCTTTTTCCTCATTCAGCGAGTCTATACTCAAGTTTATTCTATCCATACCTGCTTTCTCCAGCTCTTCTATGAGACGGGGAGTCAGAAGCGGGCCATGAGTCTGGGCTGATATTACTTCTATCTCGGGAATCTCCCTAAGCCTTCTGATGAGCTCCACGATTTTGGGATAGGCGAAGGGATCGCCCACGGTATCTATATGGGCCTCCACACCACCACCTTTGATTCTGCACAGCATCTCCACATACTCTATCAGGTAATTCAGATCCACCAGATACTCCGCTATCCTCATCCTAGATCTCGGACCTGCATCGGTTGAGCAGAATATACACGACAGAGAACAAACTGATGTAGGTCTCACCTGAATGAGGTTCGTTCCTCTATCTATCACTCCGAAAAATGGTGTTCCTATAAGTGGAACGGAGCTCTCCTTACCGATCCTGATCAGACGCTTAACTCTCACTCGCATAGAACCTTCGATATCCTCCTTTTCACGTCCTCCTCATCAACTTCCTCCTCCAATAGCTGGTACTCATCATATCCCCTCTTCCTCTCCCTCTTCGATATCCTCCTCCCTTTTAACAGGATGTATTTTCTAAAAGGATGCATCTCAACATTTACAATAGCCCTAGCGACATTCTCCATGGTCGCTTCTTGTAAAACTATTTTCATCCCGTCGTTTAGAACGAACACGGTCCTCTTATGGAGATGGCCCTCTGGAGCTCCTACGAGAACCTCTCTAACGTCAGAGTTCCTCACGATGAGAATTCTTCTTGATAGAACCCCTATCAGCTCTCTAGTGGATTCAGTTAGCTTATCAGGTGGCTTCTCGATATTAAACCATCCCAGGTCGAGGGCATCATCTCGAGGAGAAGGATTTCCTTCCACCAGATCACACAAGAAGTCCACTATAACGTAGTGATACCTTCTCCTCCCCCCTTCATCTCTCTGGATGACTTCGCTCACCCAAATTGGAAATCTAGGAGCTACTTTCACTCCAAGCTCCTCCAAAGCCTCTCTTCTAACTGCTTCCTGTAGAGACTCGCCCTCCACAACTCCTCCAGGTATTGCCCAGGTACCTCTTCCAGGATCGTGAGCCCGCTTGACGAGAAGAACTCGGCCATCCCTTATAATGACTATTCCGACAGCGACAATAGGTCTACTGGGATACTCTCGATCACTCATCTCCTCATGATCCTCCCATAGAACTCGGGTCGTCTATCCATCCAGAGGTCGTTTTGTTCAGTTATCTTTTTGTTTCTAGCATCTCTCGGATCAATCTCAGCCGTGCCAACGTATTCCCCTCTCTCAGGAGCTCTGACGAGTATTCTCATGTCCGGACTGGTTATCTGACTCGCTCCAGTGAACTCAAGTTTCTCCACGCATCTGTCATCCTCTCCTGATCTGTTGGCTGTTACAGTGAATACCCTGTTCTCGATAGATCTGGTTAACATGGCGCTCTGAGCGTAAGGAAGAACCAAGTTGGCTGGGTGAGCTAAGACCTCTGCTCCGTCAAGAGCTAAGACCCTCGAGGCCTCCGGAAATATCCAGTCGAAGCATATAAGGACCCCCACTCTCATTCCCGACAGATTAAAGACCCTAAATCCCGTATCTCCTGGTCTAAAGAGCAACTTTTCTCTACCGAAGAGATGGGTTTTTCTGTAAACACCCACGAGGTCTCCCGTCTCGTCTATAACCATGGCTGAGTTGTATATTCCATTCTTCGATTTCTCCGGAAGTCCAGCCACTATGGATGTTCCGTGCTCCTTTGAGAACTTGGCGAGAAACCTGCCGGTTATTCCATCAATAGGCTCGGCCAGTTTTAAGAGCTCCTCCTTGTTCAGAAGCAAATATCCGGTGTTGAATAACTCAGGAAGAACCACAAGATCAGAATCTCGGGGAAGCAGTCTCTCAACTCTCATCAGATTTCTCTCCACCTCTCCGAAGATGGGCACAGTCTGAACGAAGGAGACCCTCTTCATCTCCAATCACTCCCATGTCCTTCAAAAAAGTTTAATGTTAATTAGGTCATCTCAGTGGGGAATGATGAGGAGTTACTCCGGGAAGACATGCCCTGAACTCTTCTCCTGACCCCTTTAGGGAGGTCTAAGAATGTTCATGTGCTCCAGAGCTCTTATGGTCGGTCGTTTTCAACCTCTCCACTACGGTCACCTCTATTGTTTTAGGTATGTTCTCGAGAAGGTCGACGAGATGGTAATAGGCATAGGAAGCTCCCAACACAGCCATACACCCAGAAATCCACTGGATGTTGGAGAGAGAATGGAGATGATTGTTAGAGCCTTGAGGGGCGAGAATTTTCCGCTAAGAAGAATATCTATAGTTCCAATACCGGATACCGAAAGTCCCAACGAGAACTGGGGGAAAATAGTCCTTGACAGAGTTCCCAGGATAGACATGGCTTTTTCCAATGACTTCGAAACCATGAGAGACCTTCAAGCCGTCGGGATTAAAGTTGAAGGGATTCCCTTCTACAGAAGGGAGGATCTCAGCGCTACGAGGATAAGAACCCTTATACTAAAGGGCGATTCTCTCTGGAGAGATCTTGTCCCACCTTCTGTACTCTCTTTCTTGGATGAATTGAACTTTGAGAAGAGAATAAAGAAGATATGCAGCGATCCTAAGAGGACGCCTTGACAGAAAGAGTCCCTCTTTTGGCGGCATCTAGTATAGCTCTTCCTACAGGACTTCTTCTGGCAAGCACGATTCTCCCCTTCTCATCAGCTCTAGTCGTTACGAGCTCCTCCTCTCCGGAGTAGAGGGTCACCTCACTTCCTGCCATCTCTCTACCCAATGATACGATCACAGAGTTCTTCCTCTTTATCACACTGAATCTGAGCTGCTCCTCTTCAAGATACTTCTCTCCCTTCCCCTTGACGGGCATGATCACGATCTCATCTCCAAAGGTATAGATTTCATATTCATGCTTGCCCGTCTCGAAATCAGTGACCAGCACTACGGGCCTAGCTAGAGTTCTATCCTTCATTCCACGTGGAAGCTTAACAGCTATTTTCAGGCTGTATACCTTCTCCACTCTCCCATCTTTTATGAAGATTAGTGTGTCGACCACATGCGGAAGAAGACCGAGGTCCACTCTTCTTATAAATCTCTGTATGGCCTCTATCGGAGCTCCACAATGGACCACGCCGACCATGCCTATCCCAGCAGATCTCATGTCGGTGAATATAGCGAAGTCCTCGGAGACTCTCATTTCGTCGAATATCACATAGTCCGGTCTTACCAGTAACAGGATGCTGGCCGTCTTCTCAAAGGAGCCGTCGAGCTTTCCATACTGAGTTATCTCAGGACCGACGAATAAATCTCTCGGGGATTCCATGGTTTTGACAATCTTCCCATCTTTCCTATAGAACTCGGCTAGGGCACTGGCAAAAGTGGTCTTTCCTGCTCCAGGGGGACCTGCTATGACTATTCCTTCAGCTCTCTCCCTAAGTCTTTTGATCAGCCTGTCGCTCAAGGAGTAGTCCTCCAGGGATACTTTGACAATGGGTCTAACAGCTGTTATCTCTATTCCATCCGAGAAAGGAGGAAAAGCCAGCAGAACCCTATACTCTCCTATCTGTATGAGGTACGCTCCTTCTGATCTTATCTCTATCATGGCATCCGAGCTGGTTCTAGCATATTCCAGGATCTCGTAGGCCATCCTGAGAATCTCTCCCTCTCCGAGAGGATTCTCCCTTATTTTAACCAGTCTAAAGTTTCCGGGCTCTCCTTTCTTAGCATAGATCGGCGCATCTTCCTTGAGATGAACACTCATGGTATCTTCATCGAAGAGATCAAGGACAGACGGCTTTTCTTTTTCCACAGGTCCGAGATAGATGACTTTAACTCCTCTGGAGTGCAGTGCTGTAGCTCTAAGAGCGTTTCCAGTTAGGGCCGTGGCGTTGTGTTTCTTACAAAGCTCGTAAATGGAATCAACGTCATCTCCTCTCATCTCTTCCACAAGCACCCGATCCTTTAGTTGTTTTCTGAGCCTGATGAGCTCTTTCATGCCATTTACCGCGATTCTATCTCCTCTCTCAGCGAGTTTTTCGAGGCGTTTGATCGTTGAGAGGGGTACTATTATGTCATAATTTTTTAGCTCTGTTTTAGAGAGCAGTCCGTAAGATAGAACTGTGTCGTCTATGACATATCCCTTTCTCTCCATGGAGACACCCGTACCATAGGGCAATACTCGATTTAAATTAGAGGTCCCATAAGTTTAACCTTATGGGTCTCACCTTCATAAAGCTGGGCGGCTCGCTCATCACAAACAAGAGAAGTCTTATCCCTGCTCCTAACATGAAAAAGATAGAATTGATAGCCGATGATCTTGCAGCTATTGTCCGAGAGAGGAGATTAATTCTCGCCAACGGAGCGGGATCCTTTGGACATCCTCTGGCTAGGAAGTACGGGATATCCGAAGGACTCAAGGACAACAAACTCGGGATTTCTAAAACATGTCTCTCCGTGGATGAGCTAAACAGGCTTGTGGTGCGCTCACTCATCAAGAGGGGCGTGCCAGCAGTCTCCATCTCACCAAGATCCATTGTGCATGGAACGAGCGATGGATTCATCATGTATAGGGAAACTGTGTTGATGATGATAGAGAGGAGGCTCGTTCCTGTGATGTACGGCGATGTTGTCTGCGACCAGGAAAGAGGAGTAGCGATATTTTCGGGAGATGATGTTCCCTTACAGTTTGCAGAGGAACTTGATACAGCCATCTTCTTGGTTGATGTTCCTGGCGTTCTAAACGATGAGGGGAGGCTTATAAGAAAGTTGGTATCCGGTGAGGCAGTAGTTTCGGAGATGGAGAGTCTCTCCTTCGATGTGACCGGAGGAATGAAGAAAAAGCTATCAATCGCCAAGGAACTTGCTAGAAAAGGGGTGAGAGTAATTATAGCAGGGTTCGAGGAGAGAGGGGACCTGATCAGAATCTTGAATGGAGAGAGAGGGACTCTAATAGCCTAATAATTTTCTATCTCTCTCAAATAATTTCTTAGGAGCAACAAACAAGTAAACTGACTGATCCTGCATAAGCTCCTCCATCACTCTACCGCATATTGACTCAGCAGGGTTTTTAAGGCCAGCCCTGGTCTTCACATCATCATAACTCTCAAACTTTTTCTTGGCCCGCTCCTCCAAGATCTTCTCCATAAGCCTCTTCCCGACCCCAGGAAGAAGCTCAAGTTGATGTAATCTGGGGGTCAAGGGCACACTTTCGTTGAAAAACTTGACGAAAAAAGCTTCTCCTTCAACAACTATCTTCTCAACAGTCTCTCTTAAAAGGATCTTGGAGCTCTCCCTAAGCTCCTCATAGGAGAGGTACCTAATGAACTTGCTTACCTCATGCCTAGGCCCCTTCCCTACGTAAATCTTTTTTCTACCACTGAGCTTGGCACCAGGACGGATCGCAAACTCCATTAAAATGAAGTATCTGTCACCCAGAACCTGAACTCTTCTCCTGAGCTCATCCATTGAGAGCACATAAGCATGATCATCGTGAGGGAGATGTCGTTTTTTAGCTCCCAGAGGAATTAATCTCCACACTTCCGTTCTCCTCCAGAGCCTCTCACTTCCTTTAAAATATTAAGAATTTTTTCGTACTCCTTCTCCCCCATGAGAGGATAGTCCTTATAGAGGTATGATGTTATCTCCTCCTTTTTCTTGGGAAGCACGTTCACTAGAACTATAGCATCCTCCTCCTTGAGACCAATCTCCTTCATCAGTCTTTTGACAGCTCTTCTGGCCATCTTAGCATCCTCCACTCTTGCAAACTTAGCTAGATACTCGAAGAGCCTCTTCTGCTCTAAGGTCATAGTTTCCAGTCTACCCTTCCACTGTTCGTAGACGAGGGTCTTAACCTCGCTCAAGGTCAAGGGATTCATTTTGATTTTCTTCGGCAAATAGCCTCCCTCCTCAAGAAGGATGGCTCGAGAGGTGTCTTCTCAAATGTATCGAAGGAACTATTAGGTGCTTGATCTTCCTTCTCCCCACCTTTACATCCACAAGATAAGCCCTACCTCTCCTGCCTACGACCACTCCTACCTTGCCTTGGTACCTCCTGTGGGGCATGCCCTCCCTTATGGAGGGTTCCACATCTATTATCACTTTTTCTCCTATTTCAAACTCCTTCAAAAACCTATTGATAGGAGGTATGCCTCTTTCCCGCGGAGTCTTGGAGAGGAAGCTTCTGGATCTACTCAGAAAGCCTTTAGATCTTTTTCCCAATGGAAACCCCCCTACTATATCAGGACATCCATAACATCCAGTTCAACAAATTTAGCCTTTTTGTTCAGGAGCTCGCTCACACTGGGTGAGGTTCTTCCCTCATCTCCAGATATCAGCTCTTTAATATATAAACCCCCATCACATGATAAGACTGCTGTGAATCCATCCCTGTCAAACCTCTCCACCCTAAACTCGTAAACCTTTCTCCTTCTTATTCTATCTGCCCTTCTTCCTAAAACCCTGATCGGCGTCCTCTGTCTTATCTCAGCTCCAGAGAGTTTTTCCTCTAAAATCTTAGCTTCCTTCTCGGTGAAGTTCTCGACCTGTACCTTGATCCTGTAGATCTTCCGCGCGTGAGCCCTCTTAAGGGAAACTATCTCCTTTTTATCGGTTAACCTCAAGTCCAAGACCTCCACTTTACCTTCTCCTCTCTCATTTATGATTCTCTCCAACTCTCTTAGATCTACAGATCTTCTTCTGGGATTTAATACCTCCATAATGAACGGTCTTCCTCTTCCCAGCATCCTGACATCGATATCTTCTCTTCCTGCGCCGTGGATCTTGTAATCACTCGCTTTGAAGATCTCCTTCATGGGCTCTCCTATTAATCTCTCAACGGATAGAGGGTACTTGTATCCAGAATATCCACACCTCTCACAACCCCTCCCTCTACACCAAGAGCATACCCATCTGGACTGGGAGATTCCTCTCTTCAATTTTCGGTATCTTCCGTATACGTACACTGGCTTTATCCAGGTAGAGACCTTTCTTCTTTTAAAGTCGAAGAGTAGGAGGACATCCGGATCGTAGCTTATGTCCGTCCTCAATCTCCTGAAGAGCTCCATGTCCAGATATCCTGTCACAGTGACTTTAATGGATTCGGCATCCATCAGTCCATGGAGAGCTCTCAACCTATCCAACTTCTCGATGATCAGAGGGGGGATAACAGCGCCGGACTTTACCGAACTGAACTCATATTTTCTGATAAGTTTGAGCGCTTCTTCGAGCATTTCGTCTATGGAGGACAAAAAGAGATCCCCACAACATGAACAATTCCCATCTTCTAGGCCTAAGACCGAAAGGAGAGCTTTTCCCCGGATCCATCCAGGCATCTTGGTTGGAGCACCCATGAGACTACCAAGACAGAAGCTACAGAACTTCTCTTCCAAAAAGAACGGCTTCGTCGGACTGTTCACATTCCATACCTCTTCATTAGGCCTCTTAGTAGTCTGGGAACTCTCTTTCCACTGAGAAAAGCTCTCATCTGGTTATATGCTCTGAGAAGGTTTCTCACATCTCCCTGGGTGGCACCTGCTCCTCTAGCTATCCTCGCTATCCTGGCTCCTCTTATAAGGGAGGGATCCCTCCTCTCCTCGGGTGTCATTGAGTTTATTATTGCATCCCACTTCCTCAGAGATTCCTCACCCACAGCCAGAATCCTATCGCTGGGAATCTTGATCCCAGGAAGCATGCTTATCAGATGATCAAGCGGACCCATCCTTTCAAGCCCCTTTACATACTGCCTGAAGTCGTCCATATCAAACTTGCCAGAGCTCATTTTCTCCAAGAGCTCACTTTCCTCGATAGCATGATCTATCCTATCGATGAGACCTTCCAGATCTCCCATCCCCATGAGCCTGGATAGGAACTTTCCAGCGTCAAATCTCTCCAGGTCGTCTATCTTCTCTCCAACTCCGGCGAAATATACTGGAACACCGGCTTCGGCGACCGCTGAGAGAGCTCCTCCTCCTTTAGCTGATCCATCAAGTTTCGTTATGATTGCTCCTCCGAGAGGAACCATCTCTTTAAATGCTTTGGCCTGTTTGAGGGCTGCTTGACCTATTGTAGCATCCAGAACGAGTAGAACGTGATCAGGTTTTGTGATCTCAAAGTATTCCCTCAGCTCATTCATGAGCCCCTGCTCGTCCTTATGCCTTCCAGCGGTATCTATGAGGATCACATTATAGTTCTTAAACCTCTCCAGACCCTCTCCTATTATCTCCGCCGCCGTCGCATTTTCCTTCCAAAATACAGGTATTTCCTCCTCTCGGACCATGTCGGCCAGTTGTATGTGAGAGGCAGGCCTTATCACATCGGAGGATATCAGAGCGACTCTACCAAATCTCTTCTTGAAGTACTTAGCGAGTTTAGCGGCTGTGGTGGTCTTTCCTGATCCCTCCACACCGACCAGAAGAATCTTTGTGCTTTTTCCTCTGATCTTGAAGAGGGGTTTCTTCCCCCCAAGAAGATTAACCAGCTCATCATACAACAACTTAATGACGTAGTCCTTTCTCGAAACTGTTGGGGGAAGCTTTTCTTTGAGGGCCCTCTCCTTTATTCTTCTGCTAATCTTTAGAACAAGCTTTACGTTGACGTCTGCCTCCAAAAGAGCTCTCTGAATCTCCAGAAGAAACTCATTTATCGCTCTTTCATCCACAGTTGGTTTTCCTAAGAGCTTGTTTATGGCTCTGTTAAGCCTAGACCCAAGCGAACCTAGGATCAAGAGGGTTATCCTCCTCTAATCCTGACGATCTTTCTTCTCCCCATGGAGGTCCAATATTCAACCTCCACTCCAGGAGATAGCTTGTTGGCGAGCTCTTTGTCCTTAGGAAGTGGGATCTCAAATATATCAAAAGTTTCTAGATCCATTATCTGCACAGTGCTGCTCATCACCGAGGTAACCTGACCCGTTCTCTTATCCACTATAGGTATCTCAACCGAGGCTCCGGCGGGAAATATCTTAGATCTTCTCGTCTCGTCAAATATTCCTCTGGCATCAACTCTTATCTTAGCAGCCCCATGCTTTCCAGGCTTGGACTTGGAGACAGAGAGAACCTCACACGGCTCCCCATCTATAACGACATAGCTACCTTTCTTAAGATCACCAGCTGTACCATGAGTAACAGACATAGAAACACCTCCTCACCTGTAGGACTTCTGGAATCTGGCCCTTGCTCCTCTACCTCCGAACTTCTTAGGCTCTTTAGTCCTGGGATCTCCCTTAAGAATAGTTCTGTCATACTCCTTGAAAAGTTTTTTCAGCTTCTCCGATCTCGTATATTCAACTAAAGCTCGTCCTATTGCCATTCTAATGGCGTCCGCTTGACTCATAAATCCTCCTCCCTTAACTTTGACGTTTATATCTACGCTGGAGATAATCTCCTCACCTGCAAGCCATAGAGGTTCGAGAACTTTCATTTGGACGAACTCGTTTGGGAAGTAGACGTCATAGGGTAGTCCATTTATGTACAGCCTTCCTAATCCTTCTTTGACAACAGCTGTAGCTCTAGAGGTCTTCCTGGAGGCAAAAGCTAGGGAAGTCTTCTTAGTTCTTCTAGCGATCTTAGTAGCACTCAAGTGACCTCACCCCTCCAACCCAAGTTCTTGGAGAGCTCATACACTGTGATATACCTTCTTTTCTTCTTAGGTTTTAAGTTTTCCTTGGAGTACTCTGGAGCCAGTTCTTGGAACTTAACGTTCTGGAGTTCCTCAGGTACTCCTATAAACACCCTGAGTTTTCTCAGCGCTTCCCTACCTTTAGCCTTCTTCATAGGCAGCATTCCTCTTACGGCTTTCCAGACTATTCTGTCTGGCGTCTTGGGCCATTTAGGTCCCCTCTCCGGTCTGGGCCTTCCTTTAATGCTCCTCCTCATTACGTATTTAGTAACTATTGTATTAGGGTCTCCGGATATCACAGCCTTCTCTGCGTTGACTACTGCAACTCTTATTCCTCTAAGCAGCTGTTTGGCCACATAGCTAGCCAACCTCCCTAAGATTTTATTATTGGCATCAACAATAATGTCATAGTGCATGTTTCCACCCCCATCAGGTTACTATAACGATGTTCCTTCCCTTTGGGTTCTCCACGACGACCTGCTCTATGCTAAGCGCCTTTCCCCCCACTTTCCTTATCTTCTCAACTGCCTGCTTTGAGAACTTAAACGCAGCCACCACAACGGGCTTGTCCAGATTTCCTCCAGCAAGGACCTTTCCTGGAACGACTAGTATGTGATTATCTCGATGAAGCTTGTTTATCTTGCCTATATTCACCTCAGCTCTCATCCTAGTGGGCTTCTTCAGCTTCTCAGCAACAGCTCTCCAGACCGGAGCCTTATTTTCTCTAGAAGACTTTTCAAGGTGATTTATCAGTCTTCTCAGCGCAGGATTTGTGGGCCCAGTTCTTCGAGGCATTTGTTGTCCTCCCACAACTTTCCTCGTTATGTCTTACCCTCCATTTAAAAACTGTTCCTTGATCAATTCTCGCCACTTCATTAGGCTGAATGAGGTTCGAAAGGCTAAGTTTTAAAATCACACATGGTTCTAACCTAGCCTGATGCCGGGGTGCCCTAGCCCGGAAGGGGGCTGGCCTGGAGAGCCAGTGGCCCGTTGGGCCGCGTGGGTTCAAATCCCACCCCCGGCGTCCCTTCTCGATCTCTTTGAACTAACTCCTTCCTTTACTCTCGCTCAAGGGAGCAAGGAAGCTATAACAAGCTGATTCAAGATAGCATAAATCCGATCATTAAAAATTAATCCTCCGCTGACCATTTTGATCCAAAAAAGGACTTGACACAGTTCACACACGCTGGCGCAGCATCCACTCGACCAGCTGCCCCTCTGGAACCATTCCCACCTGATGTTGAAGCTGGCGCTCTTCAAGCCGGCTCCTCACAGAACCCCCTAGAGGGGGCTCTTCTCAGCGATGAATATG
>JAOZGP010000018.1 GCA_027491735.1 Thermoproteota archaeon | reverse complement strand
GTAGCGTACAGTCAGGACCTCACCATCCTGAAGCTCGATGCAGGGTACTTGATCTGACGAACAGTCTCCAACCCACTCCCTGATTCATCCTCCCGCTGAGGCGAGGGACTTTCTCAGAACCTCCTGTAAAAGCTCGATGCGGATGTAGATAAGAATGGAGCTTTCAAGAGCGAGATTACCCGCTTTAGCTGTGGAGAATGTCAAAGGAATCTACTTGCTCCCACCAGCGAGCATACAGCCGTGAACATCACCCAGATGTCCCACTCCGCTCCATGAAACTGGGCGGAAAAGATATTAAGGAAAGGGAAACCTGAATCGCACTGAGGTGTTATGGATACTAAAAACGTGATGATAGGGGTTCTTCTCGTGATGGTCCTCCTGCTTGCTGGGGCTGTGGTGAAGTGCTGGAGGGATGCACACTACTACAAGTCAATGTATGTGAGTTCGTTGAGGCGATGCTCTGCCGAGCTCAGCAAGTACACGGTCAAGGTCAACCTCCTCATAGAGCACGGTGATTTCAAGAGGTGGTATAATGATACCATAGTGCCTATAGGAGCAACCCTCCTGAACGCCACGGAGTCCGTTGTCCAGGTCAACTACACATGGAGCAAGTATGGAGCATTTGTGAGGTCAATAGAGGGTATCAGAAACAACCCCTCGAACAGAACATACTGGATCTACTGGGTGTGGGATAGTTCCTCGAGAAAATGGAGGATGGGTTCCGTGGCTGCCAGCAGCTACAGGTTGAGGAATGGAGATGTGATCTGCTGGTACTACGAGAGCACGAGCACATGGCCCCCCGAGCCTCCTAGATGAGGAGGACCTCCGCCCCCAGCTTGGTCGCCTGCTCAGCTAGATCTCTTCTGCAGGTGACCAGAACCCTCTTCGATTTCTTAGCTGCCTCTATGAATAAGGAGTACTTCAGGTCAATGTTCAACTCCAAGAAGGTGTCTAGTGCGGCCCTTAGAAATCTCTTCGAGCTCAAGACCCTGATGGGCATGTCAGCTAGCACTGAGACCAGATCCGCTCCCTTCCTGCCGTACCTCTCGAGCACGCTGACCGAGAACTCAAACAGAACGAAGTCAAAGGTCACAACTCCATCCACCATCAGCTTCTCTATCCTATCCCTCTTCGCTGAGAGAAGACCCTCAAAGCAGCTGTCATCAAATATCCTCATTCCTCGGCGATCCTCCTGAGTATCCGATCTATTCGATCGATGGACCTCCTGGTCTCCACCTTCACGGCGAGGTCCTCCAAGAATCTCTTCACCTCCCTGGGGATGTCGATTCCAGCCTCTTCTAATATCCTTCTGATCCTCTCATCCACCCTCACGCTTATTACCACGCTTTTAGGCATTCAATCACCCATAGCTGTCAGAAAAACCTTCCTCACAGGTCTAGGACCATCGAGCTCCACAAAAAATATGTTCTGCCAGGTTCCCCTCACAAGCCTCCCGCCGGAGATCGGAAATACTCGAGAGCTCCCCATGAACGAGGACGCCAGATGAGCTGGTGCATTATCGTCTATCAGGTTGTGCTTCCATTCAGAATCGTGAGGAAACTCCTCAGATATCTTCCTGATGATATCCTCCATGAGCCCTTCTTCGTGCTCGTTGGCTATGAGGGCTGCTGTGGCGTGAGGAAGGTACACCAGACAGATCCCGTTCCTCACACCAGATCCTCTGACGAAGTTCTCCACTCTGCCTGTTATGTCAACGAGCTCCAGCTTTCTCCTGGTGCTCAGGGTGAACTCCCCCTGAACAACCCTCATCCAGTTACCTCCTCGGTCCTCTTCAGGGTGATATCCAGGAGATCGCCCACAGTGGGCCTGCCGAGTCTGGAGTACTCATCCGTGGACAGGCGAAGGAGCATGCTGAACTGCTGCTTTTGTGGAAGAGGAAATCTGAAGAACCTCTCGAAGGCCTTCATCATCGAGTAGACCATCTCCTCCTCCTCGCTCTCAGGAGCAGGATATTCCTGAACAATAGTACTCATCTGCCTGTTCAAAAGGAGCTCCACATACTCCTCAGTCTTTCTGACCTCAATAACCTCGAACCTCAGGTTTAACATGGGTCATCGTTATAACCTCAGCGCTGCACCATAAAAGGGTTTTCTTTCATCTTCTGGATGCCTGGATCAGGGCCCTGAAGATCATCCTTGAGGGCTCATCGCTCATACCCTCAGGATGCCACTGAACTCCGAGTATAAACCCTTTCTCCCTCTCAACGGCCTCTATGATACCATCCTCGCTTTTAGCTGACGTCTTAAGCCCTTCTCCTGGCCTAAGAACTGCTTGATGATGATAGCTGTTGACCTCCAAGACCGTCCGATCAACAATCCTGTGAAGGAGGCTTCCCTCCTCAATGAAGACCTTGTGGACCGGTGTCCATGGTGGGTAGGACTTCCTGTCCCAGTCGTGCTTGATGCTGCCCTTCACCTGGCTCGAGATGTCCTGAATTAGGGTTCCTCCGAGGGATACGTTTAGAATCTGTATTCCTCTACAGATGGCGAGGATAGGTTTTCTCGCCGCTGTAATTCTCCTTATCAGTTTTACCTCGAACTCATCTCTGATCGGGTCGAGCGACCTGATGTTGTGAGAAGGTGGCTCCCCGTAGATCAAAGGGTTTACGTCCTCACCTCCGGAGAGGAGAAGAGCATCTATTTCGTTCGCTATCTCGTCGGCAAGCTCAGGAACTGATGGGAGGATCATGGGTGTGGCACCCGCCTCCATGAGCCTCCTCACATAATCGCCTCTCAGCTCAAGGAGGTCTTCCTTCCAGTTGTTGTGACAGGTCACCCCCACAACGACCATAACAGAACTTCATCGCTCGCTAAAATTTATCTCTTCACGATGGCTGACAACACATCATGGAGATGGGGAGACTGAGAGTGGACGGAGTCGTGTTTAGAAGGGAGAACCTCCTTGTGACCAGGCTGTCCCTGTACGATGATGGAAGGAGGGGTTTACAGATCCACCTTACGGCTGAAGGTGTTGAAGAGATGAAAAAGGAGATAAGGGGCATGCTTGAAGGACCTAGATGGCTTGGAGACAGATCGGACAGGGTTGTGAGAGAGGGTCTAGCCTCTCTCCTCGAAAACCTTGGGGCAGATATCCTTTAACGGGCAGATTCCACAGGCAGGTTTCCTAGCCATGCAGTACCTTCTTCCAAGGGATATCAGCAGTAAATGAGCTTCTAAATAGTCTTTTGGATTAAAGAACTTCATCAATGATTTTCTTATGTCCTCATAGCTTCCTTCAGCGATTCCCAGCCTTCTGGACACCCTTCTGATGTGGGTGTCTACGGGAAAGGTGGGTTTTTCTCCAAGGAATAGAAGAAAGACATCTGCAGTTTTCTCCCCGACTTTAGGGAGGCTCATCAGCTCTCTCCTAGCCTTGTCAAGGGGCATGGCGAGTAGCCTCTTGATGTCTCCTGAGTACCTCCTCATCACCTCATCTGCAAGCTTTCTCAGGGCCTTGGCCTTCGTTCTGTGGAGCCCAGCAGTCCTTATGGCCTCAGCTATCTCCTCCCCGCTGGCTCTGGAGAGGTTCTCCGGGGAGGTCCCTACCCTCCTCCTTAGCTCCTCAAGCGCCCTGGAGGAGTTTTTGTCACTCGTGTTCTGTGAGAGGATCGTGGCTACGAGAAGCTCGAAGGGATCCCTTGTCGCTAAGGCGACGAAATCCTTGTGATTTATTTTGAACTCTCTCCTGAGCGCTTTTAGAAGCTCGTCCGACCTCAGCATCATGAGAAGAAAGGATAATTAAAGAAAAAGCTTGATGAAGAGGGGATGGGGTCCCCAAGGGCTGGCTGGATCAAGGTCTTCACAGGACCGATGTTCGCTAGGAAAACCGATGAGCTCTTGATAGAGGTCAAGAGGCATTTGTTGGCGAGGAAGAGGGTTTTAATCCTGAAACACAGGCTGGATAATAGATATTCAACAGACGAGGTCGTCAGTCATGATGGCAGAAAGATGAAAGCAGTCCCCGTCAAGGGATCTGCTGAGGTGGAGAGACTGGCCTCGGATTACGACGTGATCGCTGTGGATGAGGTTCAGTTCTTCGACGACGGGATTGTTGACGTCGTGAGAAGGCTTGCTAACTCCGGAAAATTGGTCATCCTGGCAGGACTCGATAAGGACTTCAGAGGCGATCCTTTCGGGCCCATGCCCAAGATCCTGGCCATAGCTGACGAGGTGATTAAGTTAACAGCCGTTTGCACGGTATGCGGAGGACCGGCCACCATGACTCAGCGTCTTATTGATGGAAGACCGGCCCCTAGAAGCTCTCCAACAATATTAGTGGCTGGAAAGGAGAGATACGAACCCAGATGCAGAGCTCATCACGTCGTGCCGGATTGATTGCTCCTCCCACAGAACCTGTCCCTGGAGAAGGGATTTCCTGTCAAAAAGTCGTTCCACACATAGCAGAAGCCGAAGTATCTGCTGCAAACGGGGAAATACTCGCAATCATGACATCTGGAGTTGACGAAGTAGGTCCTCCTCGGGAACGCTAAGTACTCAATCCTCTCGCCCCATATGCCATCGAAGTGATCTCGAAGTATGTTGCCCATCTTCAGGACCTCGAGCGACTTCTTGCTGATGAACAGCATCCAAGGACACCCCACCACATCTCCATTGGGGAGTACGGCCATCACCGTCCTGTAAGCTGGGCATCTATAGGGCAACCTCCGAGGAGCTACACCTCCACCACTGCAGTCGAGCGTTCTATCCAGATGCCTGACATCAATCACCTGGCAGTCCTCATACACGATGTAGGAACCGATTCTCTGGGCTTCACTGACCTCCCCCTCCAGAAGCTTCTTGAGGGATCTTATTGATTGCGTCGACGGTGTTGTTTTCCAGCTGGGTCCCTGCATCACGCTGAAGGGTTTTATCTTGAGGACATCTGTTCTCGCCAGGAACCTCCTCAAGATCCCGAGGTCCTCCGGATGAGCCGGAGGTACATACGCCAGCTCCGTTCTTATGCCGTGCTCGTTGATGGCGTCTATGAAGTCCTGCACTCTGTCAACGTTCTTGGTGAGGTAGTTGTGGCTCACCTCGATGCTCACCTTGTCCAGCAGGCCCTTCAAGCTGAGGAGCTCATCCTCGGAATTAGGTATCCTGCTTACCCTGACCTCCTTGAAGGTCCAGTCCGGAAGGAATCTGAAGACATCTTCTATGAAATAGATCCTCCGGGCCTCCAGTATTATGACATGGTTCGGGAGGAGCCTCCTATCGTCCACAGCAGGATAGAAGAAGAAGTTCACATCTGAAGCCTTGGGACCGTTCAGGTTCCATATGTATATCTTCTCCGGGACCAAGGAAGATCTATATCCGAGATTGGCTCTTATCAGGTCCTCGAGCTTTACATCATGCGAGAGAAGGGCCTCGTCAGAGATCCTCCTGTAGTAAATGGAGTAGTAGTCCTTGGTGTACTTTCCAACGTACAGGGAGAGATTTGGCATGTTCGAGATCATCTTGTAGGCGAGGTTAACGGCCTCCTTCTCACCTATCAGAGGACTGAGGGAGTCCACGGCTGAGTTAATTCCGTACTTCACCATCAGATTGAGCATGTATCCAGAGAGGGGATCCGTGACCCCGACAACGTTCAGATCGACGTCATGAATGACGACCCCGTAAGTTTCCCTGTTCAACCGCACCGCAGGAGATATTCTCGAAATGATCGATATCAAGACCACTGACACCTCCTACACCGAGCCCTGAACCTGCCAAAAACTCTCTGCGTGTCCGTTCGATGATCGAACCAGCACTTTGAGGGATTAGATGGGGAAGAAGTCGACATTGACACAATTATGCTTTATAGGCAATCCTTAACAAATAAACGTTATGACCTCCTCTGCCTGGTGATCGATCGCCTCGATCGAGGCCTGTAGTACCCCTCATGGGCTGTTCGTCAGCAATCTGCTCGCAGGACCTCTCACCGTGAAAAACTTGGCCAGTGATTTAGAAGCTACAGCCACGCCCCCGGAATCGTACATCGACAGAATCTCACCGGAGAAGTTTTTTCTCAGGGCGTAGGTTATGTAGGGATCTGTCCTCGTATCAGATGATCTGATCTCAAACTTTCTGGACGCCAGAATCTTGGCTATCCTCTCTCCAGATCTACCATCTCCGAAGGGGTTCTCAGCTTCCCTTATCCTCCTGACTATCTCGTCTCGTCTCTCAATCACGTGCCTGGTACGCTCCACTATCTCATCTCTGTTCGCCCCGACCAGGTAATTGCCTCCCAACCTCACAGTCTCTGGCCTCTCCGTGTTGTATCTGAGGGTCACCGTTGGAATGCCCAAGGTGAAGGCCTCCTCCTGCACCCCTCCGCTGTCGGTGAGAACGGCCAGACAGGCCGATAGGAGGGATAGGAATTGTAGATAACCAAGGGGCTCTATCACTTTTATTCCCTCGAGGAGAGCTCCATACCTTCCTATCCTAGAGGTGGTCCGGGGATGCATCGGGAAAACTACTGGGATCTCCTCCGACAGCTCCCTCAGGGCTGAGATTATGTTCCTCAGCCGGACCCCGTTGTCGGTGTTCTCCTGTCGATGTACCGTGGCGAGCAGGAATTCGTTCTCACCAAGACCTAGCTCGTTGAGGACCTTGGGTTTAAGCTCCTTGACCCTCGACAGGTTTTCCATGAGCACGTCGACCACCGTATTCCCGACCAGCTCTATCCTTCCCAGATCGATGCCCTCATGTGTGAGGTTCACAACCGCCAGCTCCGTGGGGGCAAAGTTCATGGTCGCCAAGGAGTCTGCCACCACCCTGTTGATCTCCTCAGGCATAGTTCTGTCCCAGCTCCTGAGTCCAGCCTCGACGTGAGCGAAGGGAACCCCCATCTTTGTGGAGGTCATGGCCGCCGCCAGAACAGTGTTCGTATCTCCTTCAGCGATCACGATCTCGGGTTTTCTTCTCTCGATGACCTTCTCGAGCGCCGTCATGAGCCTCGCCGTCTGCTCAGCGTGAGTGCCACTACCAACTCCCAAGTTCTCGTCCGGATTGGGAAGCGCTAGTTGCTCGAGGAATATCCTGCTCAGTCGGTAGTCGTAGTGCTGTCCGCTCCAGACAAACGTGTAATCCAATCCAAGTTCGTTCAATGATTTAATGACCGGAGCTAATTTTATCAGTTCGGGTCTCGTTCCAGCCACGATCATCAGGGACATTAACACCCAACATTCCAGCTGCCAGGGATTGATAATAGTTTCCAGCCCCACGTGGAAAAACTTTTTTACGGAGGAACGGGTTCATTTGAAGGTGCTTTCATGGGAGATGCCTTCGGCGAGATAGTTTTTGAGAGTGTCGGCTCCCTAGAGAGATTTCTCAAGGAGACGTTCGCAAAGAAGGGGACGGACGTCGATCCCATTATCCTCGAACTGAGGAGAGGAGGAGAGATCTCCAACCTCAAGCTCGGAAAGGCGACCATAGTCAGAGCTTTGAGGGATGAGAGGGGGAGGGTTCATCTGAAGTTTGACGGAGATGAGCTGTGGATAGCTGAGTTTGCTCCCAAAGACGAGAACTATGTGGAGTGGTTGAAGAAAAAAGTAGTTGCTCTGCTCTGGGTGTCCAATGCCTTCAAGACTGTGGACCTCAAGAGATCCGGTGAGGAGGACTTCCTCTTCTACTCCGACGATGAGATAGCTGACCTTCAGGAGAAGATGAACAGATCTTGGATGGAATCCATGGAGGACATATCGAAGCTCTTGTGATCATCTACTACTTCTGAGAAGCTCATAGGCGTAGAAGTGAACCTGCCTTACCAGAGACCTCATCCCCTTAGCTTTCCTGTCGACATCGTTGATTCTCTCCCGAACAATCCCCAAAAACCTTCTGAGTCTGTTTAACCCTGATCTAGACCTCTGAACTGTTATCTCCTCACGAACGGCGACATCCTCCATGTTTTTGGTGAGCATGTGGAGCTGTTCAATAAGCTCCTCTGCCTTTATCCCGGCAAATCTACCACCGTTTATCCTTCTGGCCAAGGTCAAGGTCCTCCTCTTGTCCTCTATGAGTGGATCATAGTTTATTATCACCCTTATCTTTGATCCCTCCACCATTACGGTGGCGTACCTGTCCAGCCCGCATTCGCCGAGAAGTCTGCGTACCTCTCGCTCGCTCACCTGAGGTTATCCCACGCTAAATGTTTAAAGCTTTACCCACACCGCAGCACAGATGATCTGTCGATTTAGACCTCCTCCACTGAATCTGGACATATCCGATATGCTGAGATGGGAGGTCTCGGGCTTCCAAGGAGGATCGTAAGGAAGGCCGCCTATCACACAAGAAACCCTCCAGAGGGAGCCCCTCATTCCAGGATAAAAGGGCTTATGAAGCGATCCTGCTGAGACCTACGTTCGACATGATGCATGTATACCTTAACTGCCGCAAGGATCCGTTCGACAAGACCCTCCCTACTGAAGTGAGGCTTTCTCGGAGAGCCCCCTATGAGAGAGTTTCCTCCTCCAGTCCAATGCCTCTGAGGTGAGCTGTGCTCAGACTGTTCAGCTAGAAAGCCGAGTCTTGAGGGGGACCTTCGCATCACCAAAGCTCTTCCTAGAGGAGGGATGAACTCACATCCTGTCCAGTCTGGGTATGCCCGTTAGATCCATGAGGATGCCCAGCGCTCCCTTGAAAGCCGCTACCAAGAACATTCTTGCCTCTTTAACACCATCTTCGGCTTTTAGGACTGGGTACTTTTCGTAGTACCTGTTGAAGAGCAGAGCCATCTCATTTGCGTGTTGTATCAACATGTCTGGCCTCATGAGATCAACCGATGACCTCATTATCGAAGGCATCTCCGCAATCTTGAATATCAGCTCCTCCTCCAACTCCTCCTCAAGGTTCGATGGATTAAAGCTTGTGGGCATTGATCCAGCCTTCCTAAGGATGCTAGTCGCTCTGGTGTAGGAGTACTGAATGAAGGGTCCGCTGTTCTCGTTGAGGTTGAGAACCCTGCTCCAGTCAAACCTGACAACCTTATTGGGATCCACCGCTAGAAGAGCGTATCTTATCGCTCCGACAGCCACCTTATCGCTTATCTCAGAGATCTCAGAGTCGCTCATTCCTCTACCCCTGAGAAGGTCCTCTACCCTCCTCTTTGTGGCATCCACTAACTCGTCCAGTGTGAGATAGGTTCCCATCCTCCCCCTCATCCTGCCGCTGGTGAGCTCCACGATCTCATAGCTGAAGTGCACCAGACGGTCTGGATCTATCCCCATGAGAGCTATGCTCGACCTGACCTGATTTTGCTCAACCTTCTGCTCAGCGCCTACGACGTTGTAGCACCTGTCGAACTTAAGCTCCTCAAGCTTGTAACATGAGTATGCTATGTCGGTGGCCGTGTAGAGCCAGGTTCCATCGGACCTGGTGAGGAAGAATTTCTGGGGAACCGATTGCTTGAACTTCTCGAGCGACGAGAATCCAAAGACCTTGAGGACCACATCGTTGTCCTCCGCTGCCTTGTGAAGATCCAGATACAAGGCCCCCTCCTCCTCCCCTATATATCTGGAGAGCCTTTCCACAGTTCTCCTCACGAGCCCCGACCATATCAGATCGCTTTCCCAGTCGAAGGCGTCATGTATTACTCCCAACCTGCTCAAGGTCTCTTTGAAACCCAAGAGAACTTCCTCAGCACACCTCCTGAACATGTGAGAGATCTCCCCATCTCCAGACTGGTATCTGCGTATCAGCTCTTGAAGCTTCGCCGAGGGATCATCCATCTTCGAAACACCCTCGACCACGGAGTCCACCAGCTCACGATTTTTGGATCGAAGTTTTTCCAGGTTGACCCTCACCTCCTCGACATTCTTTCCCTCTCTCAGCATGACAGCCATGTTGGAGCTTGCATAGATTATTCCATACCAGTGGTCCTTCTTGACGTCACTTGGAGCAGGAGGTGAGAACGTGGATCCCAGAACTAGGTAAGCCATTTGAAGCCCACTATCATTCACGAGATAACGTCTATCAACGTCAAACCCCATGTAGGAGAGCATTCTTGCTAAGGTATCACCTATCACGGCATTTCTTCCACTCCCCACATGCAGAGGATGGACAGGGTTGGCGCTCGTGTGTTCAACGATAACTCTCCCGAAAAATCCATCTCTACCGAGCTCCTCCCTGATCGCCAGCTCCAGAACTCTCCTGAAGAGGAGATCTCTATCCACCTCGAAGTTTATGAATCCTCTCATCACTGTTACCCTCTTCACCCCAGAAGGAAGCTTCATCTCAGAAGCTATTCTCTCAGCAACCTCCTCAGGACTCATTCCTAGTTTTTTAGCTAGTTTAAACCCTATGGGAGTACCTAGATGCCCCTCATGACCCGGAGGAGTTCTACTCAATGGAACTTCTTCTATAGGAACGGGAGAAACCTCCTTAACAGCTGAGATTATGGCTTCCCTGATCTCTCCCAGAGGATCATTCATGGAATCACCTCAAGACAGACCGACCGAGGTCCGTGATCTCGAACCTCCCCTTATCTATCCTCCTTATCAGTCCTAGCTTGATGACCCATCTCAACTTCCCCGCCAGCCTTTTTGGAGAACATCTGAGTTTTCCTGCAAGTTCTTTACATGTGGCTAAGCCTCCCATCTCGTCCATAGCTTTGAGGATCTCTAGAGTCCACTGGTCGAGCTCCGACAGCTGGACCACCCAAAGGAGGTTTTTATTGAGGGCCTGTATTAATCCTTTCCCAGTGTGGAGATGAACAGAGTGGATATTCTCATAGCTCAGGTGATCGACTCGCTCCCAAAGGGAAAGGTGATAACCTACGGATCTCTGGCAGAGCTCCTTGGATGGAGAAGGGCCGCCAGGTACCTGGCTGGTTGTGTGAGAAAACTAAGGCTCTGCGGTTTTGAGAAGTGGTACAAGGTCGTGAGGGAGGATCTCTCCATACAAAGAGAGGCAAAGCTTCCTCTCCTGATGGAGGGCGTGGAGATCAGAGGCGGGAGAGTGTCCGAGGATCACTTGGTGAAACCAGACGAGATCGGCATCAGGATAGTTCCTGTGCTGAAGAGAGCTAGGAACTCGCAAAGGGTTCTGAGAAGCTTCATGTCTCTCGAGGACTCTCTGGATCCAGATCAGATCGAGCTGGCAGCGGGAGTCGATGTCTCCTATGTTGACGGTTGCCCTGAGATAGCTGTAGCCTCCTGCGCTGTGATGAACCGGAGTGGGGAGGTTGTGGAGGTCAAGACTGTCAGAACCGAGCCTGTCTTTCCCTATATACCAACCTTCTTAGCTTTCAGAGAGTTGAGACCGTGCGTCATGGTCGTGAAGAGGTGCTCCTTCGACGTCCTCTTCGTCGATGGACATGGCTTGGCACACCCGGAGAGGTTTGGAGATGCCTGCCACCTAGGGGTAGTTCTCGATGTCCCATCGGTAGGGGTAGCTAAGTCCCTCCTGGTCGGAAGGGTGATCGATGACAGGATCCTCGTGGATGGAGACCATGTGGGATGGGTCCTCAGAAGGGGAAGGAAGATCTTTGTGTCTCCCGGAAACAGAGTCAGCCTGGAATCTTCCAGGAGGATAGCTGAGAACTTCATCTTCAGAGGACCGCAACCTGATCCCCTCGTCATAGCTCACAGAGAGTCCAGGAGAGAGGCTGCTAGAATCAGAGCGGAGATCAGATCCAGAAGGAGGAAAACCTGAACGGAGGTTTGAAGACGCCCCTCTCAGTTACTATCGCTGACAGGGCATCGGGAGGTGTTACATCGAACATCTCGGAGATCGCGAGCCTTCTCTCTTCGCTTATCGGATTATGCCATATCTTCGTCGTATCTGAGACGACGATCACCGGAAGGTCATGATATTTACAGGATAAGGCGAGGGGCATGGTTCCCACCTTGTTGACTACGGTTCCATCCGAGTAGATGGCGTCAGCTCCGACCAGAACTCCTCTTCTCTCACAGACCGATGACCACGGGAGAAGAGCGTCGGGCACCACCCTCGTGATGATTCCACGTTCAGACAGAAGCTTTGAGGTCCTGTGGCCCTCCCCTCCCGGGAGAGATTCCCCTATGAGCACGTCGTCCAGCAGGCCTCTCTGTTGGAGTGCCAAAATGCACTCGAAAACTGTGGAAGACCAGCTCATTGTGGATAAACGACTTACTCCAAGCTTCTCTAGGAGAAGTGTTGCCTTTCTAGGTATCAAATCCCTTCCGGTCTCCAGAGCATTGAGAAATCTCCTCAGACCATCAAGTCCAGATGACCTGAGGACCAAGTTGAGGTTCTGAAGAGGGATCATCTCCGGATGGGCTCTGCGAAGCATCTCGGCCCACTTCAGCGCCTCATCCATCTCGAGCAATGAGAGGACCTTAGCAGCCCTTAGAGCTATCCGAGAGGCTCCTGAGGTCTTGTCCTCCAGAAGAGTTCTGAGCTCATCCGTAGACAAGGAGAGTCCCTCGTCGGAGTACTATGGTGACTGCATCGTCCCCTTAACCCTGACTAGCTGCTCTCTCTTAGTGTCCACCCTGTTCATGTGATCCTCGAGCCTCTTGAGGTACGACTCGAACTCCTCTCGGGGGGTGCTCTCCTTCGCTGTCAGGTCATCCTCAAACAGGTCGTAGTATACTCTGGCCTGCTCAGCTACCTCATCTATCCTGTCTATCTTGGGCTCCACAAGCAGCACGGCTATTTCTATATACTTGGAGTCCGGAGGAGTCGCTGCAATTCCCTCCCGGACGTCAACTCCAGCTATCCTCTCCACAAGTACCCTCTTGGCTTGGAAGATGTTGTCCACAGTGACCAAGGTCTCAGGACCTTTCACGACGAAGGCAGCCTTGATAGCTGTGCTCGGATCTGCTTTCGCGAGACCTCCCGCCTCAAGAGCTGCCTCCACCAGGAACTCCAGACTGCCGCCCAGCACATCCACCCTGGTTCTGAAGTAATATGGAACCACGAGAGCAGCCTCGAACATGCTCAGCGAGCTCTTGAGGTCTTGAGAATCAAAGGTTGTCTTAAATCCACCCTTTATTGGAGTTTCAGATGCTGAGGAGAGAACTCTCAAGGCCTCAGCGATGCTCACATTTATCTTGTCTAAAAGCTCGACGTCGCTTATGTTGGGCGTCTCCTGAGTTATCCTCTCCATGAGATAATCGTTGTCCGCGATCAAGATGGCGTCCACCTTATCCAGAAGGTTAGCCAAGCAGATGGCTGTGTTGTAGCTGAATCTCATGGTCTCCTTCGGATACCTGAAGGGAAGAACTACGCCAGCTATCATGGGCTGTACAATCCTGCCGCCGGAGGAGAGGATCTCCTTAATATAACCGGAAACAACTGGTATGGCACCACTTCCGGTACCCCCTCCGGTTGAGGAAGCGAGCAGAACCGCCTGGCTTTCTGCTATTCCATCGGAGACCACGTTCTCCACAAAAACCTTCTTCCACTTCTCCTGAGTTATGGCATCCCTGGAGTCCTTCCACTTTGACCCGACACCAGCCCCCCCGAAATCCCCGAAGAGGAAAAACCTCTCCTTGAGGAAGCTCAGTTTTGCCTTATCTGGTTCAGCGGTGTTGAACACAGAAACACCGATGAAGTTCTCCCTCATCAATCCGTAAGTTGTGTCCATTATGTTACCGCCAGCTCCACCGAGACCCACCCCGTACCACTTCATCGGGGGAACACCTTGTAGGACCCAGCGTTAGGACTATTTTAAATATTATTCAGCACCTTTATTCGTTCCCTCCTCAGCCTCCTCAGATGTCAGCTGAGAAAACAGTGATTTCAGATGGTCTTTTATCTCATTGATCCTCTTTTTAATCGAGTACACCTCAAGAAAGGATGCTTCATCCGGATCGCGCTTCATTCTCCCTACCTCAGCGATGATGTCGTTGATATCACTGATGAAACCCTCAGACGGAATTTCAAGCCTCAGCAGCTTCTCGAACACATCCCGAAGGATCCTGGCGTCCTCATAAATGCTGTTCAACTCCTCCTCGAGCACCTGATCAGAGATCGCTCTTTTGTGAATTACGAGATCTCCCTCCATCACTATGTCGTCATCCTCGGAGGACACCATTCTCATTATGAGTCCCCTCCACTTCTTTGGTATCTTCTCCAGGTCATCCACATGGACCATGTAACCCTTCTCCTTGAGGAGGCTCATTATGTAGGATTTCCAGAATGGATACAACCTCCTGGCCTCAGAGACTATCTCCATGAACTCGTCCACATTTGCTATCCTCCCCCTCATGAGGTCCAGACATCTGGCTGCCTTGTCCTCCTTGCTCAGGCCCTCGTCGGCCATGACGGCCTTCATGGCATCCAGAACATCGAGACCCTCCTCCATCAAGGAGAGTGCATCGAACGGATTCATGCCGCGGTCCATGAATGGATACAGATCAAGAAGCGTGTTCACGTAATTTTCCAATCTTTTTGTATCATCTAACAGCCTGCCTACATCCTCTCTCGATGTCAGTTCGTTCTCTACAGCTGAGATATGAGAGGAGAGTCTCTCATAGAAGGCCTCGTATATGTCCGAGGAGGTCAGCCTGTCCAGGTACTGACATACCTTCTTAACCTTGGAGAGAACAGATATTATCCTCTCCTTTCTAGCTATTATCTCGCTTATCTTGTTCATGTCCCCTTTTATCTGATCCAGCGATTTCTGAACCATTTTTATGGCCGCGATGGAGGCAGTCTCATCAGCTCGAGACAGGAGGTCTTCAGCTCGCTTTACGTCAGCCTTAATGAAATCTAGAGAGACGCCTTCACCCTCCATTCGAGATATCTGCTCTTTTATTTTATCCACCTCGCCTTTGATCTCCGATAAGCTTTCCTTGGAGACTCCCATTGAGGCTCTGGATAGGGGACCCGCTCCTCTCGACTCAGATAATATCTCCTCAAATATATCTTTTATCTCTATTACTTTATTTCTATAAGGAATGAGAACGCGAAGAGGTATCTCGACCCGGAATGAAAGGCGGACTAGTTTCGAGAACGCTGGATCCCTGCCTATATCCTCTATCAGTTCTCTGAACCTTCCCTCCGCCGCCTCAGCTCTCGCCCTAAGGCGAGTGTATGTGGTCGGATCTTTGTCCTTCACCTCCTCCAAGGACTCCTTAGCTCGCCCTATCACATCGTACAGGTTCTCCAAATCCTCAAGGAGACCAGATCTCCGAATTCTCTCTAAGATCACCCTAGCAGTCCTTTCGTCCATGCCAGCATTGGTTAGGGTCGCTACAACATACTCGGAGGCCATTGATTTCTAGGAACTTAAACTTGGATAAAAAATATTGGGATCGCTGAGGTCAAGCGCTCACAACTGATGCCTCCCTCACCGTCGAGCCGGAGCTTATCTTTGCCCCCGGCATGATGACGGTGCATGCTCCTATGCGGGCTCCGGATCCTATGAGAGGACCCATGTTCTCCCTTTTGCTATCCACCATCCCGCCCTTTATTCTCATTCTGACCGTCGATCCATCCAAGGGAGTGCTCTTCAAAACGGAGCCAGGACCTATGTAGCAGTTGTCAGACACCACTGAGTGAGAGATAGTGCAGCTCGGGGATATACGCGTGCTGTCCATCAGGACGCTGTTCCTCACCGATGAGAACTCTCCGATGATGCATCCTCTTCCGATGACCGAGGCCTCCACGACACATCCCCGGAGAACGCAACCGTCCCCCAACGCCACGGGTTTCCTCACAACGGACGTGCACCACACTTCCACGTCCTCTCCAACTATCATGCCATGCTTCTCGAGCAAATACTCGTTTACGTCGAGATAGTCCCAAGGATATCCGATGTCATTCCAGTACCCATCTATTTCAATGATTTTGATTCCCTTCTTCTCAGAGAGCATTGTTATGGAGTCGGTGAGCTCATACTCCCCCCTCTCACTCCTTTGAGTTTTCTCAACGAAGTCCAGTATCTCCGGATCGAGGTGATATATGCCGGCGTTTATGAGGCCCTCTCCTGACCCGCTCTTTTCCATGATTCTCGCGAGGAGTCCGTTCTTGACGATCACCTTTCCATATCTAGAGACGTCCTTAACTCTGTAGACTGCCATGGAGTTCTCGGTTTCTACCACCCCCTCAAGAGAGGCGTCTATGAAGAGATCGCCGTACACCAACAGAAAGTCCTCGTCTATGAAGTCCTTGGCCGCATATAATGCGGAGGCGGTTCCGCATATCTTTTCGTCCCTGAAAAAGGTCACATTGCCCTTCAGATGATTCCTCACAACGTCCTCCTTGTAACCGACGACCACCGCCACCTCGTCGATCCCATGCCTTCTGAGGAGATCCATTATGTGATCCAGCAATGGCTTGTTGCATATGGGGAGCATCGCCTTCGGCATGGAGTCGGTCAGAGGGCGAAGCCTCACACCTCTGCCAGCAGCGAGCACCACCGCTTTCATCGACAAACTCGCCTCTCTAAAACTTAAAGAAGCTTACCTCAGCCGGGCAGTGTATCGCTAGAGACAGCTTCTGGAGAGCATGACTCCGGGTCAGACCCAACTTCTCATGCGCCTCTCGTTCTACTTAGCTGATGAACCTCATGGATCAGGTGTCCACCACCAGCGCCTTTTAGCCTATCTGCTGGATCGGGTCACCAGACCTTGGTTCCCGGTGGGACGTCCTCGCCCACTGTTATGAGGTGTACTCTCCCCGATCCCTCCTCCGCCAGGAGAAGCATCCCCTGACTTTCAATTCCCATTATCCTTTTAGGCTTGAGGTTCAGGACGAATATCATCCTCTTTCCCTTGAGGTCTTCAGGTGAGTACTGATCAGCTATTCCTGTGACTATGACCCTTCTCTCGCTTCCAAAGTTCACCAAGAGCTTTATCAGCTTTCTTGACTTTGGTATCCTCTCAGCTTCTTCCACAAGGCCGATCCTGAGATCAAACTCCCAGAACTCCTCGACGTCGTACATACTCCACTTGGAAACCTCAAGCCTTAAAGTTCTACCTCGGATTTATCATCCACTAAGGCAGACCTCCTGATCTGATCCTATTGTTGGGGGATGAGTTTGTATTTGAGGAAGATTGGGTCAAAACCCGAGATTGTGAAGAAAACCGTTTAAGGAAAGTCTGAGAAAGCCCACCGTTTTAACGAAAGGATTGGATTGGAGGTGATCTGCTTTTGTGTTTAAGGACATGAAGTGCTGAAAAGAGCTCAGCAATTTGGTGTGGCACGAGCTGCGTGACCCAGACCGAAGGAAGCAGTTCTGTGTTGCACGCTTCTCAATCTCTGTGAGGGCCTCACGGTGGAGACTGAAGGTAGGGAAAGGATTACGCGACAATGCACGGACATTGTGATATTGTGATTATGATTTTTTTATTTGATGAGATCAGGTTCCTCACGGGGGATCTTTTGTATAGGTGGCGAGGAAGGAGAAGAGGACCAGGAAGACCTATGAAGCCCAGGTTCATAGGCTCCTGGACGGGAGGCATTGCGTTCGTGCCAACCCCTTTCATTCCGTCGGCAGGCTACTGTAATGCTGTCTTACTGACCCCAGATGAGTTTGAGGCCTTCAAACTCGCTTACTTCGATGGTTTAGACCAAGAAACCGCTGCTGGACGGATGGGTGTCTCCAGAGGGACTCTGTGGAGGATGCTCGATAGTGCTAGAAAGAAGATCGCAACAGCCCTCGTTCAGAGGAGGCCCCTTGTAGTCACAGGTTAGGTTCTGACTCCGTTTTCGACAATTCTCCAGAACAGGAGTTCAGTCGTGATCTCGTTTTGGAGAAAAAGGTCTGAGAAAAAGAGAGAGGAGAGATCTTCACGGTTTACTTCTTCTTGGTGGCGGCGAAGGCAGCTATGATTATCAGTATTATGACTATCACTATAACGGCTATCCAGACAGGACTCAGTCCAGCAGAGGGTCCTCCTGCAGATGGCTTAGATCCTTTGAGGCCAACTCCCCAGAGAACCGTGTTAGTAACAAACTGAGGACCTGATAGTGGTTTATCGTGATATTCAGGGGTCCACATCCCTCTGTAGTGGTCAAAAGGTGCTTCACCACTGGCTATAACTATGCCGCCGTTGGACATGATCTCAGCTGCCATGAGCACCATCTTGCCTCTGTAGCTCACGTCGAACGCCTTAGGTAGAGGTTTGACGAACTCGGCAACAGCTCCTTGATCGCTGGTCCAAGCAATCCTGTAGACATTCTGAGGAGCGGATTCGACCAAATTGTTCCACTGGCCATTGACGTAAGCGACCACAGGCCCGGGTCCATGGAACAACACGCCATGACTCACACCATCCGCGAGGAACTTTAGGGCGGGATCTGGAGAGATCATTCCTATCACACGGTATGGCTTACCAGCATTGGACTGAGGATCTGTGGCCTCGCAGTTATCTATCCTCAGCACACTTCCCACAGCCTGTAGGACATCGTTTGCAGGCCCTATCCTCAGGTAATCTCCTCCCTTGTAGTCGGAATCACCGGTAACCCATATGGTCTTCCCTCCCTGGTCGAACCACTTCTTTATGACTGCTATCTCATCCGACGTGTACTTCTGCGAGGTGTCGACCTGCACCAGTATCAGCATGGATGCGTCCTTTATTTCGTCGTATGTTATCGTGTCAGTGTAGATCTTCCATTTCACCTGAGTTATGTTTCCCTCCATCCACTTCAGTGAGTTGTCCGGTTTCAGCATTCCCTTGGCAAAGACTACAACCAGAGGTTTTTCTTGGGCAGTTACGGGAACCGCTACAGAGAGGAGAAAGACTGCAAGAAGCCCGGCCATAACAAGAGAACTTCTCATTTCGTCCACCGGAACTGTGCCCCAAGGTTCATTAAAAACCCTTTTTCGAACTAACTATAAAGATCTATATAGATTTATTTAGATTCCTGACGTAGGGTTTAAGAGAAGACATGTGTGAGGGGCTCGTGGTGAAACTTTTGAGGAGGAAGGGCGTCAGTAGGGGTGCTATATTCGCCGCAGTTGTGGTTATAGTAATCATCTTCGCAGCTGCCCTCCTCATGGGAGGAAGGAGGAGGCCCTCCAAACCGACCACTCAGGCTCAAGGGATAACCCTGAGGGTCATAACGAGACATGGGTATGATATACTGGACGTCGCCAAAAAGGAGTTTCTGGCATCGGATTTAGCTAAGGAGTACCACATCGTGAATGTCGAATGGCTCTCCGTTGATCCAGGTGAGTGGATAGACATAATCAAGGCAAGCGCCAATAAGCCCGGAAAGGAGATAGACGTGGCTTGGGGAGGAGGACCCACCCTCTTCAACCTGTTGGCTGACAAAGGTTACCTAGCTCCGATGACAAGCCAGAAGGTTTTGTTAGCGTCCAAGGATATACCAGATAAGCTCGCTGGAGCCATGATGAAGAGATTTGATTCACAAGGCAGGCCTGTATGGGTAGCTGCTGCCATATCCTCCTTTGGATTCACGATAAACAAGAAGTATCTGCAGAAAGCAGGTCTTCCAGTACCTGGGAGATGGATAGATCTCGCCAACGAGACCTACGCTAAGACTCTGCCGATACCGAGCATAGGAACAGCTGATGCCATGTACAGCACCAGCAACACCAGGATGTTTGAGATAATACTGCAGGATTATGGATGGGAGAAAGGATGGGAGATCCTCACCTTGATAGGAGCCAACGCCCGAATATACGATAAGTCGGGTCTGGTGAGGGATGCCGTCATAAGAGGCGACATAGGTGCAGGCACCACTATAGATTTCTATGGGTACACAGCCCAGCTGGAGAACCCACAAGTGTGTCGATACCTCGTCCCCAAGGATGGATCCATAGTGAACGGAGATCCCATTGCCCTTCTGAAGACCTCTAAGCATCAGGAGGCTGCTCAGGCCTTCATAGCCTGGGTGTTGAGCCCCGAAGGCCAGAAGATCTGGCTCAACCCGAAGGTGAACAGAATGCCCGCCAACCCAAAGGTGTTTGAGACACCGGAGGGAAAGAAGAGGAGCGATCTCAAAGCAGCCTATGAGCACACTCTCAGCCTCATATCCATAGAGTTCAGTGATGCGCTTGCCAGCAGCTATGAGTTCAGCCTCATCCAGTTTTATCACTGGACCATATACGTGCCGCATGACAAGCTCCAGCAGGCATGGGAGGCTCTCGCTAAGGCCAAGCTTGAGGGCAAGATATCAGAGCAGAAGTTTGAGGAGCTCATAGACATGCTGGCGAATCCAACCAAGCTGCAGTTTAAGGATCCGAGAACTGGTGAGATCAAGACCTTCACACAGAGCTACGCTCAGAGCATAAATAGTCTGCTGTTCAACAACGTGGACTTTAGGAAAAAGATAACTGATGAGTGGTACAAGGCGGCTGTTAAGAGATATGAAGAGGCACTGAAGATCTTGGGAAGCTGAGATAGAGCAGGTGCTCGTGGAATGAGCAGCTTCACCAAGAGATTGAAGAGAGAACTGGACTCATTGACAACAACCCAACTTTCAGCTTCCCTCTTCATCCTGATTTTTTTCCTAATAGTCCCCCTGTTCTACATGGTGATCAGGGCTTTTTTCCACAATGGAAGGCTTTCTTCCTACTACTTTCAAGCTCTGCTATCCGACCCGAACTTCGTAACCTATCCCCCAAATCTCAACTTTGCCTACATGAGTAGGACGTCTCTCGGAACTTTCTTGTTTGTGGGGAACAGAGGTCCTGACTTCGGAGTCCTGTTTAACAGCCTGTTCGTCGCCATCACGGTCACCGTTTTCTCCATACTTTTGGGTGTGACGGCTGCGTTCATAATGGCGAGGTATGAGTTCCTCGGCAAGATCTTCTTCAGGGTCGTTCTCCTGATACCAATGCTCGCCACCCCCTTCGTGAACGCATTCGTAATAGGCAAGGTTCTGGGACAGAACGGCCTGTTCAATTATGTGTTCCACGACATTCTCCGCCTGCTTCCATTTAAGGTGCAGATATCCGGTCTTCCAGCCGTCATACTCATCCAGACCATAAGTTTCTTCCCGATAGTCTACCTGAACGCCCTCAGCTCCTTCATAAGCATAGATCCGTCCATGGAGGAGCAGGCGGAGACCCTTGGAGCCAGGGGGTTCAAGGTGTTCAGGAGCGTGACGCTTCCCCTGGCCCTCCCCGGGATAGCTGCTGGAGCAGCCATAGTCTTCATAATAAGTCTGGAGGATTTAGGAGCTCCTATAGGTCTTAGCGGAGCCTTTGGAAGCGGGCTTCACCAGAAACTCATAAGCTTCTACATATACAGCGAGTTCATCGGAGGTCTGGGATCAGTGGAGCAGGTTCACGCCTCAACCTACGCCCTAGCGGTGATAATGCTCGCTATAGCTGTGGCCGTCTTCCTCTCGATAAAGAAGTACGTCACCCTGAGGCAGTATGCTATGATCTCCAAGGGAGGGAGGTTTAATCCGAGAATCAGGAAGTTGGGCCCTCTAGGACTTATCGCTGTCTATCTGTTCCTGTTAGGGCTTGTGATCACCGCCTCCTTTCCACAAATAGGCGTCGTTGTGCTTGCCATGAGCGATTGGGCCTACAATGGTCTTCCAGTCCCCACAGCGTTCACACCTCAGTTCATGAGTGAGCTCGTCAGCGAGCCGGACGTGCTTCGATCCATAATGAACAGCCTCACGTACTCGTCGATGGCCACCATTCTCATGTTGGTGGTCGGTGTTAGCGCTGCATACGTCATAGCCAGGAGGAAGATACCAGGAAAGGATGCCTTGGACAGCTTGGTCACTGTTCCCATAGCAGTTCCCGGTATAATATTGGCTGTCGGTTACCTGCTCTTCTTTGCGACGTTCTTCTCGGGCACTCCCTTCGACCCCTTCTTGAATCCGGGATTTCTGCTGATATTCACCTACACAGTCAGAAGAATACCATTCACCGCCAGATCAGTATTCGCGGGACTTCAGCAGACACATGAAAGCCTGGAGGAGGCTGCTCTGAATCTCGGAGCAAATAGATGGAGGACCTTCGCTACAATAGCCATACCGCTGATAGCAGCTAATGTGATAGGAGGAGGTCTCCTCTCGTTTGTCTACTCGATGAACGAGGTCAGCACGAGCATAACCTTGAGCAGCTTGAAGCCAGAACAGGGACCGATAACTTTCTACATGAGCCAGGTCATATACTCTAGTGGTGCTGTGGGGACTGTCAGCGTGGCCGCTGCTCTGGGCGTCTTGCTCATGAGCATACAGCTTGTGGTGATGACCGTGTCCAACTATCTGCTCAAGCAGAGGGTTGCCTTCCTGGGTGTCTGAGATGGTGAGGGTCAGGTTGGAGAACGTGGTCAAGAGATTTGGGGAGGTAACCGCTGTGAGCGGTGTCTCCTTGGACATAAATCATGGAGAGTTCTTCACAGTTCTGGGTCCGAGTGGATGCGGAAAAACAACCCTTCTCAGGATAATAGCTGGATTAGAGCATCCAGATGAGGGGAAGATCTACTTTGATGATCTGGACGTGACTGAACTTCCTCCCTACAAGAGAGGAACGGGCATGGTCTTTCAGAACTACGCTCTCTGGCCTCACATGTCTGTGTTCGACAACATAGCCTATGGACTCAGGGTTATGAAGCTCCCAGGAGATGAGGTGAAGAGGAGGGTCAGAAAGATACTGGAGCTCGTAAAGCTCGTGGGAATGGAGAATAGATACCCCACACAGCTGTCAGGAGGTCAGCAGCAGAGGGTGGCCCTTGCTAGAGCCTTGGTTATAGAGCCGAGGATACTTCTTCTGGACGAGCCGCTCTCCAACCTAGATGCAAGACTTAGGATAGAGATGAGGACTGAGATCAAGAGGATACAGAAGGAGCTGGAGCTGACCACAATCTACGTGACCCACGATCAAGAGGAAGCCATGGTCATGTCGGATCGACTAGCCGTGATGAACGCCGGAAGAATAATGCAGGTGGGAACTCCGTCTGAGGTCTATAGAAGGCCAAAAAACCTGTTTGTGGCCACCTTTCTGGGAAGATGCAACATCCTCAAAGGAAAAGTCATTGGGAGACATAACGACCTGGTGGATGTGGTCGTGAACGGCCTTAAGCTGAGGGGAGTTCTGACAGGGAAGCCCCTAAACGAAGGGGACAAGGCGTTCTGCATAATAAGACCTGAGTCCTTCTCGGTGCGGGAGGGAGAGAACCTCTTCCGGGGGACTGTTGAGTGGATATCCTTCGCAGGATCATACACCCAAATACTCCTCAAGATAAGCGACGGAAGAGTCATCACTGCTAACGTGAGCTCCAACTTCAGAGCTGAGACTGGATCCGAGATCAAGCTGTATGCAAGTTCTGAGGACGTCTTGATTCTCCATCCAGAGGAGGAGGCGATGGCTTATTCCAAGGAACTATGATCTGCCTCTCGACGTCGTTCTCTCACCTAGTTTATACTTTTCAATTTTCAGACTTTAATTTTTCCCTGACCCCATGAGTCTTGGTGACTGCATGCGCGTGAGATTGCTCTGGGCAGCGCTCCTTGTCTTCCTAGCACTTCCCCCCATGTCCGTCGCAGCTCTCCCAAAAGCTCATGTGGTCTTCTATGCTGATAAGGTGAAATATCCGCTATTCTCGGTGCCTGAGCCGGTGCTTATCGGAGGGAGGATCAGCTGCCTTGTGGTGAGCTCCCTGGGGGTCAAGTCTGCCAAGATTGTGGGTCAGTTCAGAAGCTATGATCTGTCCTTAGTGAAATCTGAGAAGCAGGGAAAGCTGGTCAACTATTCCTTCAGCCTTCCAAAGGAAGTCCTCCCGGGTCTGTACAACTTGACGCTTGAGACACCCTCAGGAAGTGTAGTGGAGCCCAACTCCGTGTGGGTTCTGAGGAGCTGGCCAACCCACCTCAGATTCCTCCTCTTCGGTGACGTGAAGACTCCCACAGGTGCTCCCTACCTCTACGAGGCTGTGCGCGAGGCAAACCTCATCAACCCTGACGTGGCAATCTTCCTGGGAGATCTGGTGGAGACACCGGTGATAAAGTCCGCTTGGCAGTACTTTCTGGGCTCATTCATGATGCTGAGAGTCCCTACCTACGTTGTTGTCGGCAATCACGAGTACGAGAGCACCGGAGAGGCGGGCATATATCAGAGCATAGTTGGACCGCTGAACTACTCGGTCAGAATAGGAGACTTTCTGATTGTGGTTCTCCCGAGCGACAAGGATGGATGGGTCAGGATGAAATACCTTCACTGGGCCGATGAGGTCATGTCCAAGAATGAGGGATGTTTTAAGATCGTAGCCTTCCATCACCCGCTGTTCAATCCGAGGCTCAAGGAGCTCGGGATTTACAACTTCACCGTGAACTCTACCGATGACTTCAACAAGTTCCTGAGCAACGGATACATATATCCGAGCTGGGCGGAGCACCCGAGAGAGGCCAAGTACCTGTTCGATCTGGTGCTCAAGCACGACGTGAGGTTGATAACATCTGAGCACATACACACCGACCTGAACGTCGTGGTTGTGGACTCTGAGGGACATAGACACTACTTCATATCGCCCGCGGCCATAGCTTACGATATAAGAAAGCACGACATAAGGGGATACAAGGTTTTGAGCATTTACTCCAACGGCACGATCAATCTGAGTACCACCTACTACGACGACACTGGATTTGCCAAATATCCGAACTCCATACCCCTTGATTCCGGAGAGGACGTCGAGCCCTATCAGATAGGACTTCTAAAGTATTATTACGTGAACAACGATGGTAAGCACAGAGATGTGTCTTTCTTCGCTATGAACGAGCTGAAGCAGAAGTTCAAGGACGTGAGGGTTGTGTTCAGGTTTCCAAAGAACGCGAACATCGGCAAGATGAAGCTCAAGTTCTCCGGGACGACTGAGCCCAGGTTCAAGGTGATTGTAGGTGATAAGTACAAGTTCGTGGTGTTCGAGGGAGTTGAGCTTCCGGCCAAGTCCATCATCAGCATCGTGATGTACTCCTTCAAGGACCTATCTCCTCCGTCAGTTGAGGTGGTGAACCACACAGGGAGAGGCTCATGGCTGTTGATCTATCTGAAGGAGAGCGACTCCGGATGGGGACCGGGTCCGATGGAGGTGGAGTACAACTCCTCCGGATCCTGGAGAAGGCCTCCTCTAGTGGATCTTCAGCCATCGAACAACGGAACCGTAAGTTACATCGTCTGGATACCCTACTCGGACAGGACACAGCTGAAGGTTAAGGCCACGGATCTGGCCGGCAACCATGTGACCAGGGTATTCAACCTAACTGAGAAGACTTCTGCTGGCACATCCACCTCAGGCCAAGTCGTGAGCAAGACAACTGTCAGCTCGCTATTAACCTCCGAGATTATCATCGCCGCTGCTGCTCTGGTGCTCATCGTGGCGATGGTCGTCCTCCTCGTGAGGAGGAGGTAATCCTCCTCTCCTCCCTTTTTGGATAGAAGATCAGCTCCAAAACCCCTGCCACGTCTATAGTGCTTCCATACCTGAGAGGAACCTCCTCACCTGGAAGGAGCTCGTGTCCGTCTACAACGATGCCGTGGGTGCTGTGGAGATCCTTTAGCATGTAGCTCCCCCTGACCCTCCGTATGAGGAAGTGTCTCAAGGATATGTACTTCAGCTTCCTCCTCGGAACGAGGTTCTCGAAGTCCTTCCTCCCGAACACCCTGTAGTCGTCCATAACCCCGAGCCTCCTCCCATCTGGAAGCTCCAAAGAGTATTTGAACATGCTCTCGTCCATCTCCTCCGTGACCTCTCTTAGAGCTGACTGCGGTCTCGTCTTCATCGAACTCGCTGAGGCCGGAGCCATCGAGGGCAGCTGCCCCGAGGATGTCCCTATGAACGCCAGGCTCACCAGCCCGTAAAGCACAGACAGATATCTATGTGAATTCATGAGAAATGGTAATCCGTTCAGGAAGTTTTCGGATGGCCAAGCAAGATAGTAAGCATTCGCCAACAAGCAGATAGCTCCGATCCAAGCACCCCAGTCGAAATCCCTGAGATAGAGGATGAGCGCCGTTAGAGTCGCTGCTCCCAGCAGTATCATGATCAGGGAGTCCTCCCCTATCTGGATCACGCCAGCTGATCCTGCTAAGCCGAGTACAAGTGTTAACATAGCTAGGAACACAGCTGTCAGCGTCGATACCCTGTGAGCCAGATCTGAAGGGTTCGTCAAGAAATCACCCCTACCTTTTTATTTTGATCGGAATAATAACTTTCCCAGTGTGTCTCATGAGTGAATCTGAGGACCTCGGGTCTAGGGTGGAGAATATACTAAACGCTATAGGTGTGAGGTTCGAGAAGAAGAAGCTCAGGGACGCTACGCTCTTCACCACAGTATGGAAGACGGATAGGTGGGACAGCCTACAGATAGACATAGTCTCCTCCGATAACCTGGTCGTGGTCTTCTCCAATCTCCCCGTCTCGGTGGAGGGTAGAGAAGGATGGCTTCTGATGAAGAATTGGGACTACAACTTCGCACACTATGCCTCGGACGAGCACGGCAGGGTGATCATAGTATCCAACGTGAAGGGAGAACACCTGAGTGAGGACGACATGAAGTTATCTCTGGCATCAGTGATAAGGCTGGCCGACGAGCTGAGAGTCGAGCCCTCGAGTAATGTTTTGGATTGAATTTCGGTGTTGGACATGTCCGAGAAGGTTGTCAGAGCGGGTATATCTCTTCCTAAGGATCTCATGGATAGGTTTGATGAGTTTGTGAGGAGGAGGGGTTTCTCCAGCAGATCTCAGGCCATCGGTGAGGCTATAAGAATCCTGATGACGGAGTATGAGTGGGAGGAGGGAGAGGGCGCCCCCTTCGGAGTGATCGTATTTCTGTACGACCATGAGATCGCTGAAACTGCCGAGAGGCTTCTGGAAGTGGAGCACGAATACATAGGGGAGGTTATCTCTACCCTGCACGTGCATGTAGATGAGAGGACCTGCTTAGAAGTTACTGTAGTCAAGGGCGATCCCGGAGCCATAGAGGAACTCGCTAAGAGGATATCTAGACTCAGAGGGGTGAAGGTTCTCAAGCTGTTCAGGTTTAGATCCCTGTGAGCCAGATCTGAACCAGAGATTCCAAGCAGATAACCGGCTTTTCGCAATGAATTTGTCGTTAAATAAAGTTTAAATATAGGAGTAGAGATTTTATGTAATAGTGAATCAGAGATGGCGAGGCCCAAGAGGGAATCTGAGAAGCCCGAGGATCTCGTCTGGAAGGATCTCCTGCCATTCCTTGTGTTAGCTATAATAGATAAAGAACCAATGCATGGATATGGAATAAGGAAGAGGATACTCGAGATGTCCAGAGCTAAGATGGGAGCTACCACGGTATATGCAGTGATCTACGGCCTCTTAAGACTTGGAATGATAGAGGGATCATGGGAGAAGAGAAGAAAAGTCTATAAACTTACTGACAAGGGTAGGAAGGCTCTGAAGCTTGCCAGAAAGGCTCTTAAGGAGAACCTCCTCTGAAGGTTTTTTTTGCTAGGGATAAGGAGCATCCTCCCGTCAGGAGAACCCCCAAGATCAGCATTGCTGTTATCCCTTCCCTCATCCCGAAGCAGCTCAGAAAAATTCCTCCGACCACAGGACCTGTAAGGTTGCCCAGGTTCATTGTGAAGCTGTAGAAACCCATGAAGGATCCTCTCACCTCCTCCATGGAGGCGTCCGCCAGGGCAGCCAAACCAGCTGGAGAGAACATGAGGGCTCCGATACCGAAGAACGCCACCAAAGGTGTTGCCATCAGGAGATCGAGAGATCCCTGAAGCAGTAAGACGAACACAACGAGTAGGGCCGTTATGGATGAGCTGCTTATCAGCAGTGATTTATCCCTTCCTATTCTGTCTGATATGGCTCCCAGAGTTGGTTGAGTAACCGCTAAGATCGATATGATGAGGCCAAATCCAAGACCGAATTCCGTGAAGCCTAGTCCTGAGCCTCTGGATATCTCCCTCCAGAGAGAGGATCCAAATGAGAGGACGAAGCTTACGTACATCATGACGATAAACCACAGGATCGCCAATAAAGGAGCCTCTCTGCTTATCTTTATGTTCCTCATCGTGAGAATGATCCTCTCCACGACGTTTATCTCGGGAAAAGGTGGCCTCTCCGATGGAAGGACCCTAATGGCAAAGATCAGTCCGATCGCTGCTATCAGGGAGGCAATGAAAAAGCAGATCCTCAGCTCCCTGGTAAGATCCACCAGTAGGCCTGAGAGAGGAAAGCCGAGCATGTAGCCGGCCATGTTAGAGAAGTCGAAGACCCCCATCTCTCTTCCTCTGTGGCTCTTCTCTGCTTTATCGGATATGGCGGCCAACGAGCTCGCCATGACCGCGGCAGCTGCCAATCCTTGAATGGCATGTATTCCAGCTAGCAACACCACACTTCTGGTGAGGGAGAACAAGGGAAGATCCAACGCCGACAGCAGAAGACCCATCACCAGGACCGTTTTTCTTCCGTATTTATCCGATAGTATGCCTAAAGGAAATATCGACAGAAGCTCCAGCAGGGGATATGAGGAGGCCACGAGGCCTATGGAAAGATAATGATTTCCGAGATAGAGTGGAAGCGTGAAGACCACAAGCCCAAAGCTCAGTCTCATTGAGAAGACAGCGAGATATACAGGGAACAGTTCAGTGATATAGCTGAACCCGAAGTGCATCGAGATCACTTCTTTAGATCGATCTCCAGCACCTTCTCCCTCGAGGTGAACCCCTCCACTATCCTCACCTTGGACCTCCTGATCCCGAAGTGTTCGGCCACAACCTCCACCAGGCGTTTGTTGGCTTTTCCTCTCCTAGCTGGCTCCCTGATCCAGACCTCCATATATCCCTCATGTCTCTCCACCCTCTCCATTCTGCTATTGGGATGGATGAGGACCTTCAGCCTCATAGTCACCGACCGCTGCTTGTCTACTTCGCAGTGTTAAAGAACCTTCAGTCAGGTTAAGAATAAATTTATCCATTGCCAGCTCTAGGAGAGGCGGTCTCATGACCAAGAAGTACGTGTATATGTTTGATGAGGCTGATTGGAGAAATAAAAAGCTGTTTGGCGGCAAAGGATCCAGTCTAATACTTATGAGTAAACTAGGCCTCAACGTTCCGCCTGGTTTCGTCATAACCACGGAGGCGTGCAGGGATTTCTATCTATGTAGAAAGAAGGAGATCGATAGCTTGGTTTTCGAGTTTGAGAAGAACCCCCCTCCTGAAGTTCGTGATGAGATCATGAAGAGAATATGGAATGCGATAGATGGTCTTGATCTCCCAGAGGGATTGTGGGAGCAGATAGTCGAGCAGATGCACAGGCTTGAGGAGAGATCAGGGAAGAAGTTTGGAGGAGAGGATGGAACCCTCCTCCTCGTGTCTGTAAGGAGCGGTGCTGCTGTGTCCATGCCAGGAATGATGGACACTGTGCTCAATCTAGGCCTAAACGATGAGGCTGTCAAAACCTTGGCAGATCTCACTGGGAACGAATGGTTCGCTTATGATGCCTATCGAAGGTTCCTCCAGATGTTCGGCAAGATCGTGCTGGAAATAAAGGAGGAGATGTTCACTGAGATCTGGGAGGAGATAAAGAAAAGATACAACGCCAAGGAGGATCCAGAGATACCAGTTGAAGGTCTTAAGGAAGCGGTGGATAGGTTCAAGGAGGTTATAAGTAAGGAGTGGGGAATTTTCCCTCAGGATCCATGGGAGCAACTTAGGCTCGCCGTAAAAGCTGTATTCAGATCCTGGATGAACCCTAGAGCCATTTTCTATAGGATGATGAACAAGATATCATCAGACATAGCGGATTGTACTGCTGTAAACGTTGTGACAATGGTTTTCGGTAACATGGGTTGGGACAGTGGTACTGGAGTCGTCTTCAGCAGAAACCCCGCTGATGGTGAGAACAAGCTCTACGGTGAGTTTCTGCCTAATGCTCAGGGGGAAGACGTTGTCGCTGGTATAAGAACCCCGATGTCGATAGATGAGTTCAGAAAGAGGTTCCCTGAGCTGTATGATGAGTTATACAGAGCCGCCAAGAAGCTGGAGGAGGTAAACAAGGACGTCCAGGACATAGAGTTCACTGTGGAGAACGGTAAGCTCTACTTTCTTCAGACGAGAAATGCCAAGATGACCCCTCTCGCTAGGGTCAAGACAGCTGTTGACATGGCCAAGGAGGGGATAATCAGTGAGAAAGAGGCCTTGCTCAAGGTCTCTCCTGAACACGTTCTCAGGCTCCTTTATCCCAGGATAGATCCAAAGGTGAAGGCTGAGCCCATCGCTGAGGGTCTACCAGCTTCTCCAGGAGCTGTGTCTGGGAAGACTGTGTTCCACCCAGATGATGCTGTCGAGAAGGCAAGAGGAGGAGAGAAGATCATATTGGTCAGGGTGGAGACCAAGCCAGATGATGTACACGGATTCTACGCTTCTGTAGGCGTGCTCACCAGCAGAGGCGGGATGACAAGTCACGCCGCTGTGGTAGCGAGAGCTATGGGCAAGCCCGCCGTAGTGGGAGCTGAGGCCGTGGAAGTGCACGAGGAGGAGAGGTACCTCAAGGTGAGAGATGTTGTGGTCAGGGAAGGAGATTTCATCACGATAGACGGGAACACTGGGAAGGTATACCTTGGAGAGGTTCCCACGGTGACGCCAGGCCTCATTCCGGAGCTCAAGGAGCTGTTGAACTGGGCGGATAAATACAGGAAGCTCGGGGTCAGGGCCAACGCTGATCTGCCAGAGGACACCAGGAAGGCGCTTGAGTTCGGAGCAGAGGGCATAGGGCTTCTGAGGATAGAAAGGATGTTCAGGAAACCTGAGAGGCTTGAAGTCCTCAGGAATGTGATACTAGCTGAGACGAGGGAGGAGAGGATAAAGCGCTTGGAGGAACTGACCGAGATGATAAAGCCCGATTTCAAGGAGATACTCGAGATTATGGACGGTAAGCCCGTGATAATAAGGCTGATAGATCCCCCTCTTCATGAGTTCTTGCCCAGCTCCGAGGAGATCCTTCACCAGATATTTGATCTCAAGATGAGAAACGGCCCTAGAGAGGAGATAGGAAAGCTAGAGCGCTTGTATGGAAGAGTGAAGGTGTTGCAGGAAGCCAATCCGATGATGGGACACAGAGGCGTCAGGGTGGGAGTTACCTATCCCGAGATCTACTACTACCTGACCAAGGCCATGGTCGAGGCGGCCGTCGAGCTGATGGAGGAGGGCAGGAACCCCAAACTGGAGATAATGATTCCCCAGGTCTCCGAGGTCAATGAGATCATATACGTAAAGGAGAAGGCCATACTTCCCATGTTAAAGGATGTTGCTAGGGTTCACGGTATAGAGTTCATGGAGGAGGACAGAACAGCCGCTTACATCTTTAAGATGAAAGATGGTAGGGAGCACAAGGTTCTGATAGGCACGATGATAGAGTGCGTCAGAGCCTGTCTCACGGCCGACGAGATAGCCAAAGAAACTGCGTTCTTCAGTTTTGGGACCAACGACCTCACCCAAGCCACCTTCAGCTTCAGCAGGGATGACGCAGAGAACAAGTTCATACCGATCTATCTGGAGGAGAAGATTCTGCCGGACAACCCGTTCCAGACGCTGGACGTTGAGGGAGTGGGTAAGCTCATAGAGATGTGTGTCAGGGCAGGGAGGGCAGCGAACCCGAATATAGAGATAGGAATCTGCGGTGAGCATGGAGGAGATCCTGCATCGATAGAGTTCCTCCACAAGGCAGGGCTCGACTACGTCAGTGCCTCACCGTTCAGGATACCCGTCGCCAGGCTGGCGGCTGCCAGAGCCGCAGTTAAGGAGAAGCTGACCGAGGTTTGAGGGCTTTCAAGTGACATAACGTTGGAAAATATCCGTTCAGAGATCTAAACATTTCCTTGTTCGAGGTCTGCTCCTACCTTTTTCTTCTTTCACAATCATGTTAGATTCTCCTCGTTTACCCAAGTGACCTCCTCGCCCTCTAGGGGGCTTCCACCGGAAGCCTTACGGAGGTTGGGTAGTGTGCAGCTTTGTGATGCACACTCCTTCGGGCTGGGTCACTACAGCCCCCGACCGCAGTGTATAGCCACGATCTCATCGATATTTCATCGAAGTCTGAGTACAGAAAGTAACTACCACCAACTCCCCTAATTCATCTCCGCCCTTATGGACGGGCCTTCTTAGCGACAGAAGGTAAAATCCCTTTTAGACATGAGAGGAGGTCATCCCTCCTTCATCTCTAGCTTTTTGAAAACCATGGGTAGAAGCATCCAACCGTGATCTATGATCCCCAGAGAACCGTTCTTGCATGACTTCTCCGAAAACTTTGTGGAGAGATCCCCTCTCATACCAGGTATACGAAGTATTGTAGGTACGGGATCATCTGAGTGGGACCTGAGGTACCAAGGCGTCGAATGGTCCGAGGTCACAAGCACGGCAGAACCTTCCAGTTTCTCCATCACAGGTCCGACGTACAGAGAGTCTATCAACTCGATGGATTTGATCTTTCCTTCCAGATCACCATCATGACCGTAAATGTCAGGTCCCTTTAAGTGGACATAAGCGACGTCAACAGTCTCCATAAGAGCTAAGGTTGCTTCAGCTCTGGACGGGAGGTCCTCCTCGAGATTTCCTGTTGGAGATGGAACCTCCCACGCGCTCATATCCAGAACCCTGGCTATCCCTTTCTCCACAGGCATCTCAGCTATAAAACCAAAAGATCTCCTAAACTTTTTATTTATCGGTTCCACCTTGGGGAGCTCTGATCCTGCGTCCCTCATGAGGAGTATATTGGCTGCCAGCCTTCCTTCAGCCCTCCTCCTCTCATTTACCTCAGAAGAGTCCAAGATCTCGTAACACCTCCTCGTGAACTCGTTCACGAGTTTAGCGGAGAGCTTAGCCCTTTCATCATCTAATAAAGGCTTACATATTGCTACGAAGGGGATGTACTCCTTTCTGCTTGTGCTTATCCTCCCGACTCGTTCGTAAGCTGGATCAGTGTTGCTTATCTCTCCACAAAGCTTCTCCTCACATCTGAAAACCACCACAGCTCTATGTCCTATAGTGGCTTTGATGCGGACCTCACATTCATCTATCCTCATGCCATCAATCAGAGAGGCAAGCTCCTTGGCCTCTTCAGGCCTGATATCCCTTCCAGCTCTTCTGTCTATTATCTTAAAGCTCTCATCTACTGTAGCGAAGTTAGCTCTCAGGGCGAGCCATCCATCCCTGAACTCCAGACCTGCTCCTACAGCCTCTATAGGACCTCTACCTGTATAGTGGCTGTGAGGATTATAACCAAGTATAGACATGACTGCCACATCACTCTCTGGAGCATAGCCACTCCCCACCGTGTACATGAGTCCACACAGGGATTCTGATGCAAGTCCATCCAGGTTAGGTTTTATGGCTTTTTCGAGGCAAGACTCTCCTTTAAAACCGTCTGGGGCCCCATCTAAAACGAGAAAGAGCAACTTCATCAATATCACCTAAAATTATATGTTCAATACGATGTTAAACTAAAGTGCTTTTCTAGCTCTCTAGAGCTCGTTTGCTAAGAGATTAGTGAACTACCCCACTCTAAAGGGTGGAGCTTCGTGAGGAGTTTGGCCTGTTCTGGTTCTCTGCTACTTTTATAGCTTTCGAGACTTTTGTAGCGGAGAACCTCCCATCTCCGCTCATCGACGGGTTTTCAGGGGGGAACGGAACTCCCCACATCTATCTTTAAAGATTTCAAACCTCTTAACCTAATATTCCAACTACTAACAACATCTCTATCTGCTTTCAAACCACATTCATATTTCAAGAGCCTGTGCCCATTCGGGCTTAGCTTATCCCCATTAATCTTGAACATGCCCTCCTTTTCGGTAAATATTCCGACAGCTAAACTGAACGGTTGTAGTTTCCCTTCCTTCTCTTGTTAAGGATATGGAATAAAGAATGCATGGCTCCGTCAATGACCCTCATCGTCTGCTGTACAACTTATGAAGGAAGCAGTTTGTAACTCCCGTTGTGCTTGACCAAGTGATAAGCCTGACTCGTACTGTAAGTATTTCTCGTTGATAAGGTAGACCGTCTTACTGTGTAGAGCGTGAAGTTGTAAAGGTTCTTTTGTACTTAAGCTTAACTACCAACCTGCCCTCTTGCGTATCCTCTTCCCAAAGGAATGGTCTTGCAAGCAACGGGAAGATGAAAGGATCACCTACAACGCAAGAGTGAAAGGCGTTACTCCGTTGGAAAAGAGCCATCAGCAACTGACTGTATTATATGAGAGCCCACCCAAATCTTCTGTAGGTTGAGGTACAGATACCGGAGATATGTTGATCTTCTTCTCATTAACACATCCTGAATTATGGTCTTCCTTCAGTAAGACTCGCTTTCGCGGAAAAACTTAATAAATAAATCCACCTAAGAGGTTGTTGGCTGAAAGCCTGAAGTCCTGCGGAAGCGCAGGAGGGTGATCTAGGAATGCATAAGGTAGTTAGGTGGCTTGTTGTTACCGCAGTAGTGCTAGTCCTTCTAATAGGGCCGACCTTACAGGGCGTGGCTGCTCAGGGAACTGACGAAGGGACCTGTATCCCTATACCTGAAATACCTGGTCTCTATGTATGCTATGATAAGGCCACACCCCCGAACCCGAATAAGCTGATAGCCTTTGGCACCATAGGTCCCGGCTTCTATACAAACAAAACTCTTGATGCCCTCATGGTCGCTGCCAAATACGAGACCGATCCCGTGCTGAGGACTAAGATGTACAACGTGATACAAGCAATATCTAATTATGAAGTTCCTCTAATATGGATTGGGCAAGCCAAGGCCAGGGCCCACCGCTGGAACTGGCTTCACGTTCCTTACTTCAACCCTGTGCTTGCTGCTCAGTATTACCCCACTCTGTGGAAGGATCCCAAAGCACCTAATCCCGACAAACTGATTATACTCGATATAGGCGACCCTGAATCCTTGGACCCAGCTCAGACCTATGAAACTAGTGGTTGGGGGATCGACGAGCAGATATACGATAGAATAGTTTGGTACTGGGGTAACGACTCCTATCACGTAGTTCCAATGGTAGCTTATGCTTGGGCTCTTTCGCCCGATGGAAAGACGCTCTACCTGGCAGTAAGGGATGGGATAAAGTTCTATGATCCATGGGACAAGACAACCTACTCGCTCACACCTGAGGATGTGGCTTATTCGATAAACAGGATAATTGAGAGTGCTAACTACGCAAAGGTTGACTATCCCGAATGGATATTGGCTGACTTCATAGACAAGGCCGTTACTGTCAACAAAAGCGAGGTGGAGGCTGCCTTAAGTAAGGGAGCTTACGCTCCAGTGCTGGGATCCACCTACTTCATCACCTCTCTCGACCAGTGGTACAACCTGTTTAAGACGAAGTTCTCCTACGTGCCTTGGCAGAGCAACTGCACTAAGATAGCCGGTTACGTCAAGGTTGAGCTCAAGAGGCCCTACTTAGCCATACTTCCGTGTCTGGCCACTAACTTGGGAGATGTAGTTTCTAAAACTTTCGTTGAGAAACATGCAACTCAGGACGACCCTCTGGCCCTCAAATACCTTCACGAACACCCATGTGGCTCCGGTCCCTATTACCTGGTTGAGTGGAAGCATCAGGATCACATAACTCTGAAGGCTAACCCGTACTACTGGGGCTCTCCGAAACCAAAACTGACTGAGGTTGACATAAAAATAGTGCCTGAGGAGGAGACTAGGATAATGGCCCTCGCTAAGGGTCAGGCTGACACTGGAGCTGTGGCTGCGATATCCGAGTACAAACTCGAGGGCAAGGAGTACATATACAATGGAGTGACTTGGAAGTTTGAGATGCCCTGGCTGGGACCGACGTTCGACATAGTGCATGTATACCTTAACTGCCGCAAGGATCCGTTCGACAAGACCCTCGTCAGGCAGGCCCTCGCATGGGCTGTGGACTATGACTTCATAATCAATGCTATATATAGAGGACACCTGATGCCTGTAACCGGCGTCATACCCAAAGGCATGCCCGGCTGGACTGACAAAGTTCCGTTCCACTATCACCTCGACCTTGCCAAGGCCAAGGATCTCTTGGCCAGGGCCGGAGTGGATCCCTCCAAGTACACAATAACGATCTACTACAATCAGGGCAACAAGAACCGTGAGATGATGGCTACTGTGCTTCAGAACACTTGGAGTAAGCTCGGTTTCCATGTCAAGGCTCAGGCGCTCACCTGGCCAACCTATCTCAAGAAGATAGGCACTGGCGACTTCCAGGTAGCCATCCTTGGATGGGCTCCCGATTACAATGATCCCGACGACTACGCTTATCCGCTGATGTGGGGTGGCTACAGATTCGAGGGAATAAAGGCAGTATATAAGAGCGGAATAAACTACTTTGTCACCTCCGAGAAGTACTCCGTGGTGGCTGTCACCGGGGTGGATCAGGAGATAGTCTCCAAGTACCTGCCCGGTAAGCCTGTAGTAACTGGTCCACAGGAGGTGAACATGTTCGTCGGCGGTCCGATGGCCAACCCGTTCACTAAGAAGGCCTTCTCTGGCATGGGTATAGAGTTCGGTAGAGGCTTCATGAAGGTTAACGAAACAGTCTATGAGAGCGTATGGGGTAAGGAGGACTATGGTGTAGTGATGCTGAAGAACGGCAACCTGTACGTGGCCGGAACCAACAGGTTTGGAACAGAGGCAGCTCTGCTGTATGCTACTCAGATGACCTTATCCGCCAAGCTTGTTATAGTCAAGTGGGTTGACAAGAACGGCGATGGCGCAGTCGAGTTCGAAGAAATAACTGCCGTTAAATCTGTTCTATGAGATTCCTAACCCTTCTTTTTCCTTTTTATTTACGTCAATTTAGCTAGAAGATCTCGTGTGGGGAACTGCTAATTAATCTGGACAAGGGAATGTGCTTAGCGGTGAGCGGAGAAAAGTCAGTTCTCCAACTCCTAGAATTCCTTTAGAAAGAATAAAGATTTTTTATGAACCCCCCTCCTGATAGGCTGATGTCGGAATTCAAATACTATCTAATGAGAAGACTCGCCACTTGGATACCCACGCTGATAGGCGTGATTCTGATAACCTTCATTGTCTCCCACGTAGTGCCAGCGATGCCCGCTAAAAATGCATTCTTTCATAAGGTAAATCCACAGGTCTTAGAGGTTCTTAAAAAAGAATTCTACTTGGATAAGCCCCCATGGGAGCAATTTTTCCTCTACACAAGAGATCTCCTAACGGGGCATTGGGGCACATCAATGATGACAAATAGACCTGTGATACGAGATTTAGAGACATATTATCCTGTTACAATACAGCTGGCGATACTGGGAGAGATCCTCATAATAGTTCAGGGCATAGTCCTGGGAGTTATAGCTGCTGCCAAGCAAAACACAATCATCGATCAGACCATAAGGGTAATAGCGATAATAGGATACTCCATGCCGTACTTCCTCTTGGCGATAGTGCTGCAGTACATCTTTTTCTACTACACCAACCTGCTACCAGGATTTGGTTTAGGCAAAGAGCCAAAATGCCATGTGACAGGTCTTTATTTACTAGACTCCCTGATGTGCGGTGATTTCTCCTCATTTACAGATAATTTAAAACACTTTATTCTTCCCGCCTGGACTCTATCCATACCGGGCATGGCCGTGATAGCTAGACTCATGCGTGGAAGTCTCTTGGATACCCTTGGTTCAGACTTCATAGATTTCTGTATGATGAAGGGCTTACCAGAGAGGATAATTGTCTGGAAACACGCCATGAAGAACGCTCTTATACCCATAGTCACCGTGGCTGCACTTCAATTTGGAGGTCTCTTGGGAGGGGCAGTGATAACTGAGACGATATTTGCGCTGCCTGGAGTCGGCAGGTACAGTTTACAGTGCACCTATGCGCTAGATTTCCCGTCGATAATGGGGGTGACCTTCCTCATGGGTCTTACCTTCCTTATCATGAACCTGATAGCGGATCTACTGTACGCTTTCCTAGATCCACGCGTCAGGCTTTGAGAGGGGGGCTTCAAGAATGAGTCTTTCCAGACTACTACCCAGGCCTCTCAGGAGGAAATACCAGAGTTGGAAGGAGAAGAACGAGAGCAAGCTGAAGGAATATGGACTGATGTGGTACGCCTTTAAGAGATCACCTATATCGGTCGCAGGCCTGATCATAGTGGTCTTCATGATGGTGTTTGCCCTTTTCTCACCACAGGTTCTGTCAGGTACCGAGCAGTTGATGAACTTCCTTTCTGTCCACAAGATGATAAAAGAGACACCTGAGTTTAATGCTTTCGACTACAGCATGGATCTCCTCCAGCCACCGTCGTGGAGACACTGGTTTGGTACAGATGAGTTCGGAAGAGACATGTTCGCTAGGTGTATGCTGGGACTACAGATATCTCTAGCGTATGCAGTTACCGTCATAACCTTAGGTGTCCCCTTGGGAATAATACTTGGACTCGTGGCTGGGTACTACGGAGGTAAAGTGGATGAGCTTATATCCAGGGTAACTGATATCTTCTTTGCCTTTCCTTCACTGATATTAGCGATGGCATTGGCGGCGTCCCTGGGAGCCGGTATGGAGTCAGCAATAATAGCAATGATCGTTGTCTGGTGGCCAGGATATGTCAGGCTGATAAGGGGACAGGTGCTGAGCGTGAGAGAGAACCTCTACGTCGAGGCAGCTAGGGCAGCAGGCATGAGCGACTTTAAGATAATAATAAAGCACATAGCACCGAATGTGTTGACTCCTGTGATAATATACCTGACCATGGACATGGCAGGTGTTGTTCTGATGGGCGCTGGTCTGTCTTTCATAGGTCTGGGTGCTCAACCACCGACTCCAGAGCTTGGCAGGTTGGTCTACGACGGGCTCAACTTTCTACCACAGAAGTGGTGGTATTCCCTGATACCAGGATTCATATTGTTCATCTGGGCTCTTGGGTTTAATCTGCTAGGAGATGGTCTCAGGGATGTTCTCGATCCAAGATACAGGCGCAGACTTGAGTTCAAAATGAAGGAGAAAAAGAAAAAGAAAAAGGTAGAGAGAAGGGGAGAGGAGCAAAATGTCTGAGGAGATTCTCAGGGTTGAGGACCTTATCGTTCGCTTTTATACATACGCCGGAGTGGTCAAAGCGATAGAGGGAGTGTCCTTCGCAGTCCTTAGGGGAGAGTGCTTTGGTCTTGTGGGCGAAACAGGCTGTGGAAAAAGCGTCACCATGAGGTCCATACTGAGGCTGATCCCACCCCCTGGTAGAATAGTCTCCGGGAGGATATTCTTTGAGGGTAGGAATCTACTAGAGCTCTCCGAGGAAGAGATGAGAGAGATAAGAGGAAAAAAGATAAGCTACATAGTTCAGGAGCCGATGACGGCCTTGGATCCGATATTCAAGATAGGATATCAAGTTGCAGAGCCTGTCTTTCATCACAAATTAGTTAACTCGTTTAAGGAGGCGATAAAACATGCTATAAAGGCATTGAGGGAAGCTAGGATGCCCTCACCTGAGAGAACAGCGAACATGTATCCTCATGAGCTGAGCGGTGGAATGAGACAGAGAGCAGTAATCTCCACATCACTCGCCTGCGAGCCAGATCTGATCATAGCTGATGAGCCTACAACTGCTGTTGACGTGACGATACAAGCCCAGATAATGGATCTTTTGAGGAATCTTCAGAGAAGTAGAGGGCTCACTATGATCTTAGTGACCCACAACCTAGGCCTAGTTGCTGAGATGTGCGATAGGGTTGCAGTAATGTATGCAGGGAACATCGTGGAGATAACCGATGTGTTCACCTTGTTCAGAAAACCCATGCACCCCTACACGAACGGCCTGCTCAAGGCCGTGCCTCACATAGCAAAGAGAAAACATGAGCTCAGGTTAGAACCAATACCAGGCACAATACCTAATCTAATATATCCACCGCCAGGTTGCCGCTTCCACCCTAGGTGCCCCTATGCCAAGGAGATCTGCAGGGAGGAAAAACCCAAGCTCATTGAGGTGGAATCAGGTCACCTTGTGTCCTGTCATCTGTATAGCCGGAG
>JAOZGP010000006.1 GCA_027491735.1 Thermoproteota archaeon | reverse complement strand
GAGCACATCGAGGCGAGGCCCGAGAGGATCACCTTGAACTTGAGCTGAAAGGACAAAACGTCTAGGATAAGGCTGCTTGGAGAGGGCTTGGATAAGACCTTCGAGTACAGCGGCACCATCGTCCTTCACGCCCTTCGCACGTGGGGTCATAGAGGCTTACGAGAAGGTCTACGGAAAGCTAAAGGTCATTCCTGTCAGCTTCAGGGAAGATGTCTACGAGAACGACCAAGTATCGCTTGACCTATATCCCACAGGGGGCGCAGGGAGGTTCGACATATTTGTTAAATACAAGGGGAGAGGGGAGCTATGAGAAGACTAATCTTCGAGAAGTAGTCAGGAAGGAAGTAGTAAGGAAATGGCCCGAGACAAGAGAGGAGCGTCCCCTCGGGATCTATCGCTACTACCCTAACGCCGAGCCTGCATGCCTCGTTAGCTATGTAGGCTGCCAAGGTAGACTTTCCCTGCCTAGTATGGGCTGCTATTATCATAGAGCTCGTGAGCAAGTCAATCGGAAAGTATACCTTCGTGGAGGTTACCTCGCGGTTGATCACGCTCCTCACAACTCGGCCTAGAAGTATACACCTCCCAATTCTCCTGCTCACCTCGATACCGGGAACGTGTATCCTCTCCTCGACTACCTGATCTCTGGGCGCCTCTATAGCCCTAGTCATCATCCCCTGAAGTAGTATGGCCTCCTCCCTCGTTGGCTGGAACTCCCTTATCTTCCTCATTAGCGTGAGACCGTAATAGCGTTTAACCATCGGAAGCAGGGGATGCACCAGATTTATCACGAGCTCCTTATCCTCAACCTCCTCGACCTTTATTCCAAACGTGAACCTCGTCGAGAGCTTCGCCGCCTTCACAGCACCCTTCACGGCCTTGTAGGCTATTTTCCAGTCCTCAGTTGGATTTGAGAACACGTAGAAGAAGAGAGCGGCGGCATTTAGGTGGTCGCCTATCAGGAAGTAGGCCCTGAGGTGGCGCTCTATCTCCCTCTCCACCTCCTCACGTCTACGCTCCCATTTGAGCACGTAGTCCTCTTCCTCCTTCTTGGCCTTGCTCGAGAAGTGTCCGGGAAAGGTGTGCTTCTCCTCTATCTCCCAGAGCATCCTCTGGATGTCGTGCTTCTTTATGAGCTGCTCGAAAGCTTCGAGCTTGCCTGCGAGCTTAGGAGGCACGTCGGGCACTATCTTAAATATCACGTTCCTAAGGTTGGAGTGAATGTAGACCACGACCAACAGCGATTCCCAAGAGAGGTGATTCATGAGCTTCGTGGCACCGTACCACTGGATGCCCTTATCGAACTTCCTCCCTATCTTCTCCTCTCAAACCTCCTGATCGACGATCGCTCTCCTCGGGTTAGCGGAGAGAGCGGCCAGCCCCACCCAGCGCCTCAAATCGCGGTAATACTACAGGCATATCTTGTCCGGCAGCCAGTAGATGTCGATGTTCGGCCTGACCTTATATCGCTCGAGATCCTCGAGAGTTATGCTCTCTACATCGAAGTCGGCCATGCTCGATTATTAAATGGAAAGAAAAGTCTGGTTTTTGTACATATGCACGAGTCTCTAAGGAATCTACATAAACCTCATCGATGATCTCTAAATTGCATCTGAAGAACCGTTTCATACCTCCCGGCATTATGGAGAAGTAAACCCATTCGGAGGATCGAGAGGAGATTGGTTGGAAATTCTCAAGTTCGGAATTAAAGTTCTAGAAAATTGCTCAAAAATAAGTTCCAAAAATTCACCTGAAATATCCCAAGCTTCAGCCACCGAGCTCCCTTTTTCAGACAACTACTTTGATGCCATAATTACTGATCCTCCATATTACGATAATGTTCCTTACTCGTATCTTTCGGACTTTTTCTATATTTGGCTTAAGAGGTGTATAGGTGACCTGTATCCAGATTTATTCTCTACCCCCTTAACTCCGAAATCAAGGGAAATAGTTGCTTATACTCATAGCAAAAGTTGGGAAGAAGCTAAGCAGTTTTTCGAGAAAATGATAGCTAAAGCATTTAGAGAAATCTATAGAGTTCTAAGGCCAGATGGCATAGCCGTAATCGTCTTTGCCCATAAATCTACAGACGCTTGGGAAGCTATAATCAATAGCCTCCTCAATTCAGGTCTGGTGTTAACCGCCTCATGGCCTATTCACACTGAGATGAGAGAACGACTTAGAGCTCAAGAAAGTGCGGCTTTAGCATCTTCGGTTTACATGGTATGCAGAAAGAGAGTTAAGGAAAGAACAGCCTATTTCAACGAGATAAAAGAAGAGCTGGAGAAGAGAGTTAGGGAGAAGCTTGAGCAGTTCTGGGAACAAGGCATAAGTGGTGCGGACTTCTTCGTCAGCGCCATAGGGCCTGCAGTCGAGGTCTTTGGAAGGTATTCCCGCGTGGAGAAACTCTCAGGGGAAGAGGTATCGGTTCAAGAATTACTCGAATACGTAAGGAGAATTGTTAGCGAATATGCGCTCGAGAGGGTGTTGAAAAGCCCGAATCTTGGCAGTGTAGACAACGTGACCCGCTTCTACCTTATCTGGAGATGGACTTTCGGAAATGCCAAGGTGCACTTCGATGATGCTATAAAGATCTCCCGCCCACTAGGAGTTGAGCTCACAGAGATATGGGATAAGGGAGAACTCGTGAAGAAGGAGAAGGAATTCGTCAGAGTTCTAGGTCCTCTAGAGAGGGCTAAGGACCCTGTTTTCGTGAGGCGAAGGAGAATAACGTCTATGATAGATGCTCTTCACTATGTGTTAATTCTCTGGTCTAGAGGGGAGAGGGATAAGATTAAAGAATTCTTAGAGGAAACAGGATATTTGAGGAACGAGATGTTTTGGAGGACGGCGCAAGCCATATCGGAAGTGCTTCCAGAGGGGGATAAGGAGAAGCAACTTATACAGGGCTTCCTATATGGTAAAGAGGAGTACTTGAAAGGGGCTAGAGCCAAGGAGCCTAGCCTCCTAGAATTTATGGAGAGGTGAACGAGTTGAGCATGCAGCCGTGGTGGCAGGTTGCGGTTCCTCACAGAGACATAAGGGAAGGTAAGATAAGCGACTTTGCAGCAGATCTTAATAGCATCCTGAAGGGAGAGGCTTCTATAGAGTATGTAGATGCTGGGATATTCTTTCAGAGAACTCACGTAACCAAGGGGTTAAAGAACATAATCAGGGATGTTCTTCTCTCGCTATCCGGCAAGGAGAGGAGTAAGATCATACAGATCCAAACTCCGTTCGGAGGGGGTAAAACTCACGCTCTAGTAGCCCTTTATCATCTCGCTAAGCACGGCGAACAGGTATTACGTTCCGAAGAAGTAAGGAAACTCCTAGAAGAGGCAGGGTTAAATGGCATACCTAAGATGAACCTTGCAGTCTTCGTGGGCACAGTACCAGACCCCCTAAAAGGAAAGACGCCATGGGGCGAGATAGCTGAGCAGCTAGGGCTATACGAACTCGTGGAAGAACATGACAAGAGGAGGATAACCCCCGGAAGGGAGATAATAGAGGAGATCATCGAGAGGCGTAAGCCCCTGCTCATATTAATAGATGAGCTCGCTGAGTATACTGTTAAAGCTAGAGAATTCGAGGACCAGATCTTCGCCTTCTGCCAGGAGCTAACTGAAGCCATAAAGGCATCTAAGCAGTGTGCACTTGTCTGCACGTTACCCTCAAGCGCGCCTTACGGCGAGAGGGGGGAAAGGGTACTAAGCCAGCTACAAAGGATCTTCGGGAGGATGCAGGTAATCTATACCCCTGTTGAGGGGGAAGAGCTCTACCAGATCTTGAGAAAGCGTCTCTTTGAGGATTTAGGCGAGAAGAGAATTAGAAAGCTTGTTGCAAGAAAATACTTCGACCTTTACCAAAAGCTGGGAGAAGAAGTGCCGCATGACGTTTGTGAACCCCATTACAGGGAAAGAATCGAGAAAGCCTATCCTTTCCACCCAGAGCTTATAGATATTCTATTTGAGAGATGGGGGAGTATTCCGACATTCCAGAGAACGAGGGGCGTACTTAGGCTTCTTGCAGAGGTGGTTTCAGACCTCTATGTGAGGCAATATCCATCACCTCTGATTCAGCCAGCACATATAAACTTAGGCAACCCCAAGATAAGGAGGATGTTCATCGAGCACATAGGCGAGGTATTCGAGTCGGTAATCGCTTCAGATATAGTCGGGAGTGCGGCGAAGGCGGCTAGGATGGATAGGGCTATGGGAACCGAGTATTCTAGGTTTAATATTGCCACTGGCCTGGCGACTTCCATATTCTTCTATTCGTTTAGTGGCGGCGAGAGAAGAGGGGTCACGACGCAGAGGCTCAGGATTGCCTTGCTAAGGGAGGAAATACCTCCGCCAATTATAGGAGATGCTCTTAGGAGGCTTGAAGATGAGCTGTGGTTCCTTCATCACGATGAAAAGAATGATCTCTACTATTTCAGCAACGTAGTAAGCCTCAACAGGGTCATAGTGGATAAGGAGGAGATAATAAGGGAGGAAGAGATCGAGAAAGAGATCAGAAGACGAGTAGAGAGGATAGCGGGTAAGGATTTCGAAGTCTTCATATGGCCTAAGTCAACTAGCGACGTCCCAGATAGTAGGAAGCTTAAGCTCATTATACTCTCTCCAGATATGATGGCTGGTACCGAAAAAGCCAGAAAATTCGTCCAGGAGATGATTGATAGATACTCTGAGGGTTTCAGGGTGTGCAAGAATACGTTGATATTCCTTCTGGTAGATCCGAACGAGTATGAGGGGCTGGAGGGGATGACCCGTCGCTTCTTAGCGTTAAATGCTATAAAAACGGATAAGGATGCCATGAAGAGGTTAACAGATGAGGACAAGTCTCGTGTAGTCCAAAAGCTAAAAGATGCTAATGCCTCCCTTTGGACAAAGATTCTCTCGACCTATAGGTACATGGCTAAAGCTTCGAAGGACGGCTTCAAGGAGTTTAACTTAGGTATACCTACACTCGGAGAGAGACCCGATCTAGCTAAGAGAGTAAAAGAATACCTTAAGGATCAGGAGGCCCTATTGAACAAAATATCTCCCAAAGTGTTGTTAGAAAAAGCCTTTGCAAAAGAGGATGAACGCAAGAGCGTAGATGAAATTTGGGAAGCCTTCTTAAAGTTTCCAGGCCTCCCTATGTTGGAAAGCGAATCAGTCCTTAAAAATGCAGTCGTACAGGGAGTCAAGAACGGGATCTTTGGCCTTTTAATCGACGAGAAGATCAAATACCTAGAGGATATCAGCCCTGCCGATATAACAGGCGATGCGATAATTGTCAGAAAGGAAACAGCGCAGAAAATGAAGGAGGAAGAGCTGAGAGAAGTCAAAGAGAAGCCGCGAGGCCCTGAAGAGAGACCTGAAGAAGCAGGTTTAGAAGGCCCAGGGCCACTGATACCTATTCGAGGACCTGTAAGAAGATACTCAGTAAGGGCTACTATCCCTTGGGATAAGCTATCGGATGTTGTGCGCGGTGTCTTCAGGCCGTTAAGCCGAGAAGGAGTTCAGATATCGCTAGAGGTAAAAATAGATGCAAAGTCTGAGAGGGGGATCGATAGAAATATCTTAGAAAACGTTGTTAAGGAGACTCTAAAACAGATCGGAGCAAGTATATTAGAAGAGGAGGAAGAATAAGGGAGGTCTAGCTTTATTGACCTCTTGAATAATACTTCCTCCATCTTCCCTCTCCCTTGGCCTTTACCAGTCCCAGCTTGACTAGGTGCTCCATGTACTTCCTGTACGCTCTTTCCGTGACGGGCGACTCTACCCGTGAACGATATGCCTTGTAGAGTTCTCCTGAAGCTATCTCTCCGTAGTCCTCCACGAGTCGGCATAGAAGTCTCTCATGTTCGTTGAGCTTCTCCAGCAGCCTATCCTTTCTCAAGAACCTAGCTTGCTCCTAAGCACGCTTTATGTGCTTATCCTCTATCCTCTCCTTTCCCTCATCCTCCGCTAGAAGGGCCGCCCTCCTCATTATTTCAAGCCCCACCCTAGCATCGTCGCCGCTAAAGGAGGCTATCTTCCTAACCTGCCTCCTCTCAATGGTATCCGGCATCAGCGCGAGTTTGGCTCTGTCCCACAGAATGTCGAAGAGCTCCCAATCCCTGTAGGCCGGGAACGCTATCTCCTCCACCTGGAGCGACGACCTGATTCTCGGATCGAGGTTCATCAACGCTTTCTCGTCGTTGGCTATACACACCAGTCCGCAGCCGTTTCTTAACAGATCGTAGAGTATCCTTTGATCCCTGAGCTGGTCTATTTCATCGAGGGCTACTATGACTAAAACTCCTTCCTTGAGCTCAGCCTTGAACCTCAGCAAAAGCTCCTTGACAGGCTCCCTCCTGTGGACAAAACGCTTGAGCGACGCTACGAGCTCGCAGAGCATCGAGTGCACGGTCGGGCTCTTCCAGCAGTTAACGTAGATCGGCTTAGCCATACCGGTGTACTTTGAAAGCTCCCTGAACACGTAGAGGCACATCGCGGTCTTACCCGTACCCGGTGGTCCGTAGAGAAAAGCGTTTCTGGGCCTCCTCCCCTTGACTACTGGCCTTAGGCAGGAGGCAAGCGCCTCCAATTGACCCTCCCTGTGGAACAGCCTACGAGGTATGAACGTCTCAAGTAGGACAGCCTCGTCGCGGATTATCCCGTTTCCGTAGTCGAAGAGCCCGCTTTCACGCATATCGGCATTTTAATTATTCCGGTAGGCTTTTAAAGAGAGAACGAAGGAGTTATTCCGATAGAGCCTACCCAAAGAGCATGTTAACGTAGTTGTTAATGAGATCATGCACTATTTGAGAAAACATTTCAAGCTCGTACTTGAAGACTTTAAACTCCAAAACCGAGGAGAATGGAAATATGTGCCATGAAGTGAAGTAAGAGTGGACGAAGTGGCTATATTCCTTGTACTTCTTTAATAGTTTGCTGTGAAAGATCTTATCCACATATCCGAGGACGAATTCGTTTGACGGATACGGTGCGATAACCTCTTTAGGTGTCTCTTTTAGAGCGATTTCTGTGATCTCCCTAATCAGGTATTCATCGGAATCGGAGAGACGTTTGCTCTTCAAGCTCTTAATGATGAATCTGAGATTTTCCTCGATCAACGGAGTCAGTAGTTCCTTTTTGTAGATTGGAACGAAGCCTTCCAACCTCTTTGGAATCACAGCCTCTTTACCTACAAGAAACAAGTATAAAGAGACCGAGAGGTTGCTGAAGATAGCTTCTTCTATGTCCTTCTCTTTCCACATGTATCCTTTCGTCATTCCGAGCGCATGAATAGTCTTAACGAGAGATTTAATAGACTTTTTTAGCTCTCCCAGATGTCTTAGCGTTAGATCCCTTTGCACGGACCATTCATACCACTCCTTCATAACGAGGGTGTAAGGAGAAATCGGTATATCATGGCCTTGTCTTCCACTCATGTGGACTGTTTTGAAAAATAGGATATCGTCAAAGATCATCCACGCCAGATTTTCTAAAACCTTCCTCAACTCCCTGTAGCAGGCAGGTATGGTTCCATTTTCAACTAGGGAAGTTAATGCGCGTAGCGTAGATATCATCTCAGGGAGGTATTGAAGAACGGACGGCTCTAAAGGTACAGTTCTCCTTCGTCGGGCTATTTTGAACAATTTACGCTTAACGTGCTCTAAGAAGCTTGTAAAGTCAATAAGGATTTCATGAATGCGATCCACATCTTCCTTCACCATCTCCTTAACAGCAGCCTGCGTCCTCCCCATATCACCTCTCATTACGAGCGGTAGAGAAGGAGCCCGACAGAACAGTATGTATCTATACTTCTCGTGAAGCGGCACGTCTTTTCCGGAAAACTCCTCTAAGAAGGAAAAGAACTCTTCCCATTCTAGAGACATCTTTACTCCAAAAGGTCTGCCTAGAAAAGCGACCCTCCTGATATTTAACTTCAGCCATGGACCTAGCTCACGTTTGAGTACCTTGTTGTATTCTTCGACTAAGTTCTTTGCTTGTTTTGTCATCTCATCTAAGTCATTCTCGTATTGTTTACATGATACTTCAAGCCTGTCTAAGAACTCCGATATGATCGAGTTAGGCACATCCACGTATAGAGTGCGAGATTGACTACCTAAAAGCTTAAAGTAGGAACTCTTCACTATTAACACGCCGTAAAATGGCCACGTCATTGGGAGTTCCGCCTCTAAGAGAAGTTTTCTTATGTTGGCTATAGTTTGCTCATCGATAATCCACCTATTGTCATCTTGCCTCATTTTAAGCCTTTTAAGTATCCGTTCTAGACTTCTAGCCTCCATTTCACGTAGTTTAATAAGGATTTCCCATTCAGAGAACTCCTTTTTACTCTTTGCTAGCTCAGAAATAGCTAGAGACAGTCTGCATGGCATGTCAAGTAAGAGGAGGGGTTTACTCGGGTAGTAAGGCTCCGCTATCAGTATCCACGTATTCCCTTGCTTTTCTAGAAGCCTTGTCCATACCCCATTCTTCCAAACATAGAGATATGGTAACTCTGCTCTATACTCCTCATTGCTATAGGAAAGTTCAGAAAGGAGTTCTCTGATCGAAAACTTCGTAATTCCCTTATGGTAAAGGTAGTAAACCGCCCATGCGACCAGTCTTCGGCAACTACTCCTAATTCCAAACTTCAATACTCGATATATTATAGAGTATTCGTTAGACTTACGAAGCATATCGTTTTCCTTAACTAACAGACCCAAGCTCACAAGCTCATCTAACAAAGCCTTTGAGCAGATCAGAGCTCTAAAATATAACCTTTTAACTATCGGATTATCAATTTCTTGTAGCTTTTTCGAAAAATAACCAGTAACATCTTCGAGACTAAAATGCTCCCTCCTCTCCGGCTGAACAACCCTCAATCCCCAGGCTATTAGATCAAATACTTCCCAGTAATGATCAAGCACGAGCTTCGGAGGGATTATTCTCAGAACTTCCTCTCTTTTCATGATGCCCAATCAACCCCTTTGCATTTAGAATTTTATCTAGAGATGATTATAACCTTGTTTTCTTATCCTGAACAGTGTTCTTTCCCTTTTTTATAGAATCTCAACCTTATACCCCATCTTCTTGTACCATTCTACTCTTTCCCAGAGCCTTCGCTCGAGCTCCCTGTCAAGCTTTCCTTCTATCTTTACAGGCCTGCCGAAGAAGTACCTATCTATTATCGTCCAGCTCTCCGGTACATGGAAGCGCCTGAACCTGCCGACATCTAGGTGCGGACCCATGTAACCCCAAGTCTCTCTAACCCCTCTGTGGCATATGTAGTCGCCGCTCTGATCCGACACTATGGTTTTAGAATGACGGAAGTTGACATTATGAGCCCCGCTCCGATCAACCTGATGTAGCGTGACGAGGGGATGTCAAGTTCGATGCTAATCGAAGCTTATGGAAAAGGTTTATTTAAGCGCATTAAATAGAGATGACGTTGAGGTCATATGAGGTCATCCCTCCTCGTCCTCCCCCTCGTGATGCTGCTGCTTACCCCTCTGGCGAGGGTAGCCTCATGTCCCCCCACCGGTGGGTACGTGGGCGCCATCTACAGACAGGCGACCACGGAACAGGAGATCCTCGATTACTTGAGGAGATCTGGAGTAGCCGATAAGTTCAGGGTTGGAATCTTCAGCTTCTCTCCTTATTACCCCTCTTACAAGAGATTAAGAGCTGTTTTCATTGAGATAGGAAGGTTCTCCAACCGCATTCCTCTAAGGGCCTACGTGATCCCCGGACGCAATTACACATTGCTTCTGGTGGAGACAACCTCCAAACTCGATTTTTCCTCACTCAAATTCGCTGAATCTCTTTTGTCCGGCCTCTTAAATCCAAAAAACATCGTTAAAGAGAGTGGGAGTCAGAACAACTACGTCCCTCCAACTCCCATCGCTGACTGGGAGTACACCGAGAAGGGAGTGCGGGTTAAGATCAACGTGCTGAGGTGCAGTTCCTCTCCTGCGTCCTTTGTCAGACTGGAAGTGAACAAAGTTGCTGTTATAGCCAATGAGATAGATGCCAACCTCTCTTTGGGAGTCGTGAGGGATGCTCTGAAGGAGAGAGGGATCCCCGTTGATTACCTCGGCTGGAGAATGGAGGCTCTCCCCGAGGCCATCAACTACAGGGTCGTGATATTCCTCGGAGGTCAGCTCGCTCCTGAGACAGGCAAGTTTGTGATTCCCATCCTAGGAAATCTCTCATCATCGCTCAGCAATTCAAGGCGTTGGTTGATTTACTCAACCACATGGGGCATGGGATCTCTGGTTGTCGTCATAGCGGGGTCCGACAGGTACATGACAAAGAAGGCAGCCGAGAGGTTCGCCTCGAGTGACATCCTCGATGAGGTGGTGAAAGCCGTCAAGGAGGGAGGTGCTGTAGGTGTGGAGTCTCTGACCTGGTCCAGTGGATCAGGTAATTGGAGCGAGAAAGTCAGTGTTTTTCTCAACAGCACCAGCGGAGGATGTGGGTTCCTTGAGGGGGCTGACCTGAGTCTGAGGGCGGAGGGAGACAGGGTGATCGCGGTCTACAGACAAGGTGCCTCGAATCCCTGCGCTCAGTTCTATTTGAAGGGATACAGGATCTCCGAGAGATTTGTGACAATTGAGTTGGGTGTGGTCTCAACCTCAGAGTTCTGTGTGGAGTGCCTTGGTGTGCTCACTGCTAAAATGACCATAGGACCGTTATCGCCGGGGACATATAGGATCTGCGTCGACGAGGCGTGTGGGATCATCAACCTTACCTATGATTGAACACCGAAGGTTTTGTAGAGGACTTTGCCTGGAACTTAACATCGCTAGTTAAGATTTAAGATCATATAATCTGTGTTTTCTCCATTATGTGGGCGATTAGATGCCTGAGGGCTCATCCATGAGCTCGTTCATTTCAGTACCAGGTTCCAAGCAGCTCTCTGCACCATACCTCCATTTAAGAGTATGATATAAAGTTAGAGTATAGATGTTGCCTCCGAAAGCATACACGGATGTATTGGCGAAGGGGTATGAAGATAAAATATAGTATTTCTAACTTTAACATGGCTAACCCATTTTAGCTTTTACTGAACAATTTAAAGCTTGCAGAGAGGTTGCACAGGAGACTGCGATGAGGATCCTTCTAGTAGCTTCGAGAACCTCAGGAATAGGCGGAATAGCTCAACATGTCTCAGAGCTCACCAGAAGACTGAGAGATTTGGGAGAGGATGTTGATATTCTGTCCACGGAGAATACTCCCTATGTGAACGTTAGAAGGCTAAAGAACCTCTCGTTCGCTCTGATATCTGCCCTCAAGGCTTTAAGAAGTAGATACGACGTGGTCCACGTACATGGGGGGCTTAACTCCCTCGTGCTGCTCTCCGCCAGAGCCGAAAGGAGGGTTCTCACCCTTCACGGGATATATTCGAGATCGATCGGAATTCTACACGGTGGGATCATCGGAAGGACATCTCAGAGGTTCGAGGAGATCGCGTTCAGGAGGGCAGATGTTGTGACTGCCGTCTCCAGGACTGCAGCTGAGTACTACACCAAAAGGCTTGGGAGGGAGGTCCTCCATATACCCAACGCGATAGACCTATCGATAATTCCGAATGAAGGGAGAAGGTTTGGGGACAACCAGGTGGTCTTCGTGGGAAGGCTGTCAAGAGAGAAGGGAATCGATGTCCTCTTGAGGGCTGTGAGGAGGTTGAAAACCCAGGGGGTGAGATGTACCCTGGTGATTGTGGGAGATGGTCCTGAGAGAAATCACTTGAAGGAAATTGCCCCAGAGAATACGAGGTTTTTGGGATCTCTTCCAAGAAGAGAGGCGCTTGAGGTGGTAAGAGGGTCAGATGTTTTCGTCCTTCCCTCCAGGTATGAGGGTCTCAGCACCTCTCTCCTCGAGGCGATGGCGTGCGAGATCCCTGTAGTTGCTACCAGGGTGGGAGGGAACTCTGAGCTTGTTTCAGACGGAGAAAATGGTTTCCTAGCAAACCCTGATGATCCAGAGGATCTTGGCGAGAAGATCTCTTTAATTTTGGAAGATAGGGAGCTGGCGAGAATGTTTGGAGCTGCTGGGAGGAGGATCGTGGAGGAGAATTACAGCTGGGACGTGGTCGTTTGGAAATACATGAGAGTCTACTCCTAGTGATATCGAGCAGACGCAAAGATCTTCCTTCCCTCGCTCACTAGGAGATGTACCAGATGTCATCCGCTCTTCAAGATCCCACAAGATTCGAATGAGGTCTACCGGTTTATGGGGTTCAGGGGGTTCAGCCTACATAGGTCTTGATAGACCTACGTAGACCTTAGGACGCACCACCCTCATTTGAGGTTCGCCCTCATTTGGGGTAACCCCAGAGCCCCACATTCAAATGTTCAGGACAACGATGACGTCTCGATCCTCAGCTAAGCCACAGTTTTTGCATTTCATCAACCTGCTCCGAGGCAGTAAGCCTGCCGAGCAGAGATCAACTTAAAGTTCACGAGCAGTCTTTCAGGCGGGAGGTCGTCGAAATGATCTCGTCTGGATCTGGAAGACTCAGGATCCGCCTCTGGTGGAAGTTTGCAGGAGAGGACCTCATAGTGTTCATAGGAGGTGGGAGAGAGCATGTTGGTTCGGCCTCCATATGCGATGGAAAGCTCTACACAGCAAGGAGAGGTGAACACATGGATTTCGTGGTCTCCGATTCGGCCGTCCAGAGGATAAATAGGGAGCTCGGCATAACTGCCTGTGTGATATGCGGGATTCACGTAGATAACGCTTCAGAGGAGGAGATAAGGCAGCTGGTCAGGAATGCTGATGAGTGCGTGAAGAAGCTCGTTGAGAGAATTCGTACCTCCGACCGTAGACCTCAGAGAAGCAGTGATCCTCCGGCCTAACCACCTTCTTCGTGGGGGTCTCAGCTGGATAACCTATCGTGACAATGGCCAAAGGCCTCACCTGGGGAGGAAGGCCCACGATCTTGCTGACCTCACCCTCGCTGAAGGCACCTATCCAGCAGGTTCCCAATCCGAGAGATGTGGCAGCTATAAGCATGTTCTCTGTAGCAGCTGCGGCATCCTGTATGGAGTAGAGATTCACTCCTCTTCTCCCGTAAGCCCTGCGTATGGCCTCGAGATCAGCGGCCACGACCACCAGAACTGGAGCCTGAAGCACCTGGGGCTGTCTAAGCGCTGCCCTGTAGATCGCCTCCTTCTTGTCTCGATTCCTGACCACGATGAACCTCCAGCATCTCACATCTCCAGCCGATGGGGCATGGACTGCTGCGAGAAGTATTCTCCCGATCTTCTCCTCCTCTACCGGACGATCTTGATATCTTCTTATGCTCCTTCTCCTGAGAATTGCTTCCAGCGCGTCCATCAGTGGATAGTGAACCTGCTGAAAATTAACGTTATCGTTCCGCTTAAGGAGCCGTTTTGATCAGGACATGTCGGTATGTTCAAATTAGCTCCCGAAAGAGCTATTCCGCACTGAAGTGTATAAGTTCCCGCTCCATCCGTCCTCACGATTGAAACTGGAGGCTTAGGAGTCTCTTCTCGGGTGTATTTACGTTCCACAACGCTTCCCGCAGCCTTGAAGAAGCATTACTCTAGAGTTATGTAATACTCTGGGATGGGCCCGAACGAGGTCCCTCCTCAGCTTCCAGACCTCTCGATTCTCCTCCAATTGCTTTGAGGGTGAAATCCCGTGGAACAGATCCCAGAGTAGTTCTTCCGGTCTTAGGAGTTTTCTCCCACTTCTTCGGCCACCTGAACACTGACTGAAGTACCGCCAAGAGAGCAGCAGTACTCTGAACTCCCCAATAGAGGTAGATAGCTGGAATCCATAAAATCTTGCCTGGAATCCGGATGAGCACTGTGAGCAAAGTTCCTAGGAGAGTCATCAGAGCCAGGAAGATAAGAGACGTCGCCTTATAAGCTAACCTCACGGCCTCTGATATGAAGGGCATTGGAATGATGAAGAAAATAGCTCCGAGGACAACGACCAAGAAAAGATAAGCCAGCTCTGCCGGTGTGGATAGAACCATCAGAGCATCCAGCGAGATCAGATCCCTTCTAGACAACAGCCTCTTGAGAGCTTGCGGAACGAGCTCCACCCATCCCCTGAACCACCTCACTCTCTGCTTGAACAGCTTCCTGATGGAGCTCGGGACCTCCTCCCATGTCTCGACAAAGGGAGAATGTTCCACCCTAGCGTTTATGTTCAGAAGCCTCAGGGAGATTTCTGCATCCTCAGCAAGGGCGTTCTCATCCCATCCTCCTAAGGACTCGATCACCCCCCTCCTTATGAATTGACAGCTTCCTGTGAGCGGTGTGAAGAGACCCAACTTCCTCCGGCTCTGGTATGATCTGAACCTCGCCTCCTCCTCATAAGACTGAAGCTTGGTGAGGAGGTTCTCGTCCTCGTTGAGCACGTGAGTCCATCCCTGAACGGCGTCCACTCCTGGGACCAGAGCTTCAACTACCCTCCTGAGGAGATCCTTCGGAGGTACACTATCAGCATCTAGAATTCCTATAATATCCCCTCTTGCCTGCTTCATAGCTAGGTTCAGTGCGGCAGGCTTTCCCATCGATTTGTTACCTTTTACGTATCTCACAAGCCCCGGGTACCTCCTAGCAAATCTCTCACATATCTCAGGAGTTCTATCAGTGGAGCCGTCCTCGACCACCACGATCTCATATCGGTCGTAGTCAAGATTAATCAAGGTCTGGAGAACACGCTCAGCAACGCTTTCCTCATCTTTCATCGGTATGATCAGGGATATAAAGTGATCCTCAGGAGGCGGATCTCTGCCAGAAGGGATCCTCTTTCCCCTGGACTTGATCATCACAATCACATTGTAGAACACCCACACTGCCATTCCAGCCAAGAGCATCAGAGCTAGCACATCGGCCACGGTCATGGAGAATCCCTTGGTTATCATGAGGACTTGAGCACAGTTATAGATAAAGACTTGGGAGGTTCTATGGGGATCTGTGTGAAAGTTGTGTTCTCCGAGAGATGCCTCGAGTACGGAAGAAATCACATAGAAAACCCTCTGAGGGTCATCAGGATCATTGAATCCTTGAGATCTGCTGGATTCGAATTTGTGAATCCGGATCCTGCTCCGGAGGATCTTCTAAAGGAGGTTCACGCCAAGGAGTACCTGAAGGCTTTGGCCGAGGGAAGGGAATGGGATCCGGAAACCCCAACATATCCTGGGATATATGACCCAACATATCCTGGGATATATGAGATAGCTATGATTGTCGGGACTGTGACCATGTCGCCGAAGAGTGTCGCTATCGGAGCGACCAGGTTGTCAGGATCTAAGCCCTTCCTGAAGGCCGTGAATGCTAACCAGGTGGTTGCGGGAACCATGAACGCGGCGGAGAAAACGGCTGAAGCCATAGCGGTGAAGACGGTCGTCACGGGTTCGATGCCTGCCTCAGCCCCTACCGCCCAGGCAACTAGGGCTGTTAGGGCGCCGACCCAGAAATTAATGCTCACAAAGGGGATCTTGCCTCGCTGGGGCTCACCTCCAGAAGCTATAAGAGAATAGGAAGGATCATAGGTTATCTAGACAGGAGCACCTTTTTTGTCCTCGAGGGAGGATATCACGAATTGATAGGAGTGGATGCACTAAACCTCATGAAAGGTTTTCTGGAGGCAAGGATGATCTAATGTAATATAAAATAATATAAAAAGTAAAAAATAATCTATAAGTCTGGACATTCCTGAAGCCTTATGCCCTCCGTCATAGCGAATTTGTAGTAGAGCTGGAGAACCTCCCTTGGAAGCTTGAAAGGCGTTGGGTCCCTGGATTTCTTCTTCTCATGCCCCTTCTTGTTGTCATCCATACGAGACACCTCCTCAATACGTTAACATGTGATCTAAAGCATTATTCATCCTATTGGTCCGGGGTCCTGAGCTTTCTCCTTGAAGACAGGAGCAGAGGAGTGCGATCCTATTGGTCCGGGGTCCTGAGCTTTCTCCTTGAAGACAGGAGCAGAGGAGTGCGACGGCACAATAACAGCCAATAACAGGATTACAATACAGGCGGACAGGAGTACCAGGATCTTCTTCATGATTTCTCCCAAAATTTTGGGAGGATTGAGCTTTTAAATTTTTCCTTGAATGTTTAGTACATTTTTGGAAAAAATTAAAAAGCATCATTAGTGAAGGCGTAAACCTAGAACCTGGAGGGCTATCAATGAGCTGTTATATCGAACTACCAGTTGAGGTTATAGAATACTATAAAAAAGTAGAAAAGCTTCTCGATCCCCTGAATGTGAGATTGCTCTCCTTAATCTATAAGTACGGTCCAGGAAACCTCTTTACAATATCTCGTATGTTGAAAGAGAATTCTAAAAAAATATATTACAGATTTAAAATACTACGTGAGAATGTTAAAATTGTCGTGAGGGCTTTGCCGTCCATCACGTCGATAGGGCTGACAAATAATTTTGTGGGAATTAAGGTAGATTACAGAAAGATAAGTCATCTAGAAGATATCTTCACTGGCCTAAAAGTTCCTGCTAAGACTTACAGGGTTTATGGTAATATCTACAATATGTTCGTCCAGATGCTAGTTCCATCAGAGAAACGGGATGTACTAGATGAAGTCGTTGAGGCAGTTCTGCAAAGAGAAGATTCAAGCAGTACGTATGTTGTTGAAAGATACTGTGAATCTTATACGCCTCAGATTGATTTTTCTAAGCTGAGCTTAAAGTTTAATCCTTGGAAATTTGATATACATAAAATTAAGGATTTAATGAATGAAGGAAGGCTTAAGCTCGTTGAAAAGCAAGACAACAAAGGCTTGGACAAAATAGATCTTAAGTTATTGGCTGAACTAAGTAGAGATGCTGCGCTCTCGATGTCTAAGATAGCAGCTAAGATAGGAATTAGTCCAGCAGGACTGAAATATCATTTTGATAAGCATGTTATCAAAAAACGGCTGATAAGAAGCTATTACATATACTTCCCACGGTATCCGCCTTCTGCATCTGAAATCTTCTTTGTTAAAGTTAACTTTCCAGATACTGAGACTACAGAGCGCTTCTCCTACGCTCTATCTAAAACTCCCTATCTCCATAGTATATCAAAACAAATTGGAAAGAATAGCGTATTAGCATTAATCGAGTTTCACTGTATGGATGTACAGAAATTTTTAGAATTGATGTCGAAACTCTGCTCAGAAGGAGTTGTCAGCAGCTTTTCCTTTCATCATGTCGATAGAGAGCATATCTACGTCCAATATATTGATCCTGAGTTATATGATAAGAAGAGTGGCTGGCTTATCCCGGACGATCTTGGTCTAGCGGAAAGTTCCAGAGACACCATCACAGTTTAGTCTATGTCAAAATCTTGCCCTGGGAACTATAGAGGTCGCATCTGGTTAGATCCTCTTGATGGTTTCTTCCCGATCTTTCTATATTTTGAAATCTACTAGCGTAAGTATATATCTTTAATCGCTTCTACATTATTATATTAATACAGTTCATTATAGCACAAGTTATTTTCTACACCTTCATAAAGGCTGAACACACGGAACACACGTCTCTGCTCGTGGGCTCGCCACAGATTTTGCAGCTTCTGAGTTCTCCCTCGTCGACTGATAGTAGAGGTTTAAGCTTCCTGAGAAATCCTTTGTAGAAGCTGGACTTCACATCCGGTCTCATCCCTTCGAGCTCGTTCCAGATCCTCTTGTAGAAGTGGAGAGGGGCCTTTCCCTCCAAGGGACATCTGCCCTCAAACACCTCTAACCCAACTATTTCGGCGTATATCCGTACTTCCTCATCTGTCAGAAAGCAGAGCGGCTTTACCTTCTTGACCATTTTGAACTTAGCCTCCGACACAGGTCCCTGCCTCGCTAGGTAGTTCAGGTTCCAATTCAAGAGGTTCGAGAACAGGAAGGCCACCTCATCGTCCAGATTATGTCCTGTGGCCAGCACAGTACATCCAAGCTCCCTGGCCATCCTGTTGGTGGCCTGTCTTTTGACGGCCCCGCATATCGAGCAGGGTGGCCTTCTCACCTTCCTCGATACCTCGGAGAGTGTCAGGCCCCTCTCTCTCCTCAGCTCGTATACGTGTAGATCAACGTTCAGATCAGAGCATAGCTTTTCACAAACCTTTCTGCTCCCCTCGGAGTATCCAGATATCCCCAGATCGATGAAAATCGCCTTTGCCTTGTACCCGAGTAGGTGAAGAGCATGTAAGAGTGATAAGCTATCCTTCCCTCCGGAGAGGGCAACGCACACCGGATCGTCCTTGGAGAACATCCTCAGCCTCTCAACAGTTTTCTCCACACGCCCTCTGAAGAACTCTGGATAGCAGGATCTACAGACTGAGGTCCCATATCTTACAAGCTTTACTTCAGCTTTCCTTCCACAAAGAGCACACCTCAAAGATGCATCCTCCCAGCCAAACTAGTAGCCAAGGAGAAGATTTGTGAGCTCAAAACCTGAGGGTGGATCATCGCCTATCAGGTGTCCCCTCCACGCTCATCGCCCAACATCTTTGAGGAGGTGAAGCTAAAAACTTGATTGATGTCGGTGTGAGCTCGGAGCGATTGGCGTCAGGCAGTGCCGATAGAAATCCTGTCATGAAGGCCCAGTTCGTTGGGCCCTCGGGTGAAGGCTTGTTCATGTACCGCTTCTGATCCATTCGTGCCACATCCAATTGAGGTGTTGGAGGATTGAGACCGCCGAGGGCCAGGTTGTGAGGACGTCTGGGCTCCTGGATTTCAACCGGAGAGACTGGATCCTCTGCTTTTCAGCCGGTGTACAGAATCTCTCTCAGGAGTTCGGAGTTATGATATACTTCCCGAGAGGATCTAAGGCATGCATATGATATATACATAAGTATATTATTTTTATGCACATGTGTCATCCTGACTTTTCACCACATTTGAAACCTCAGCAACGTTCGTAGTGGAGGGCTTTCCATCGGATTTCATCGGCTACTCCCTCTGAGAACAGGTCCTCACGTCCTCAGTCAAGCTCCTTCGGGCTCGCCTCCACTTTCACCATCCCCGAGCGGAGCGTTCACAGTTGCTTCATCTTTATAAAGATTTTGACGTCACAGAAAGTCATCGTATGTCGTGCAACGTTATACGTTTCTGCTGACTAGGAAGAGGTGACGATAGCTAAGGGTGAGGGACGTGGAGCTCAGGATTGTGGGGCTTGAGATGCCTCTGATAGAGGAGAAGACGGATATAGCCAAGCTCATAGCAGAAAAAGCTGAAGAGAAAGCTGGAGGACTTAGAGACGGAGACATTGTGGTGGTCACATCCAAAGTGCTTCTGAAGTCCCTCGGGCTCATGATAGACATCAGAAATGTGAGACCAAGTCCCAGGGCCAGGTTGATAAGCAAGCTCACGGGCAAGGATCCTGTGGAGACCGAACTCGTCCTCAGACACTCGAGGAAAGTCCTGTTCATAGCGGAGACCAAGAAGCTCAGGGAATATGCCGACAAACTGAGCAAGGATCCTGAGAACGCTGAAAAAGCTGCTGAACTCGTGAAGGCCATCATGTTTGTTGAGACCAACCAGGGGCTCATAGCAAGCGATGCCGGACTGGACTACTCGAATCTGCCCGAGGGGAAGGCGATCGTCTGCGACCATGATTTTGATCAGATGGCCGAAAAGCTCAGACAACAGATAAAGAGGTTGTGTGGTGTCGATGTGGCCGTCGTTGTGGCTGACACAGAGTTCTCTCTGTCTAACGGTAAGTTCGGCTCCGCGGACGTGGCTGTTGGGTCCGCTGGCATCTTCCCTGTGGACAGAGAGTTTGGATCCAGGGATCTCTATGGAAGACCCAAGTTCGGAGGTCTAGATATAGTAGTGGATGAGCTCTGCTCGGCTGCAGCTCTTCTGATGAAACAAACGGACTTGGGAGTTCCCGTAGTTATCATCAGAGGACTCAGCTACGAGAGATCAGACAGAGGGATTAAGGATATTCTGATAACCACCAGGAGAAAGGAGCTCAAGTTGTGGAGAGCCTTCTTAAAGAGCGCTCTCGTCCTCTCGATTGCCCACATCCTTCCTGGCCCGAAGACACCTACCGACTGATTCCTGTTAGAGAGACCAGAGAGGACAGACTCTGGTTTACCACCAAAAAAGGTGGATGAAAGGGAACATGACTAAAGAAGTTTTTACACTGACAGAATCCACGGCTTTTTCCCGAACGCAAGAGAAGGGCTTGATATGAAGTTCAGGAAGAAGCAGAAAGGCGTACAACTCCTCAAGCAGAAAGCTGATTACGTTACACGACGTTAGGGTTGTTAAAGAATTCAGAGCAGTCGTTCCTGCCGATTCGGTTTATATCTTCAAAAATGGTAAAAACCATGAAAGAGCTGTGAGTAGACGTTCACATTGAGCTAAGCCGTTGTAATAGCTAAAAGAGCTCTTAAAATGTTCCACAAATGGATAAGAAGCACTCAACCCTCCACCGTTATCTTGGCCCTGTACACAGAGTTGCCCTCGGTTCCGGCGATGAGATAGCCGTCTCAGTAGACTAAGTTTCTTACTTTCATGGTTAACAGGCCTTCGTTGAAGGGTTTAAGGGTGCACTTTCCACCAACCACCTCGTTAAGCATTGTGTAGTAGACTTCTCCATCAATTGTGGACACGAAAACCAGCCCTCATCCCAGTCAACCACAAGATTCGTGTATCTCATTTTAGGAAGTTCGATCTCCACAGCCGGAGAATCTAGGGTGGGTTTGTAGATCAAAGCCCCCCGTTTCAACGCCAGGAAAGCCCCGTTCCTCACCAGAAACGTTATGACATATTCATCGTAGATCCTCTTGAACCCGTTGTCTTCGAGGACGTAGACCTCACCAGACTTTCCCGTCCACATCCAGCAATCTCCCTGGTACTGTCCTCTGTAGGTCTCAACGAAAATCCTTCCATCGAAGACCTTTACAAACAAGACTGGATCCTTGCCGGTGACGTACAGCTTGGAGGACTTAAGAGTTGTGAGATCCAACATATCAATACCTCCATCTAGATTTCCAGCGTAGAGCTTTCCATTCATGATCACCATGTCGTAGTGCGGACCTTCCACGAGCTTCTCAGAGCAGTTCTTCCCACCGGATCTCACACAGGATATGTCGACTCCGAAGACCCCATCTTCTCGGAAGGGACTGGGGTATCCGGTGGAGATCAAGAGGTCGTACCTCCCCTTGACCTTGGTATCAGGCGAGACAGCACGCCAGGAGTAGCCAGGAAGGTTCTTGTCTGTCGATCTCCCTAGGACAAAGTCCACACCTTCCATCCAAGTATCTCCATGATTTTGAGTTATCTCTATACCCGAAACAGCTGTTATGACTAGGGAACCTTTCAGCAGCCCACTTTCGATCAAGTTTAGTGCGTTTACTGTGTCACCATAGATCCCATCATAGGAGTGCCTCCAGGTCTTCCCACCGTCCTCGGTCTTCATCACGCTGTTTCTACCTCCCTGAGTGATGAAGGCAACTTTGGTGGGCCTTTCCACACTTTGTGTTCACGTATCCACCATCATAGAAGACAAGAGAGCTGGCGAAATTCCCCTTACGGTAGAGATCATACAGTTTATGATCGTCCCAGCAGGCGACTCCCACAGAGGCAAGTCCTCCGGATCCTCTGCCAGAAAAAAGAGTAGAAGGACACTCCTCCACAGCCAAACCACAATCTCTTCCTGTTAAGAGGATCCGGTCTTATGAAGTAGAACACCGTTCCCTTTGGGTCCTTGTCCAACGTGATTTCAAATGCTTATAAGTTTGGTCTGCATCTTCCGGGCCTGAGGGGATCGAAGCCTCTCCGTTCGTTCATCAGGCTCTCAGCGTCCTGATTCTAAATCCTCCTTGTAGGTGCGTTGTCCCGACAGTTCTCCCACGACCTCATTCAGTGAGCCTATCAGATCCCTTAGATCTTCAAGAGAGGTGTTGCCCATCGTCCCTATCCTGATGAGGTGCTCAGCTTTGTCCTTCATGCCGGATGCTATCCTGAAGCCCTTTTTGATAAGGAGAGAGACCACCTCCTTTGCGTTTAGTCCAGGAGTCCTGAAGACGGTCACCGTGTTTGACCTCACGGGCTCGTCGGGTAAGGGAAGAAATCCCAGCTTGGGAAGCTCTTCATAGAGTAAGGAGGCCTTTCTCCTGTGAAGTTCTATGTAGGCGTCAATTCCCATGCTCATTATGTGCTCTAAAGATTTTCTAAGAGCGCAAAGGTTGTTCACAGCTGGAGTGAAGGGAGTCTCCCTTCTCCTGGTATAGAAGTCCAGATACCTTCTGAGGTCGAGGATTGGAGGAAGCCCGTCCCTGAGTTCACCTGCTGCCTCGCCAGAGAGAGCGACGAAGGAGACCCCCGGAGGGGATGCCAGGGCCTTATGTGAGCAGGAAGCGACAGCGTCCAGGTGCCACTCGGACATGCGGAGTTCCTCTCCACCCAGCCCGGAGACGGAGTCCACAAGAACGAGCATTCCCCTGTCCTTGGCGGATTCGGCGACAATCTTCAGATCTCTGTAGGCCACACCGGTGCTGGTCTCGTTGTGCACTAGAAGAAGGTGTGTGTACTTGCCTATCTCAATCCTCCTCCTCACCAACTCCGGCTCCACAGATTTGCCGAGGGGAGCCTCCATGGCCTCCACCTCTGCTCCCCTCACCTCAGCCGAGGAGATCGCTCTACGACCGAACTCGCCGTGGACCAGAGCCAGAACCCTGTCTCCCGGAGACATCAAGCTCCACACCATTGCATCCACCGCTGTCGTTCCAGATCCTGAGAGAACAGCTAAGTGTCCGTTCTCCAGCCCCAGGATTCTGATCAACTTCTCCACGACATCTGATAGCACCTCTCTGAACTCCTGGGATCTGTGAGCCATCACAGGCTTCGAGATCTCCTTGAGGATCTTTGGATCTACCTCAACAGGACCTGGCGTGAACAACTTCATCTCTTATCCTCTCTGCAAGCATCAGAGCTATCCTCCTCTGAGCTTCCCTGGTCTGACTGCCTATATGTGGGGTTATCAGTGCTCTAGGATGTCTTATGAGAGCCCACTCCTCCTCAGTCCTTGGAGGCTCGTGTTCCAAGACATCAGCTGCGTAAAAGGAGATAGTTCCATCATTAAGGGCCCTCAGCACCGATCTGGTGTCGACCACAGCCCCTCGAGAGGTGTTCACCAAGATCGTCCCTCTTCTGAACATAGCTATGGTTTTCCCGTTTATCATATGCCTAGTTGAGTCCGTGAGGGGAACATGCAAGGAGATAACGTCAGCCAGCTTTAAAGCAATCTCGAGATCTTCAACAAGCTCAACTCCTTTGATGTCCACTCTGATGACATCGTAAGCTACGACCCTCATTCCAAGGGCTCTCGCTATCTCAGAGACTCTCCTTCCTATTCTTCCAAGTCCAATGAGAGTTAAAGTCTTGCCACTGAGCTCCATTCCTAATCCTTTGTTCCATTTACCGCTTCTCAACCCGAGATTAAGCTCACTCACCCTCCGAGCGGCCGCTATGATCATCCCGATGGTCAGCTCAGCGACGCTCTCTACAGGGGCCTCCGGCGCGTTCACAATCCTGACGCCCACCTCCTGGGCTGTCTTCCTGTCTATGTTGTCCAGACCGACCCCCGCACGAGCCACAACCTTCAAGTTCCCGGATCTCAAGATCTCCTCGTCCACTCTCGTCCTACTCCTCACGACCAGAACGTCATACCTCCTGATGGATGAGAGGAGGTCCTCGCGTGAGATCCCCGGGAGGTAGTCTACAGAAAAACCGCTCTCCCGGAGGAGATCTATGAGAACCTGATCCACTTTATCGGCGATGAGGACACGAACACTCATCTGAACCACCTCAGGAGCTCATCGCCTCTCACAACAAGGGGAGTTCCGATCCTCATCCCAAGCTTTCTGGCGAGGACGGAGCACTTTATCCTGAAGATGAGGAAGACCCTCGATGGATCGACCGGTCTATCCTCCAGAAAGGCCTCCATGTTAGCTATTCCTTTGGAGATCACGATATCGGCTCCATTCAAGGCTTCAAGAGCTTCCTTACTGACCATCTTCATGGTGAAGGCGGGATAGCTGCTTCCGGTTCCAATGACCTCCACGTCCCTGATCCCCGCGACATCGAGGAGAGACCGCAGCTCGCTCTCAGTGGCGTCTAACTCGTAAGGAAGGCTTCTAGCTACCAGAATCAGCCTCTTGATCGGCAGCTTTCTAATGCAGAGTAGATCTACGACCACCTCACCGGCGTTATCCACGACTAGGACCACCTCCCTAGCTCTTAGATCGGGGAAGTTCAGGATCTTCGTCTCATCAAGGCCATCCAGTAGAGAGGTGAGGTATTCAGAGGGATCAAATCTGTAGTCAGCTGAGCTCACATCGACTGAGTTGGCGGAGGCCATCAACTTGAGGACACCCTCCTCATCGATTCCCTCAATGATGTTGGAGGACTTGAGGGCTAGCTCATTGAGAAGGTGCTTCTCCCCGGCGAACAGATCTTTCCCTCCTGATATGTGAGTGAAGGATCTCACAAAAAGCTCTGTTCTCGTTGAGGAGGTGAAAAGAATCTCCTTAAGGGATTTCCTGAGGGCCTCACGGCCTGCCAGACGGGCGATCTCCTCCCGAGAGGAGAAATAGCAGGAGATGCACTGGTTATCTACAAGTCTGGCTGTGATTGGAAGCTCAAGCCACCACCCACTGAGGAACCAGTGGCTTCTCGTTATAAACGTTTGGGATCCCGCTTGGTACGCCGTTCAAACTAGGTTCTGAAATTTAACCTCTTTAGAGGAAAAGGTAAACTTTTAAGTTAGAGATTTCCGATAGAGGTGGTGATATCTGATGGAGATGACGAGGCAGTTTCTCCACTCCGCCTTCGCCGGCGAGAGTCAAGCCCATATGAGATACCTCGTATTCGCTGAGAAGGCTGAGGAAGAGGGTTTTGAGAATGTTGCTCGCCTTTTCAGAGCCATAGCATATGCGGAATTCGTACACGCTAGAAATCACCTCAAGGAGCTGAGAAAGATAGGGAAAACAGAAGAAAACCTAGCTGCTGCCAGAAACGGTGAGAGATTCGAGGTTGAGGAGATGTACCCAGCCTACCTGGAGGTCGCGAAGCTTCAGGATCACAAAGGTGCACAGAGGTCCATGAGGTTCGCTCTGGAGTCGGAGAAGATACATGAAAAGATGTATGAGGATGCCAGGTCCACCGTCGCTGAGGGATCCGACATATCCTTGGGCGAGATCTATGTCTGTCCGGCGTGCGGTTACACTGTGGAGGGTGAGGCTCCGGACAGATGTCCGATCTGTGGAGCTCCTAAGGAGAGGTTCAAGGAGTTTTGAGGTGTTTGAATGAGGTTCGGCGACATCATCAGGATGGAGGAGGAGGGCGCCGCAAAGCACAAGCCTCACGTTGAGATTCCCTCACCCGTGAAGGTCGGAGAGAAGATCAAGCTTAGGATACACGTTGGAAAGGAGGTTGTCCATCCCAACACAGTGGAGCATCACATAAAGTGGATCCAGGTGTTCCTTCAGGAGAAGGAAAGGCTTTATCCGGTACACCTGGCCACAATAGATCTGGGACCGTCGTACGGAGAACCCAAGGTTGAGCTGTCTCTCAAGCTCAGAAGATCATGCACCCTGTTGGTGCTGAGCTATTGCAACCTGCACGGACTGTGGGAGAACCATGCTGAGGTGGAGGTGAGGTAGCCTCTCTTTATTTCACTTTTTTGAATTATTCCAACGCCAGGCTCTCTGAAGAGGCTTTTTGATGATATCTTGTAACGGTGACAGGTATCCGGCGAGGATCGATATGCTCCAGCAGTACACAGCTCTTCGTTCAAGCTCCTATCCACATCACCACGCCAACCTTTCAGGCTTTCCCATAACATCAGAGCCATTTGAAGTCTTTGGAGCTTCCCTCTAAGCGCAAACATGTACGGGGATATGGGTGGGAAAGCGTGGGTCAAGGTGATGATGTGCTTCCTCCTCCGGAGGATCCGAACCGCAAGAGATTATGAGCAATGCATGCACCTCTCAGGCCCCTCATCAGATCCTCTCGCTCGCAGCCACCTCATAAGCTTTCATCACATCGGAGTGAGTCATTATGCCCAAGAGCTTGGTTGGATCAGATCTACTGACCACGGGAACTCTTCCTACCCTTCTCTCCAGCATGCGGTCGAGGACCATCTGGACCGACTCATCTGGATAGGCCACCACGACCTCCTTGTGCATTATGTCTCCTACCTTGACGCCCCTGCGAAGCTCTGCCGGGATTCTGATCAGGTCTCCAAAGGTCACTATGCCCACCAGCCTTCCATCTTCGACCACAGGGAATCCATGATGATGTGTCTTCGCTATGAGAAGCTCCAGCTCAGAGAGAGTCGCGTCCTCGTGCACACTCACGACGTTTGTGGTCATTATCTCTCCTACCTTCACCTCCTCGAGGATGAAGGACCTTCCCATCCTCAGCCTGATGCCTCTCCTCTCCAGTTTGAGTGTGTAGATAGAAGAACCCTTGAGGAACACCCTCGCTACTATGAAGCTCGTCACCGAGGAGACCATCAGCGGGGGCAAGAGTGAGTAATCGTTCGACATCTCGGGAATCATTATCATGACGCTCAGCGGTGCCTGCGCAGCTCCGGCGAACAGAGCAGCCATTCCAGCCAAGGAATAGGTGAAAGGGCTTCTCACCACAGATGGCGAAACCATCTGAAAGAGAAGACCCATTGCCCCTCCGAGCATGGTCCCTATGTAGAGGCTTGGGGCGAACACCCCTCCGCTTCCACCAGAACCTATCGTACAGGCCGTAGCTATCATCTTGAGCAACCCCAGAGCTACCAGAAGGTAGAGGCCAAGCTTTCCGGCCAGAACCATGTTTATGCCCTCATATCCAACGCCCATTATCCCATGTTCAGGAAAGAACATCCCTATCAGTCCAGTGACGGCTCCTCCTAGAGCCAATTTGTAGCTGCTGTTGACCCTGAGGTTTGTGAAGAAGTCTTCCACGACATAGAAGATCTTAACCCAGACAATGGCGGTGAGTCCCATAAGAGCTCCTAGGACGAAGTACCAGATGAGCTCTGACGGATTAGTGAAGGTCAGGGTAGGGGGCGCTATGAAGGAGGGTTTTGGTCCATAGTAGGCGGACACAATCGCCGCCCCTATCACGGATGCGAGCGCTACAGGGACGGCATCGAAGAGACCTACTCCTCTGTAGAGAACCTCTAGGCCGAAGAGCATCCCTCCCATGGGAGCGTTGAACGTTCCGGCTATCCCGGCCGAGAGACCACAGACTACCAGCAGACGAACATCCCTGGAGTCAAGCTTGAACAGATCCCCCAAGGCAGATCCTATGGACGCCCCTATCTGAGCTATGGGTCCCTCCCTTCCGGCACTCCCTCCAGATCCTATGGTCACTGAGGAGACCAGAATCTTCAGAAAGACTACTCTCTTTCTTATTCGACCTCCCTTAAATGCCACAGCCTCCATGACCTCAGGAACCCCATGCCCCTTCGTCTCTGGGGCGAATTTCATTATGAGAGGACCTGCTACAAGTCCTCCCAGGATGGGGAGGATTGTATAGCCGAGGTTGACATTTAGAACCTGCAAAGATACCTTTCCTAGGATCAAGCCGAAGAAGAGCTTCCTGTTCACCGCTATCATCATCCTGAAGACTATGGCGCCTAGCCCGCCGGCTATCCCAGCGAGAGCTCCCAGGAGATCTATGATCAACCATCTCTTCATCCACTCGGTCTGTGCTGGGAGGTGAAGCACACGTCGGAGGGTGTGATGAACCACTAGCACACCTTTCTGCACATCACCATAAATTTAACTTAAATGGATAGGACAGTCGACTCAGGCGCGTGAGACGATGTCGATACATAGTGCTCGACTATCGAGCGGAGTTCATTATGAGCAGACCTCCAAATAGCTCCTTGTGTCAATGAGTCAGAGAATAAAAGGTTGCCATATCAAACGTCTAAGGTCCCGCTCAGACACGTTCTGGACATCTATCGATTTTTAAAACGTATAGTCTGAGGTGTAACAAGCCGTTTTCAAGGCCTCGTTCATGCTAAGGATCAGATGACACAATAAGAAGTCGTTCCAACTCGAGGACGGATAGAAATGGTTTAATTTTTGTCTGCTTTTTGAGGGCGAAGGGGTGGTGAGGCCATGCCCAGACCTGTCGTTGACAAGGATGCATGCACTGGATGCGGCACGTGCGTGTCTGTCTGCCCTCAGAGTGTTTTGGAGATCGTGAATGAAAGGGCTGAGGTAGTGAATCCAGACGACTGTATAGGGTGCAGGGCCTGCGAGTCGTCCTGCCCCTCTGGATCCATAACCGTGGAGGACTGATCCTCCACCCACTTTTTTGTATTGACTGAGAGGGTTAAGTGCAAAGCTTTGAATGATGATGGCCTGTCTCAGGAGAGATAGGAGACACTCATCTGGAAAAGATGGCTATCAGGCCCGGAGGAGGGGTTCAGTGAGGAGACCGATCTTCCTGTTGAGGGTGATGGAACCTCAGCCACTTCTGCGAGTGAAGTCTGCTGTTCTCGCTCGAGTTGTCTTAAAAAGCTCTGTGATCGGGACGGAAGGGAATTGAGCTTCTCCAGAGATTGAGAGGACCCCTTCCTGCGCTGGTGAGATGAATTTATATACATCTTACCGCCCCTACATCGGCGGAGGCGCGACAGGGGTTTCAGCAGCTAGCTGTTCGTGCGCTTCCCGTACCATTATGCACCCCTGTCAACTCCCTCCGAATCATCTTCTACATAGTCAGACCAGCGATGCCACCAAGCCGCACGAGAGGAATCCCGCCATTCGTGAAAGATCAAGATTGCGATTTACCCGGATGCCGCCGCAGGGCTCCTGTGGTTGTTGAACTGTCTTTGACTTCCTTCCAGTAACCTCAGTGCGGATCGCGCTCCTAGTAGTTCGGTGAAGGGATGATCTCCTGCGCAAGGCGAGCATGCACCAGGATCATTCCCACTAGGAGATGTGATGTACAGGATCGTGAACGACCCATGGTCTGCGGCGCGCTGCTTGGGAGAAGCCACCATCAGAGACGGGTGTTCACGTTCATGACTAGTTCCATTCTTGAATGTTTCATTGGGAAGTTTCCGATTCTCAGGTTCTCTGTGTTGATATGCTGAAGTGTCTATATGGCTTGAGGGGTTATATCGCAGCGCTGGGAAAGTTTAAATCCACCCCGAGGATTGAGTCAGAGATCACCTTGAGAGTGATCAACATCCTTTCGGATTACCATAGACAGGGTATAAACGCCGAGCTGACGGCAATACTCTCACTGATTCAGGAGAAAAGAAAGAAAAGGAGTTTTCTCGATAGAAGAGAGGAAGTTATCTCTTCCATCAGGAGGAGCCTCGTACCCATCTTTGGCGTTGAAATCGGCAGTTTCTATCTGATCTGTGATGGATTTAAGGCTTTTTCTCCATCTTACAGACTAGAGAGTGCTAAATCTTGGAAATCTGAGGTTATGTCAGCTCTTGGTGGTGAGAATGAGATAGAGATAGCGAGAGGACTTGAGCTTCTGGGAAGACAATCCTTTCTCCCGTTGACAATCAGACTTGAGGGAGTAGTCCCCAGCGAGGCCTTTCCCCTGCTCAAGGACACCTGTTATGAGGTCGATCTTCAGATCCCGGCTGGAGAACCGAACACCGATGTGATGAGAACGCTTTCCAGGATCCCCAACCTGGAAGAGCTCAAAAACAGCGTTAATGAGATCGAAGATCTTATTGTAAGAATTCATGAGATTGGAGATCGTTTGGATATGACTCTGTGGGAGCAGATATCCCGTCTTCCGAAGAGATCTGATGTGAGGAGAAGGCTGGAGTTCACCAGATCCAGGCTCAGAGCGGGAATGGTGGAGGCCACAGATAGGTTAAAGGATGTTGCAAAGGAGTACGAGCGCCTGGTTGAAACGCTGACATCAGCCCCTCAGCTGGATCTTACTGCGCTCCCCATATACCGGGTGGAGACCAGGGGCAAGAGCAGGAGGAGGTTCATCGTCTTGAACCTGAGGTTCAGGAGGCCAGGGGTCCTGCACAGAGTGGAGAAGCTGTTCGGCAGGTTCGACTCCTTGTTCGACGAGACCGACATCAATAAAGCCCTTTCATCCTGTGTTGTTATTGAGAGGATTCCCTGGGGGCCGAATTTGATGACTGAAGAGGTTGAAGAGGGTGTTTATGGCGAACTAGCAAGGCTTCAGGAGGAGGGATATGTTGATGACGACTATGTGAAGGGCATCGCCGAGCTCATCTCGAAATCACTGAGTTGACACCCTCCCCACTGAAATAGGAGGTTCTTCCTCCTAAGGCATCCATCGTCCTTGTGTTCATAGCCCTTTAGGCTTCCACTTCATCCCCTACTAAAGTGGTGGGTAGCCAGAAAGGCTAAGTTTCTACAGGATCCTGTGAAAAACAGAAGATCTGAGCTTCAGGCATATGGTGGTGTCATGGAGAGGCTGGAACTCCAAACCTAACCTTTATCTCAACTCCCTTCCCTTTGGCCAGATCTATGGCTTTTTTATCGGCTTTCATTCCAAGTATAACCTTTCTGACGTTCCTTCTGAGCATCTTCGATATGAGCTCGGCCTCCTCATCTATCTTGAGGACATCCGCTGCCTTGACCGTGGAGCTGACCTCCACCACCACGGCCTCGTCGTCCCTCAGGATAGCGTCTATCTCCCTTCCATCTACAGTTATCCTTCTCATCTCCTTAAGATTCAGTCCCTCCCTCCTGAGCTCCTCCTCGAACTTGGTCAGAAGCCAGTCTTCAACCAGATCCCCAAGCGTGGAACTTATCGAGTAGTAAGTCCTCGAGAGCGCCTCTATTCTCCCGGACATCTCTGCCTGTGAGATCTTGATGTTCTTTATCTCCTCAAGGATCTCGTTGAACTTGCGATCGTGCTCCTCAAGGCGCTTCAACTGTTCACTTACTATCCGGGCATGCTCCCTCAGAATCAGGGTATGCTTTCTTATTTCATCAAGCATTTCATTAAATCTCACGTTCAAATTTCTGATCTCCTTGTAGATCTCACTGATCCCGAGTTTGTCGGTGAGCTCCTTCCTGAACTCCTCATCCTCGTTTAGGAGATTGAACAGCTCCTCTTTGAAGGTCATCAAAAGTTCCCTCCTCATGTAGAAGATAAATCTTTCCTCGTAAAACTTTTCCCACTCCCGAATCGTGGATGCAAGGTGAGGTACCGCGGATCGACGTTCCGATCGAAATCGAGCCGGAGTCTACAAAGCTCCGGAGTTCAGTGGAGGCTGCTCATGAAATACCCTAGTTGAAGAGATCGTTCAGGTCGGAGTCTACGCCGGATGAAGAGATGCCTCAAACCCCTTTCTGCAGATCGCTTTCGCTTGTAAGACTGGTGTGCAAAAGAGATGGAACCGACCATCGGGGCATCCTCCATCGACGAGTTGTTGCTTATCTGGAATAGGTAGAAAGGAGAAGGGGAAAATTGATTGTGAGGGAAGATGTCGAACAGGGAATCAGTTTGAGCTCATTGGCCAGGAGGGCGGGTCTGGCTTTCCTTTGCTAGTTGGCCTGTCCTTCCAGCAGCGAGAAGATGAGACCTTGTGTACATGCTTGGATAGTCTGCCGTTCTGTTTAAGCCTTAAAGTTCCAGGAAGCTCCGCCAAGCTTCGTTGTTCTCCCTAATCATTTGCTGTGTTGTTGCAGAACTGAGATTCTCTTGAACTCCTCGTACTCCTTTTTGGTATCTCAGTCGATCTCTTCTGTAAAGAAAGACTGGCCGCGCTTGTAATTCATTTCATTCCAGAGAACTGTAGACATTCCGCGTGAGCTGAACGGGTCCTTCTTCTGATCCTTCATAGGCTTGAGTTTGAACCTGTCAACTCCGATACAGCTGCTCCTTGATGTACCTTCCAACCGTCCTAGAACCGATGTTGCCAACTGCTGAAACGAGATAGCTCAGGCCCACGTGGAGCCTCAGGAGCCCCAGAACATCTGGCTTGCGTAACTGCTAAACATTTGATGGATTAAGATAGAGATCGACGGGTATGGAGCGACTGTGTTTGGTGAAAGAGGCATCGAGGCCTGCTTGAGTGTTTTGCTGTCAGCTATCTGGAGAGATTGAAATTAAGGAAAATTAAGGAAAGATAAGATACATCAGGATAGGAAGAAGGAGGGCTTCACTGAGAGTTACTCCGGTGGAGGTAGAGCTGCTTCAGTCCCTTCCTCTCTATAAAAGTCCACTCAAAGCTCCTCCCTCTTAGTTTGGCGTAAAGGACATCGATAAAGCTTTTTAGCATTATCAACTCATGGAGCTGTTTGTATCCCACAGCAAAAAGCGGTATCGCTGCCAGCGAAACATTCTCCTCCCCAGCTATTTGAATGGCTGCCAGTGTTATCAAAAATTGAAGTGTAGAGAAGAGAAGGACCTGAACAGCCAGAGGGATCAGCAGTCCCCTGAGAATTGCCAGGATTATAGAAATTATGGATGCTACATCTATCACTGGAATTAACAAGTTGTTCATTATCATAAGCGGAAAGTCCAAAGCCCTCAGATGACCGAAGGATCCGTGATAGAACATCACATCCCTATGCTTGAACAGAACCTCGAAAGCCCCCCTGTACCACCTCAATCTCTGCCTGTATAGATCCCCCAGCCTTTCCGGAACTTCTGTGTAAGCAACTGCATACGAGCTTGCCTGCACCACTCTCCCCAGTTTCAAGGTCTTTACTGTTATGTCGAAATCCTCAGTTACTATGTCAACATCATAGAGACCGGTGACCTCCACTACGTCCCTTCTAAAAGCCCCAAGAGCTCCCGATATTATTGGAACTGCGCCGAAAATACTGAGACCCTTTCTGAAGAGGTGAAAGCTTACTATGTACTCTATCGCTTGAAGTTTTGTGAGGAGATTTGTTCTGTTCCTTACTACAACATTTCCAGATACCGCTAAGATGCTTGGATTCTGGAGCTTTCTCACGAGCTCCCTTATGGCATCCCTTCCTATGAGAGTATCAGCATCCATAAAAATTATCACATCTCCCTTGGAGAATCTGAGACCAAAGTTAAGTGCCCTCGCTTTTCCAAGACCCCCTACCTCTCTTCTGAGCACCTTCACCTTGGATCCTTGGTACTTCAGGGCTACCTCAAAAGTTCTATCAGTTGATGCGTCATCAACTATTATAACCTCCTTGGGCTCATAATCTGACTCCAAAACTGATTTTATAGCATGTTCTATGACCTTCTCCTCATTTCTTGCTGGAATTATCACGCTGACCATAGGTCTGTAGAGGAGAGGCTCCTCCCTCTCCCTTTCCTCCAAATTTTTATAGTAAATTGCCAACGGAACGAGGAAGAGGTAGTGCCAGCTTATTATCGTGAGGCCGAATGCCAGTATGCTGAGAAGGATCCTCTCATAGATGTTTTGGATCTCGTAGGAGGTCAACAGGGCTACAATGAACGGAAAAATGAAGATAGTATAAGGGAGAAGTTTTTCTCCAATGAGCTTGGCCCTCCTAGATTTAAGGGATATGCCTGCTTGAACCAGGAAGAAGGAGACCATCGCTACGGTTAGAAGGAAGGACACGAACGTGAGCAGACCTCCTATCACGATAGTTATGACGACCATGTTCAGGTATATCAGTGATAAGGTGAGGTAGATTCGTCTCAAAATTCCACCTCATCCAGATGACAAGATCCTGAGGATTTCTTCTGCGGTTTTCTCCGGACTAGTCAAACCGATTAACCTGATACCAAACCTGGAGGCGATGATCTTCACGGAGGAATCCGGATTTCCCTGGTATATCATGATCGCGTGTTTTGAGCCAGCTTTTACCGCTCCTGCAATGAAGGCCATAATTCTTTCGTCATCCAGAGGTTCATCCATGAGGAACTCGAGCACAGCAATGAGGTGGTCTTTCCCTTTCTCACGGATGATGGCATCAAACCTCAGGCTCGCACCAGATCGGATTCTCACGGAGGCATTCGGCCAGATGATCTCATAGCCCATGGGGTCGAGCATCTCCTTGAGAGCGCTGATGAGCCCCACCAAGGGGATCTTCCTTTTTAGATTCTCTGGAATTACGACGTATTTGTAGATCTCCTTCGGCTTCAAGTCCACCATCCTGTTCTCATACCCACACTCCAAGGCATCTATATATGAGGGATGGAGCAGAGAAGAAGTCACCGCATGAGTTACACTTGTAAATTTTCGCAGCCTTGAGGAAGTCAATGCCCTGCTGTTTGAGTTCTTTCCTGCATTTAGGACATATTTTCTTTCCAGATCCCTCCCTATGAAAATCCTCTTCAAGACCAATGTATCCACATACCAGGTGCTCTATGACTACACCCTTAGAGAAGTTCAGCGAACCGCAGTAAGGACATGTTGCTCTGACAATGAAGACCTCTGAGCCGCAGTTGCGGCATGAAGCAACTGTATCATGAAGCTCCTTTCTCAGGACTCCCATCTCAACGAGCTTCTCTATCAAAGCAAGAGCCTCTCTACACGACAGTATTCCCTCTCTTGAGAGCTCACTGCAGTACTCATACCCAGTGACTGGGTTGTACTTAGGCTTTATCTCGCTTAGAGTTCCAGTCAACATAAGATTGAGCAGCCTGAGGGCTTCTGGTCTTGACCACCTGTCTGAGGACATCTCCATTCGATTCTATGCCATGAATCGGTTGAATACACTCACACTTATTAATTTTGGATTCAAACTAACACCGTAGTGTCCAATAACACATTAAGAAGGGTGATTTCACTGAGATGTCCTCCGATGGAACGGGAAGGTCTTGCTTTAGTACCTCTAAAGATCTTCTTTCTCTTCGAGCTCCTCCATAATGTCCGTTATTTTGTCAATCACCTCATCCAGGCATGATGCCTCTATAACTCTTATACCGAGGCTTCCGGCGAGAGTTTTAGCGTTCTCGCTGGCCTTAGGTATTGCTATCAGGATGGCCTTCTTCAGCGAGGAGTCCATCATCTTGCCGAAAAGCGCCAAGATTCTATATTCATCAACAGCTTCATTAGAGCGAACTATATCAATGATGTGTTCTTTTCCACCTCTGCGAGCGGCTAGGGAGAACCTATGAACCACGCCTGAGAGACCGATGACCTCCTTCGGGGCTTTTACATCAAACCCCCTTTCCCTCAGCAGCCTCACCACATCTGCCGCTATAGGCCTTCTGGCAAGCAGTCTCTCACTTACAACTTCATATCTGTACACAGGTTTGAGAGATAGCTCCTTCTCAGTTGATACCGTTCCGCAGTCGGAACACTCAAAGATCACCCTGGGGGAGAAGGAGAGCTTGCCACAATCATCGCATAATATGGCATCAGTGAACCTGCCGTAATCAACGCCCAAAGCCTTAAGGGTCTTCCCGCAGCTAGGACATCTCAGCAGATCCCCGTATTCGAACTTATCAGAGGGAGCGGTGAAGCCACAAGCCAGATGCGTTATTGAATCAACTTTTCTTATGTTGATGGAACCACATACAGGACACGTGAGCCTAACCATGAGCTTGAAGGAACCGCAACTCGGGCAGGATGGAATGCTCCCCACCTTGTGCTTCCTGAGCACTCCCTCCTCCACAAGGGTCTCGAGAACCTCACTCAGATCGGGACATTCATCACGACTTAGTCCTAAGGCCTCGTGAAAATCCGGTCCATGCAGATAGTTGATTGTCGGTGATATCTCCTTGAGATTCTTCTCCACGAGCAATGTTAGAACCTTCTCAAGGCAACCTAGGATGTTATTCATGTCAGGTCCTGCTAACAGTCCTCCACAGAGGAGAACTTAAAAAGTGTTCCACTCTGCCCCCCCCCCCCGGCCCTAAAGGGCGAGGGTTCCTGCAAGGACGGGGAGTAGACTTAAGGGAGCGGTCTTATCCCCGTTACGGCTACCCTCCTGCGGGGACTCACCGTTATGGGGTATATTAAAAGCGCTCACTAAATCTGCATTCATAGTTCTTAACAGGACAAACGAATAAGCCTCTGTGTTTTCTACCATTTTCGTGGACTTCTCCGCAAAGAGGACATGTCTTTGACGTATATTCCTCTTCAACTGGGATATATTTCATACTGTATTCTTCGCGAGATCCTTAATCCACTGATGGATTTTTCCATAGCTCCACAGGTTCGATATTTAAATGTCAATCAGCAGAAGGCGTGGAGGATGAGAGGCAAGGAGAAGGTGCGGCTCTGTGGAGGGCTTTCAAAAAGCATTTATGTTTTTGTCACCCGATTTGAAGGATGACTGGAGATCCACTAGCCCGTGAGAAGGATAGGGGGGAGCTCAAGCTCCTCTACAGAGGGAGGGTTATTACCCTGGAGGTCAGGGAGGTGGAGGGGGTGGTGAGGGAGGTTGTGAGGCATCCTGGATCGGTCTCAATACTCCCCTACGAGGACGACCACATCTACCTGCTGAGGCAGTACAGGTGTGCGATCGATGGATGCATGTGGGAGATACCAGCAGGAACTTTAGAGGAGGGAGAAAGCCCCGAGGAATGTGCTAGGAGAGAACTTGAGGAAGAAACCGGGCTCAGAGCCGGCAGGCTTGAGAAGATGTTTGAGGCGTACCTAATTCCAGGATATGGAACTGAGAGGATGCACTTCTTCCTCGCCACGGACCTCTCGAGGGGGGAGATGCACCCGGAGCCATCTGAGAGGATAGAGGTCCACAGGATCCGCGTCGATGAGGCCTTCAGGATGATCGGGGAGATCGTGGACGTCAAGACCATCGCTGCTCTGCTGTGGTTCGCTAGGATGAGAGGTTGTTGTGGTGAGGGAGCACTGCCCCGAGCTCGAGAGAGGTGATCCGGCAGACCCTCGTGTACCAACAGGGCTGCTGACCTCAGAGTTCGAGATCGCTCCAGGTCGGGTCACAATGGTGGGAGTTGAAGCGGCCATGTTGTTTCCGGCGCTTCCGGTGAGGTGATCCCATGTTCCTCCTGGATAGAGCACTGAGGTGGGTCCTGAACAGATACGAGGAGCTCAGGATAAACTATCCGGCCATTCTGGACTATGGGATCTGCCTTAGGAATGCGTACGTTGTTGTTGAAGGACCTAGGGGAAGGGAGATGGGAGTTGCAGCGACCCTTCTGGAGGACGTGTCTGGATCTCCTCGTCAGAAGACCAGACCCCCTGCGGTTGAGGAGATCGAACATCTGATCAGCTCGATGAATCCCTTGGAGAGGGCCCTGGGTGTGGCTCTCCTTAACGCCATATCGGCCTATCTGCTCTGGAGGTTTGAGCTCAGAGGAAACGTTCAGTTCGTTGATCCCTTCGAGTACCTGGAGTTCCTGAAGGAGCCCGTGCTTGTCATCGGAAACATGTCCCCGGTCAGAAGACTGCTGGAGGAAAGGGGAATTCTGAGTACTGCTTCACGGAGAAAAACCCTATAATGCGTTGTGGCACTGCTTTGAGTGATTCTGTGGAGCTCAGGCTTCTCAGGAGGGCTAAAACGGTTATAGCGACTGGAGCAGCCCTGCTCAATGACACAATAGACCTGATACTATCTCACTCCATCGGGATTGTTGTGCTCGTCGGCCCCACTGCTGGGTGTCATCCCCAGCCCCTGCTCGAGGAGGGAGTACATTTCGTCCAGAGCACCAGGTTAACGGACATTGATGATATCGTCAGAGCCCTGAAGCTTGGAGAATATGTGGGAGGAAGAAGCTGGGGATATGTCAGGGGAGGAAATCCCTATAGTGCAATGCTGGCGACTCACATCAGAGAGCAAAGCTCTCCCTGCGACCTCTGAAGTCCTATGCTGGACGTCTCCACGGGAGGGCTTGCTGAGAGCTTGTCCAGATGGAACTCGGACGCTAACGCCCCAGCGATGATCCACCACCTCAAGGATGAGGTCAGCTCCCTTGGGCGAACCTCACAGTTCTACTTCTCCTCGCAGAAACGTTTGTTGGGACTTGCTCGATCCTCCGCTCTCGTCCACAAAGCATTTTAGTGAGTGAACTCAAGACCGTTAGATAGGCAGGTATGTTCACCAGAATAGCGCCTTCTGTGTTAGAATGGGCTCTTTTCCCTCACCTCAGTTCTGCTACGGTTGCTTGAATTGATAAGGTGAATTCGCCCACCGGTCAGCCCTCCAGCGAAGACCTGTGAGATAGCGCTGAAACCGCTGAGGATCTCCGCGGGCATTGAGTTGATCGCGAGGATGTGAACATAGAGCGCTTCTTCCCTGTTCCAGAACGGCTTTTGCTCTGCGCTTATGTCGATCCTCTCTAAACCATAAGAGTGTGGTCGTGCATCTTCATCCACCTCATCCATGAAAAAGGCCTGTGTAAGCCCAAAAAAGATTGTTCAGGTGACGAGCTGCCTCAGGACGTCCCTGATCTCTGGATAAATGAGCGCTGCTATGGCTCCGAGCACCAGATGGGGGGATATCCCCCAGGGATCCGTTCCAAGGGTCCACATCTCCACCTCTCCTCCCCAGATGAGTGGATAGTATGTGTCGAGGATGTCGGCCAGGAGCACCGTCAGGTTCAGGATCAACATCATCAGGGCCAGGATCCACCCGACGAAGAGGAACCCCCTCGAGGACTCCTCCCTTCTCACAAAGAGGAGGAATGCTCTGGCGAAGATCGCTCCTATCACCACCAGTGCAAGTCCTGAGAAGGGATCGGGGAATACGTTCGGCACATAGGACTCGCCGAGCCCGAAACCAAGTTGTGCTCCTCCTCCCATCCAGGGAAACCACCAGTCGGCAATGCCGTTGTAGAGCTGAAGAGCCCCGTAGATCACGTACAGCACAGACAGCAACGCTGCCAGGGTATAGGCCCACCTGTGGGGCTCACGTCCAATCCACTCACTATGTCCCCGCTCCATGTATTCTCACCACCCGAGGATCAGGTGACCGAGAGTCACGACGACCAAGTTCACAAGGTACGCAAGGATGAGGCCGTAGACCACTGAGAACGAGGTCCACTTCCACGACCCCGTCTCCTGCCTTATGGCGGCGACTGTCACTATGCAGGGCATGTAGATGAGGATGAAGGTCATGTACCCATACATGTCCACCGGGCTGTACATCTCGGCCATCCTGGAGGCTATCTCCTCCTCACCAACCCCATAGAGCATGGCAGATGCTCCTAGAACTATCTCCTTAGCAACGAACCCGAAGACCATGGCTACCACCAGCCTCCAACTCCAGTGAAGAGGTGAGAAAATCGGCTGAAGACTCCTGCCAAGTGACGCAATCAAGCTATTCTCGGGATCCGTGGTGAATGTGAATGTGCTTGCATCCGTCACAGTGAGAGCTCCTATTATCAGGAGGCCTATCAGGATAACCCCAAGAGCCTTCCTGAGGTACATGGATCCCCTGTCCCACATCCTGACGAATGCCACCCTGAACGACGGCTTCTGGTATGCTGGAAACTCCAGGATGAACGGGGAGACCGCCTCCCTGAAGACTGTTCTCCTCAAAGCCAGTGCGACCATGAACGCCAGGAAGATCCCGAGGAGGTACAGGGAGAGGAGGACGTCCCCAGCATAGATCCCGAAGAAGGCAGCTGCTATTGCTGAGAAGAAGACAAGCCTTGCTCCACAGAGCATGAGCGGATTCGTCAATATCGCTATCAACCTGTCCTTCTCATCCGGTATGACCCTCGTAGCGTAGACAGCAGGGACGTTGCACCCGAACCCCATTATCATGGGCACTATCGCCCTGCCAGAGAGCCCAACCTTCCTCATGATCCTGTCCATCACGAAGGCCACTCTAGCCATGTAGCCCGAGTCCTCGAGGAGAGATAGTATGAAGTAGAGGAACATTATCAGAGGAACGAAGCTCAGGACTGCTCCCAACCCCTGAATCAGCCCGTACTCTCCGAAGAGAAAGTAGTCCATCACTGTGTTCCCCGTCAGGCCTGAGAGAGCCTCACCCAGCATAGCAAAGCCATCCCCAAGGAGGTCGCAGAAGGGAGTGGATCCTATGAAGGCCATCTGGAACCACCACCACAGGATCACCAGGAAGATCGGTATGCCAAATATCCTGTCGAGGAGAACTTTGTCCAGTAGATCTGATGCAGGAAGCCTTTTGAGAACACCAACAGCCTTGGAGATCACCTTCCTTATTCTCGCATACCTAGCGTCGGCGATGACGACCTCCGGATCTCCGAGCTCCCCGCTCATCCTCTTCCTAATCTCCTCTCCTGCCCTCACCAGCTCCTCGCCTCCTTCCACCTCAGAGAGCTTCCTCATCACGTCCGAATCTCCCTCGAGGATCTTGATCACAACCCACCTCGTATTGAAGAGCTTCCTCACCCCCTCAATCGATGAGGCAATTTCTTGGAGTTCCTTTATGAACTTCTCAGCCTCTCCGTAGGAGAGAGGCTCCTCGGAGCTCCTTGAGCTCCTATGCTTCTCAGCCGATCTCACAACCTCTGCAACGAGCTCCCTCATTCCTCTCCTCTTCGGAGCGATTGTTGGAACCACAGGAACTCCAAGCTCCTCCTCGAGCTTCCTGACGTCTATCCTCATCCCCGCCTTCTTGATAAGATCCATCTTGTTGAGGGCGATCACCACGTTCGCTCCAAGCTCCTTGAGCTGCAACGTCAGGTACAGGTTCCTCTCCAGGTTCATGGCGTCGACCACGTTCACCACCACGTCCGGCCTCTCGTATATTATGTAGTCCCTTGCTATGACCTCCTCGACAGACATTGCGGTCAGGCTGTAGGTCCCTGGAAGGTCCATTATGTAGAGGGTCCTGTCGTCGAACCTGTGGAATCCCTCCTTCTTATCTATCGTTTTCCCTGGCCAGTTCCCAACGTGCTGGTGAGCTCCTGTCAGGTTATTGAATATGACGGACTTGCCGACATTCGGATTCCCTGCGAGGGCCACCTTGATCATCTTCGGATCCGCCACGCTCATCCCTCCCGTCTAACGACCACCTTCATCGCAACCCCCCTGCTGATCGCCATCCTTGTCTGTCCGATCTCTATCAGGAGAGGTCCCGGACCTGACTTCAGGACCCTGACCCTTGCGCCCGGTGATATCCCCATCGAGAGGAGCTTTCCGGTGAGCCCTCTTCCAGCTCTCACCCAGACCACAGTTCCGGACTCTCCCTCGCCGAGAAAGGAGAGCGGCATCACCTCTTCCCACCCTCATACTCCTCGACCTCAACCAGGATGTGCCTGGCCTCATCCCTCCTGAGGGATATGTTGTACCCCAACACCTCGAACTCCACGGGATCCCTGAGCGGTGCCTTTCTGACCACCTTCACCCTCCTTCCCTTAGTGATCCCCATGTCCAGCACTCTCCTTCTGAATTTTGGAGATCCACCGGATATGTCGACCACCACGCCGGTCTGTCCAACCTCCAGTTCGCTGAGAGGTTTTCTCATGCGCCTCACCAGCTCCTCAGCAAGGCAGCTTGTATATAAAAATTACTCTGTTAATTAACTCTGTAATTTTCGTGCGATGGCTCGAATTCCTTTCAGGGAAAAACAAAAAAGGTAACACTGATAAATACCTTGTGAAGCCAGAGGAGGTCATTCCAGGTTTGAGGGCCCTCATAGCAAGGGATCTCATTGAGCGCCACGGTTTCAGCAGGAAGAAGGCTGCGGAGATCTTGGGGCTAACTCCTTCAGCCATAACCCTGTACTTGGAGGGTAAGAGAGCTGGGGATTTGGCTGAGCTCCTCCTGAGGAGTGGTGCGATGGATCTTGTGAGGAGGTTCACGGACCTGGCCGTTGACAAGGGTGGAAAGATAGACCTTCCTGCCCTTTACGATCTAGCTCTCTCTGCAATCTCCCTGATTGAGAGAGGGTCTGTGGTGAGTGGAGAGAGAAGAGATCTTATGATAATGGAGGAGGAGAGGGCTGCAAAGCTGATCAACCTCCTGAGGAGGAGGTTCGAGGTTGAGCACAGGTCAGCCGAGGAGTTCCTGAGGATCGCCTCCAAGATCAGAAATCAGCCTCTGAGGATGCTCATCAGGATGATAGCCAGGGACTGTCTGAAACACGCCGACATAATGTTCATGCTGATGTCTGTCGTTGAGAGAGGAGGGGAGATGAGGATAGATGTGCCTGACATGGAGCTCCTGAACAAGCTCCTGGAGGAGGAGAGGCTGCTCCACACGAAGGGACTTGACAAGATCAAGGAGCTCCTCCCTCACAGGATACTGACCCTGCTGATAGACAGCATAGCTGACGACGAGAGGAAGCATGAGAAGATCCTGAAGAGCCTGAGGGACTACGTCGAGGCCCTGCCCTGAGGTGAGCAGCCATGTGCCAGCTGCACCTCTCCAGGGCTGAGGATTGCCTCTGAGGACCGATCTGCTCAGAGATGCCTATGCCGAGCACGACAGCACCTCAGCTCCCCGCCAAAGCCCTTGGGATAACCCTGGCCAGGTCGTAATACGCAATGGGATTATTTGGATCAAGTTCGAGGACCTTCTTCAGGAGATCTATCGCCTTGTCGTATTCCCCCTTGTCCATGTAAGCCCCTGCCTTCTGGATCATGTCGTTGACCTCACACTCCTTGCTCCAGGCCACGTAAGCGTAGGCTATGGATGCAGCGCATATAAGCAGGAGGATCGCACCTATGATAACATGATTTCCCAAACGGTATCACCGAAGAGGGCTTGGGTGTGATTACTTAAAAATCTTTGTTACCCACAATCCACACGCCAGCAAGGATGCTTTTAAGCAGGCAGCAGCTCCAGGTCGTTCTGGAAGAAATTGGAGTGCTCAGAAATGATCTCATCGACTGGCTTAATAGCTAAAGAGAAAACTTTATAAGTTTTTGTACATCTGAGTTTGTGGGTCATTTTATGAGCTTCGATAGGGATTTGGCGAAGGTTCTAGCCATTCTTATAGCGGAAGAGGGTAATTACACATACGTCGATAAGCTTGGCTACGCGCCCTCCAAGGATCTGGCTGTCTATTACGTGAGGGAGGCCTTGAGGGACCTCCACTCGCTGATCAACAGCCAAAGGTGGGAAAACCCCAGAGCTAAGGAGGAGGCAGACCAAATCAACTTCGATAGAGTTGAGAGGAGCATTCAGGAGTTAGCAAAGTTGGATTCAAAGGATAAGAAGAAGCTGAGAGAGATTACGGCACTTATTTCAGCCAAAGCACTCTCAATTTCAGCTTCTCTCATGAAGGAGGGATGAATATGTTCGTTTCAATTAGAGGAAGGGTTTTGATCAACGTTGAGGCTTTAAACATGACGGAAAGTGTTGGAAATTACGTAAAGCACAGAAGAGTGCCTGTGATAGTTCCCGAAACCTATGCTACTTATTTTGCTCCAGCGATAAGCGGTGAATCAATTGCACATGGATTTCAGGAGGTCTTGGCTGAAGAGGCTAAGGAAAATGGATTGCCAGTTTGTAAGCTGTGTGAAAAGGGAATATTTCTAAAGAGCACAAATTTGGCGACATTAGTATCACAATTTAGAGACAAATTAAAATCTACTGGTAGAGTATCCTCAGATTTCGAGTTAGAGGCTTTTATTATTAGGAACTGCTTCATAGAGGATGTTGGAGGTTTCTTGCACGCTCCAGAAACTCAAAGTGAAAGACAGTTTGAAAATGGTATTAGTGATATTGACATTCTGGAGTCGAAAGGAATAGCATCAAAAGAGAAACAACGAAATCAAATTTCAGCTAGACCTATCTTTAGTAACATCAAAAGAACCTCCAACTTTTACACTGGCTACATGATTCCGACGAAGGAGGCTCTTGAAAACGTGGTAATTGAACCACAGTTGCATTCAAGATATGCCTTAGGAACTCCATTTGTTCGTGGAGAAGAAGAAGCTCGTGGACAGATGATATACTACGTTGAGCTATCTTCAGCAGTCTATACCTTTAGCTTCGATCTGGATACAAGATACATAGGAAGAGCAACTTTTGTTTACGATAGAGCCGGAGAAGAAGTGGTTAACGACAGGAAGAAGAGGATAGAAGCGACTCTCGACGCTTTACAAAAGTTCCTAATCGAATTTCTGTTTGGAGCAAAGAAGACGAGATTTCTACCAGTAGTTGAATGGGAGTCTTTAGCTATAGCTGTCAGTGATGACGTGTGGACTGTTCCAAGCCCATTTGCAAAGAGCTACATCGAGAAGGCTGAAAAGAAGATGCAGAAGGTGAACTACGGCACGAAGCTCTTCGTCTACCCAGATGATGGAGAATTCGAAGAAGTTGTTGTGAGTGCGATCGAAGAGGCTGAGAGGAGGATATGATCGGCTTTATAGTCGATACAGAATTCGTTTGGGGATTTCAGGCGAGAATAGTTGGATTGTCAAAGACTTCTCCATCCTTTTACTATCCTCCACCAACGACTTTTTTGGGTGCTTTAGCTGAAGTCATTGCTAAGGAGAAGAAAACAGGAGAAGAGGAAGGTAGGAAGATCATCGCAAAGCTGAGCGAGAATCTGCTGGCAATAGGAGTTAAGCCAGTTAACTGCAAACCGATAAAGTATGAGGATCTGAACAGAATTATAGCCGTAAAGATAACTTCTGGAGTGCTCTATCCGAATCCGATAAATCTTGCCAAATCTTTCGATTCTCCGGCGAGAGGTAAAACCATACTGGCAAGCTTTCAGGATTCTCCAAAGCTCAGGTGGTTTTTGGTGTTCAAAGATGATAACATCGAATTTAACGGAAAGAGAATAGAAATAGAGGATGATATTTTCTGGAAGATTCACAGGCTCGGATCTAAGGAAAGCATAACTTCAGTTACAGAGGTTGAATCGTTTGAACCGAAAAAGATTGATGGTAAGATAAAAACGACTTACAGCTTTCCAGCGAGCAACGTTGAAATTATCAAAGAGGAAACATCGAGAAATTGGGTGTATGAAGTTTACATAAATCCTTTCAACTTTAGCGATCCCGTAAAGGATTACATCGAAGGAAAGAATCTGCTACCTTTCAAAGTTCCGATTTTGAACATAAGTAAGGAAGAATATCATTGTTGGATTGAGACAAAAGTTGCCTACAAATTCGATGGAGAGGTGGTGGTCGGATGGTCAAGGTGATCTTAACTTTGCCGAGAGACCTCTCCTTTCTCAGTAACATCTTGTATGAAGGTTTGCTCTTTTCAACCCAGTTTTCTCAAGCGAGGTTTGACGGTCATTCAATAGATTTACCGAACGACTTCCTCGCAACCGCGATGAAGAATCTCGAAGATGAGGGAGTGAACAACCTGAGAGTTGTAATGTCAGGAAATGATACCATCAACGCTACGATTTTCGAAGCATATAAAATTTCGGAAAAAAGTAAAAAGACTTACTACGATCTAATCTCCAAACTCAAACCGAATGCAGATCAGCTGATAGTTACGAAAGACACGATAAAGCTGGGAATTGAGTTCAAAAGAAAGGATATGATTGTCGATGAGAAAGAGATGTTTGATGCAAATGGAAAAAAGAAACCGATTGCTGCTCCTCAGCTTTTTAAAGTTGACAGATATACGGGCATATCCTCGCTGGAAAGCGGTTACACGTCACAGCAGATAACGATTTACACGTCCAAGGAGATACTGCTAATCTTCCTGCTTGGCTTATACTCCTCTTTCGTAACTTCCGCAAGACAGCATAACCAGCAATACTATTTCTTCCTGACTTTCTCTCCTGAGGAAATAGAGAGCATGCTGAATAACATTGAAGACAAAGAACTTATTAAGAAATTGTTCAGAACGAAGAACGGAACAATAAAAATTTTGAACGAAGTGCTGAGTAAAACGACACTGAACGAGATGATTTTGCTTGAGGTGTATTTGAACGTTGAAATCAGAAGGCTTATGGAAAAGGAGAATTTAGACAAGATTTCGACGATTCTTTTCAAGATTGCACCTGAAGGGCAAACCTATAAGGTCTATGAACAGATACCGATAACGATCTATAGAGAACATCAGGAGTTCTACGAAATCGTTAGAAATCACTTCAGAGATCCCGAGATGTTCTTAAAGAATCTGTCGGAGATTCTGAAGCCGGATGGGGTTATTTTCGATGCTTTGAAAAACGTGGATAGATACGATGAAGCGAGCAACATCATAAAAGCTATCCATGGACTTTACCGCTTCGTCGTGCTTGGTAATGCTGATGGTTGGTACGAGTTTTTGAGGGAGATTAACAACGCATACAGAAAGCTTGAAAACAGCACAAAACCAAACGAGAAAAGAAGGAGTAAAGAATATATGAGGGTTATTAAAATGTTTAAAGGTGTTTAAAATGTTCAAGGCTGAATTCGAGCTTGAAGCAATAACTCCTATTTTCATGAGGGGTGCTGATCAGACTAAAGCTGAGATCAGAGCATCATCTGTAAAGGGCTTGATGAGATGGTGGTTCAGGGCTTTAGCTGGAAATTACTTCGGCAATGATGTTGTTGGATTGAGAAGAGCCGAAGAGTTTGTCTTCGGAAGCACAAAGCAGAGGAGTAGGGTGATCGTTGAAATTTCCAAGATTGTTGGTGAAAAGAGAAGAGTGTTATTTAAAAAGGGGGTAATAGATAAAAGATCTCCCTCCAATCAGCTTAGATACATTTGGTTTTCTGTGAACTTGCTTGCAAGGAAAAATCAGTTTGATGAATATTATCCAGCGGGAACGAAGTTCCACCTGAAAATCGAAGCTTTAGATGAGAAATCGTTTAGGATTGGCTTAGCCTCGTTTTGGACCCTCGTAACCTTAGGCAGTATTGGGTTCAGATCTCGTAGAGGTGCTGGAAGCATTAGATTTTGCGGTGGGGATTTGGAAGTGCTTGACGATCTTGATCTCAAAACTGAATTTAAAAATCGTGGTGAGCTGAAAGATTCCATAGAGCGAGCAGTAGAATTAGTCGGGCAGACTCTTAATAAATCCAAGCTCAACGTAAGCAATGTTAGCTATCCCGTTTTAAGTCCGAACACTTCTGTAGTGACCCTATGGGATCCAAAAAGAGGAGACCCAATTCAAGCTTTGGTTCAATTCCAGCGGGAATATCTAAAGTTCAGACGGAACGAAATAGATAAACCCGAAAGAATCGTTTTTGGCTTACCAATAAACTTGGGTGGTAAGGGTGTAGAAAGTATTCGAAATAGATTGCCGAAGATTAGAAGTGAAAGGAGGGCGAGTCCTGTGATAGTTGGCTTGATTCCTATTAGTAATGAACTCTTCGTTAAAATAGTGAAGTTCAAAACTAAACCGTTTTATCCAGATTCCGATATCGATGAATTAGTCGTTTGGTCGATTATCGGGAAATTCAATGAAAATCTCAGGGATTCAATCGTATTTGGAAAATTGGAGGTGTTTTCATGAATTGGAGCGATAAGATTAAAGCCTTTCTCCACGACCCTCCCGACAAAGTCATTAGAATACAAGATCATGTGGAACGCAGAATGGAGTTACTGGGCAATTTTAGCTTTTATTCTGATCCTCCAATTCCCAAGGATGCCAACATAAAAAAGGAACTAAAGAATTGGAGAAAGTACGTCGAAAAAGCTAAAAAATATTTTTATGATGAAAGTAAAAAATTATATCACGTTTACGGAGAACTACCAAGCATACCTGACATACATTTAGCCGATCAAACTGCATCCTCGCTTCAAAGAATTGATCTTGAAATAATAAACGGCAAAAGGCTCTCATCCACTTTTTACAGAATTCACGGAGAAGATTTTATCTTTGTTGGAGAACCAGTATTTAGACACCCGATAACTAGCGAAATTAAGGAGTATGAGTATTTAAAAGATATACTGCCAAAGGACGAAAAATCCGAAGAATATCAACGTGAATTTGAAAGGATATTGAAGATCATTCTTGAAGCGGAAAAAGAGACCTTTAACGAATTGATCTCAATTACTGCCGACGATAAGGACAGGTATTTCGTAATCTGGAGGTTTTATCCCGAGCTTTTGAAGATCAAGTTGATTGAAAAATTAAAAGAACTCTGTGAATCCGACGAAATCTGCGAAAGAATCGCTGAAGATGTGTTAAACCTAACTGCATACACGTTAAGTCCGGATCATACGCTATTCGACCATGCAGATGCAACTTCCGCCATCTTTGGAGCCATTAATAAGAATGAGCAGGCTTTACTGATGTTTAAGCTAACGCCTGTCCAAAACTTCATAAAGAATGCGAGAAAGGAGAGAGATTTATGGGCTGGAAGTCACATGCTGAGCTATCTGACTTTTCAAGCTATTAAAGCTATAATTGAAGAGTATGGGCCGGATGCCGTAATATTTCCACATCTCAGAGGTCAGCCGTTTTTCGATAAAGAGTTCGAAGACAAATTCAAAGATGTGCCGGAAGCCGTTAAAGTGAAAAATTTGAATAAAAAATTGAAAATTGCGAACATCCCGAACAAGTTCTTGGCGATAATCGGCGTAGATGATGATTTGAACGATCTCAGAAATAAAGTTAAGAACGCCGTTTTAAATGAAATTATCGAACTATTCGATTACGCTTGGGAAAGAACGATTGATGAAATCTTGAAAAATGTTGAGAGCCAATTGATTGAGCTGAAGGAAAAATCCAAGGAAAATGAAAAATACGAAAAGGTCTTAGAGGAGCTGAAAAATCTCGAGACTTTGAAAAATTACTACCGCAACTTAATCGAAAATTACTTCGATATAACTCTTGAGATATTTAGAGTTCCCTTCACTAAAAAGGAACTTGAGGTCGAAGCGAAAGATTGGAGAGAAAGAATAAGAAAGAGTTACGAAAAGCTAGAGAGCTACGTTAAAAATCTCGGATTACCTGAGAATGTTGAGAAGAAGTACCTCGACTGGCTGGATTTGCTGAGGTCTTTTGGAGCCTATCCAGCAAGAATATTTGACTTATATTCTCTGATGTTCGAACTTTTGGAGGAAATCATTGCAATAGAGTCGAGAAAATTCGAGAAACTTGAAGGCTCTAACGCCTACAAGTGTTCTCTTTGCGGAGAAATCGAGGCAATTGGAGGTAAAAACTACGCACTAATGAAAGCTCTGTGGTTAGAAATAGCTAGCAAAAATCCGTTGATGTTCAAGAGTAATGAACACCTCTGTCCGGTTTGTTTGGCTAAGAGGTTCTATCATGAGTGGTTCAAAGAAAAGAAAGATTGGGATATAGAGGCTGGGTTCGAATCAGTTTCAGAGGTTGCTTTAAGGAAAAACGAATGGTTAAAACTTGCCAAAGAATCAGAATTTTATAATAAGCTTGTGAATACTCTTAAAAGACATAATAAGCTGAAATATCTCATAAGAGATAACAATCTTGTTAATCCTGAATTACTTTACATTGAGAATTGGAATGCAAAATATATAAAGGAGAACTTTGGAATAGATGTTTCCGAGATTGATCTTGAAGAACCAAAGAGGATAGTAAAAGAGCTACACGATGAACATGGTGAGCCAGAAAAATACTACGCAATCCTGATGATGGACGGAGATAACATGGGCAGAATGCTGATTGGAGATGAGATGGGAACAGTTGACTGTTATCTGCATCCCAATGTTGTAGATCAACTTCCTGACAAACTCAGAGAAAAAATCAGAAAAGTGAACAGGCTAATTACGCCGGCAACCCACTCGGCAATAAGCAGAGCTCTCGCACATTTCTCGATAAACATAGTTCCCGATATCGTGAAAAATCATAGGGGTGAGCTAATTTATGCAGGAGGAGACGACGTTTTAGCCTTACTGCCTATAGATTCAGCTTTGATTTGTGCAAATGAAATTCAGAAGAAGTTTAACGATAATTGGGATGGCTGGAACGTTTTGCCCGCTAAGACGATGAGCGCTGGAATCCTAATCGTCCACTACAAGCATCCGCTATACGATGCGTTGGATAGGGTTAGGGAGCTCGAAAGAAAGGCAAAAGGAATGGGTAGGAATGCTGTAGCCGTAGGCTACCTAACGAGAGGCGGTAGCTATTACGAAGTAGTTTTTAACTGGAATATAATTCCGGAGCTTGAAGAAATCGTGGAATTGATTTTAAGCGAAGAAAGGCCGAGGATTTCGGGAAGATTTATCTACGATGTTATTGAGAACATTGAAAATCTACCAAGAGATGAAAACGCAATCAAAGCCTACCTCAAGTTTGAACTGTTAAGACATTACGAGGGAGAAAACAAGAAAAAGAAAGCTGAAGATTTGTCCGAAAAAATCCTAAAGCTCGCGAAAGGAGTAAGAATTTCGCTGAGTTCGAACGATCTCGAAGGTCTGATCGATCTGTCCAAGGTCAAGCTAAACCGTTTGAATGAAGAGATTAACAAGCTGATTTCTAAAAATGAGCTTTCAGTGGACGGGCTTTCGGAATTGTTCAAACTCGATTGCAATAAAGGAGGGGAATTATACGGTCTAATTTTGAGGAAGCAAGTTAGGGGGTTGTTTATCCTGCTCAAAATCCTTAGAGATTGTTACGGGTGATTAGCATGAGAATATTGCTGAAGCCTAACGACGTTCTGATGTTTAGGGAATCGAAATCCTTTACGGCTGGAGAGTCACATTTAGCGAGAAGCACCCTGCCTTTACCTCAAGCGGTGGCGGGGGCTTTGAGGAGCGCAGTACTTTTCAGCTCGGGTTTCTCCGATGAAGCTAAAAAATTGGTAGGTTACAAGCAAGACGAACCCGAGTTCCAGGTATTAGGTAGCTTTCTTTACGACGGGCAAGAATATTTCTCCACACCGCTCGACATAGTAAAGACGAAAGGTGTAGAGGGATACTTCCTTGTTGAACCTTTACAGCTACAAAATGGCCAGTTCGTGTTCAAAGGCAAGCACATACACTTCGAGAGCGTTGGAGGTTTTGTTAGCTACAAAAACATCGTGGACTATCTCAAAGGAGAGATTGAGGAGGAAGAGCTCGAAGAAATAATCAGAGACGATATGTTCGTTAAAGAGAGCAGGGTGGGAATAAAGTTGAGCGATGCGAAGGTTACGGAGGAGCATTTCTTCTATAAAGCGGGATTTCTCAGGCTTAGGGGTAATGCTGAAATTTCCGTATGGATTGGTGAAGGGGCTGATAATGTTAAGAAGTATTTAAGAAATGGGCTGATAAGGCTTGGAGGGGAGAGCAGATTCGCAAGAATTGAAATCGAAAATTCAGATCCAATAGAGAAGTTAAGGAACGCTTGGGATGAAATTTTGGAAAATATAAACGAAAGTGGAAGATTTAAGCTCTACGTTGCAACTCCCACGCTTGTTAAGAGATTGAATAAGTGCATGTGGGATATCGAGCATAAACTCAAAGATAGGCTGAAAATAGGAATAAAGGCGATTTATCCACTTATAGGAAAGCCTCTAACCTTCAGCGGCTGGGATTATGCAGAAAATAAACCAAAGCCGACGAGATACGCAATTCCTCCCGGTTCCATTTACTTCGTTGAATTCGATGGAGAGATTTATCTCGATCAGCCATATCTAAAGATCGGGGAACTTACGAGGTTGGGTTACGGTTTGTGCTTCTTGGGGGTTTAGAAATGAGAGTTTTAGTTTCCACGACTGGAACTGGCGTAGGAAGAACCGAAGAAGAAAGAAGAGAAACTCTCGAATTAATGGTCGACGGTTTCATAAATGAGATCGTTAAAACTATTAAGCCAGATAAGATCGTTCTGTTTTACACAAAAGAGACGAAAGAAATGGTCGATCTGATAAAATCGAAGACCGATATAGATACAAAATTGGTAGAAATCTCCAACCCCGACGATTTTAACTTATGTTTTAGAACTATGCTCGAAGTTTTAAAGAATTACTCAGAGCGAGATCTTTTCATCAACTACACGTATGGCACGAAAACGATGAGTTCTGCAATGGCTTCAGCTGCCATATTCGTGAACACCCGCTTAATATGTATCGCCGGGGAAAGAAAAGGTGGAATCGTTAGGAGAGGCCTTGAAAGAATTTCCATTTTCGAGCCTTATCAGTTTAAAGATATGGTAACTATTGAAAAGATCGCAAAGCTGTTCAACGTGTATAACTTCGATGCCGCAATACTTGAAGCCCAAAACCTTAGAGCTTTAGATTATAAGGATGAACTGATAAAATTTTTAAAAGCTTACGAACTTTGGGATAGGTTTAACCATTTTAAGGCTTTCGAAATGCTGAAAGAATCCTGGAAGTCGGTAGATTTGGTCGATAAAAATCACGTAAAATCCAATATCGAATTTCTCGGAAGACTTAAGAGTAAGGAGAAGGCCACGGTCGAGTACTATAAAATGAAGCTTCTCGATTTAATGGAAAATGCGAAAAGGAGGATAGAGACAGGACTTTACGATGATGCGGTTGCGAGACTCTACAGGGCAACTGAGGTTATAGCTCAGATAATGCTGAAAGAGAGAGGATACGACGATCCGATCGTTCTATCAGAAGATGACAGCAAACGCAGAGAGATCTTAAGGAAGTTTGAGAAATTTGCCGAATTTAAAGATGGAAAGATTGTGCTCAGATTGGGGGTTATGAGTAAACTTGAGTTACTTTCTGAGTTAGGCATAGATCTGGCAATCGAAATGAAAAACGATGAAAAACTGAGAGATCTGCTAACGAAAAGAAACAAATCGATACTAGCACATGGATTTGTGGCCATGGCTAAAGGGGATAATGCAGAGAAGTTTTACAGATATCTGCTCGGTTATGTTGAAAAGATATACGGAAAGTTCTTTGAGAAGGATTTGAGGGCGTGCAGATTTCCCAAATTGGAGGTGTTGAAATGAAAAACCTAGAGGAAATAAAAGAAACTTTAGCCAAACACAAAGAGATATTAAAAAAATTTAAAGTTAAGGAAATGGGTTTATTCGGCTCTTATGTGAGAGGAGAGCAGAGAGAGGGAAGCGACATCGACATCTTAGTCGAGTTTGAAGAAACCCCTACACTGCTGGAATTCGTAGAGCTTGAGAACTATTTAACAGAAATTTTGGGTGTTAAAGTGGATTTAGTGATGAAGAAGACTTTGAAACAAGGATTAAAGAGAACGTCTTAAAAGAGGTAGTTTATATATGAGGAGCGACAGAAATTATGTTATGGATGCTATTGAGAAGGTTGAAGACTTTGTTAAAGGTATGACTTTTAACGAATTCTTGAATGATGTAAAAACCCAATATGCAGTTGTTAGGGCTTTAGAAATAATCAGTGAGGCAGTTAAAAACATCTCTAAGGAGCTGAAAGAGAAACATCCCGAAATTCTGTGGAAAGCTATCGCAGGAATGAGGGATAAGTTAATCCGTGCTTATTTTGGTGTGGATTTGGAGGTGGTTTGGTTGACAGTCAAAAAGGATACTCCGAAAATAAAACCAATTTTTGAGAGATTGCTAGACGAGGCTGAGGGTGATAGCAATGTTTGAGAAAGCCCTGATTTTGGGTTTGTATAGCGTAACCCCAGTGCATGCCGGAAGTGGAGCGGAGTTAAGCGTTATAGATTTGCCGATTCAGAGGGAAAGGCACACGGGCTTTCCAGTGATCTGGGGGCAGAGCTTGAAGGGTGTTTTGAGGAGAGCTTATGCAGATTTTGAGAAAAAACAGATTAGAGAGCAAATAGAAAAGGAGACTGACAATAATAAAAAGAAAGAGCTTGAAAAAGCATTAGAAGAAATGCCAAAAACAAACGTTATTTTCGGTCCTCCAACAGAGCGAGCACATGAGCATGCAGGGACTATAAGCGTCGGAGATGCCAAAGTTCTGCTGTTTCCGGTTAGGAGTTTGAAGGGAGTTTTTGCTTATGTAACCTGTCCATTAGTTTTGAATAAGCTGAAGGGAGATTTAGAGCTTATAGGTAAGAAGCTTGATTACAACATCGGTTCAATTGTAGATAAAGCTTTGGTATCCGAAAACTCCTCGATAATCATAGATAACAATAACATGGTAATAGAGGATGTAGTTTTGAAAGCAGAAAATAGGGATCTCTCACAACTTATGAGCGTGATCGGAGAAATCTCTCCCATAGAAATCGATGAGAGCAGAGTGGTAATAATTCCGAATGATGTCTTCTCTAATCTCGTTCAGACTGCTACCGAGATACTTGCAAGAGTTAAAATAAACACTGAGAGGGGAACTGTTGAGCCCGGGGCTCTGTGGTACGAGGAATACTTACCATCCGACACGTTGCTGTATTCAGTCATAGCGGTAGGAAAGCCGAGGAAAGAAATCGATGAGCTATCTACTGTTGATGGGGTTATTCAGGGGCTAAGAGCATTTGACAGCAAATTCATCCAAATTGGAGGAAACGAAACAGTCGGAAAGGGTTTCGTTAAGCTAAGGTTTGGTGATGGAAATGAGAAGCCTTGAGCAGGATAGAGCCAAGTTCGCATACGAGGCGGTTGCAAAGGTTAAGGAGGTCAGTGATTTCATGAACAAAAAAGAAATTCAAAGAAAATATGCTTCATACGTTAAGAGTGCGCCCGTGCTAATCCTCACCAATGGTTTGCCGAATGCGTTGGCGTTTTATCTCTCAAAGATGAAGATAAGGGAGACTGAATACACAAAGGTTGGAGAAGAACTAAAAAGGCTTGAGAGAGGAGAAAAAGCATTTGAAAATAAAGCTGAACGAATAGCCTACGCATATCTGTTCTACCAAATCTCGGACTGGCTCGCTAAGAAAGCGAATAATGGGAGAGGTCTTACAAAGGGAAGGGATCCTCTTAAATTCATATGTGATGAGGCGAACGTTCAATTGATGATGCAGTTAACAAGAGAAGCTATAAATCTTCTTAATTGGATGAAGAGGTTTGCAGATGCTATGCTCGAAAAGGAGGAAGAAGAATGACTGAATTTTTTGTTCCAGCTTATCTTAAAGAAATCATAAAAAATCATTGGGATGAGATAGATAATCTATCGTTAAAGATCGAGAAGTTTACTCCATTTGTTGAGGAGAGAGACGGAACTAAGAAGCCAAAAATAGCTGAATTCAATTTTCAGATTAAACTGCCAGAAATTGAGCGATATGAAAGATTCTTTGAGCTTCAGAAAAACCTCTGGGAAAGCGTTGGGGAAACGTTTACAATGAAAACGAAATCCCGCTTAATAGTCGGCTTGGGGGATGAGAGCGTTTATGAGACATCTATAAGACTTCACAGAAATTACGGGGTTCCATACATCCCCGGTTCGGCTTTGAAAGGCGTTGCAAAGCATTACGCCATATTGAATCTGGCTGGTAGATTGATGGATTGCGGTGTAGATTTCTTCGAGTTGGCTAAAAGAATTCAAGATGCTCTGGAAAATCCAGCAAAGGATGAGAGGAACAATGTAGTAGTTAAAAAGACCATTGAAGATAAGCTGAAGCTGGATGTATCTGATGATATACTTAATGAGATGACCGTTCTGAGAAGGATTTTCGGAACTCAAAAGCAAGAAGGAGAGATAATCTTCTTTGACGTCTTTCCAACTCCTGAGCAGCTTAGCCAAAAACCGATTTTAGAACTCGACGTAATAAATCCACACTATCAACCATACTACACCGCAAGCGAGAAAGAACTAGGAGAAAAACTCGAAAAAGCGCCAGGCGACTGGCATCAGCCGAATCCTATATTCTTCCTTACGGTCCCCAAAGGTATTGAATTTCAATTCGCCGTAGCTTCGAGAGATGGTAGGAGGGAACTTTTGGATAAAGCTAAATCGATTTTAATTTCAGCTTTAAGAGAATTTGGGGTCGGGGCTAAAACAGGTTTGGGGTATGGCAGATTGGAATAGCTACCTAAGGAAAGTTTGTAAGCAATGGAACTTCAAATCCCCAAGACCCTTCGTGAAGTTCGCCTTAGATAAGATCACAGAACACTGGAACGACAAAAACATCTTCATCATCGAAGCACCAACAGGCTATGGAAAATCAACCATTTCAGCCACTTTAGCCCTTTACTCTGCATGTGAAGAGCTGAAAGCGATAGTATGCTACCCCCTGAGAACGCTTATCGAGGATCAATACGACACTTTTATCGGAAGAAAGAGAGGAAAGAATGCGATTTGCGATGAAAAAATTATAGGAGTTAGATACATGCACCATCCTGATTCAAGATACTTGATCAAACCCATAACTTTAACAACAGTTGATACCCTCGCACTAACTCTATTCGGAATAGCTCCAGAGGATTTTGAAAAGGCTTTGAGAGCTTATGAAGGTATATCTTTCAGTTTCGGTCATTACATGTTCTCTTGGGCGTCTGCTGTACTATCCAATGTAATCTTGGACGAAGTTCACCTTCTTGCAGATTCAACCAAATCTCTAAACTTTTTGATAGCTTTGCTTAAGATTGCTATAAGGTTCGATCAAAAACTCGTTTTGATGTCGGCAACTCTTCCAAAAGCTTTTAAGAAAATCCTGATCGATTCTTTGCAGGAGTATTCGGATAAGATTGTATTCATAACATTCTCGAAAAGCTCAGACTTCAATTCTTACAACTACTTCGACGAAGATTTCGTTAAGGAGAGGATGAGCAAAGAGTATGAAATAGAAATCTACCCGCTGAGAGAGAATGAGAAATATAGAAAATTAAAGGAGTTGATTAAAGAGCACTGTAATGAGCTTAGAAAAGTTTTAATCGTTTTCAACACTGTGGAAGACGCTATAAACTTTTACTTAGTAGTGAGGAGCGATGAGGAAATTTGCGGAACTTTTGATGATATCCTCCTAATACATTCAAGATTTACAGAGTCCGATAGAAGAGAGAAAAGCGAAAAGCTGAAGAAGTTTAGAAATAACTATCTTATAATAGCGACGCAAGTAATAGAGGCTGGAGTTGATATAAGCTCAAATCTTTTTATAACGGAAATTGCTCCAGCTAATTCACTTGTACAACGTTTGGGCAGATTTTTGAGATACAATGAGGAGAGAGGAAAAATAGTGATTTGGTATGAGGCCGAGGATAAGTACTTAAAGCTGTCAATTTCGCTAAACAGAAAAGCAAGGAACGTGAAATGGATTTGTATTGACACTAAAAGTGACGAAATCTTTGAGAGATGCGTCGAAATACTCAAAAGGAAGTTTGAACATGTAAACTTCAAGAAGCTCAACGAGTGGAAAGGGAAGAAGGACAGACTGACGATTGCTACTCCAATGTATAAAGTTTACGACTATGAATTAACGCGGAGAACTCTCAAATGGCTTAGAAACTACAAGCTGAACGTGCACATCCCTGAAGGAACAGCTGAGGTAAAGGGCTATAAGGAACTCTTGGATAATGTATATTCAGAAGATGACCTCTGCAATATTCAGGCAATAGAGGATTTGTTGAGAATACACTATCATCTAGAAAGTCCTGAGAATGCTGTTGAAATTTTGCTCAGGCTTGAAGGTAGCTTCGTGAGAGAGGAGTATCAGGTTAACATAGTTCCGATAAAACATCTTAATAAGTTCGTTGGAAAGAATGAGAAAGAGCTTAGCAAGCTTATTTCCAAGCTCTGCATACCGGTATCTGCAAGGATGCTGAGATCTTTAGATATTACTGGTTTTCTTTATGTCGATGAAAATGATAGGGTTGTGTTTGAGAAAAAGAAGGTCTTTTTAAGCCCTAAAATGCTTTTGAGAGGAATTTGGATTGAAGATAAGAAAAGACTTGTTTCACCGATTGCCTTTACTGCTGCTGTATCTTACGATAGCGAAACGGGCTTGAGGTGTGAGAAATGATCTACGCCTTTAAGAAAGGTGATAAAAGTCAGACACTTGAGGAGCATATAGATGAATGCTTGAAGGCATTGAGTGAGATTAAGAAAACTAAGCTATGGCTCGATGAATTCGATGAAGTGTTCGTTGAGAGGGTTATAGTCTTTCACGATATAGGAAAAGTAGTCTATCAGAAAGATAGCGATGAGCTTAGCTTCCCGGGACATGAATTTGTATCAGCCTACGTTTTCTGGAAGGTGTTTGAGGAAGAATTCATCAATGTTTATGAAAAGAGAGTGCAGGAGCAAGAATTGCTATATTTATTTCCAATAATATTTCATCATCACGCGATGAAAATGAAAAATAGATTGGAAAAGCTTAAGAAAATCCAAATAAGAATAAACGATGAAGTTCTGCACGAATTAGCTGAAATCCTAGAAAATTATGCTGATAAGAGATGCGTGTTAAACGTTGTCGATGTGCTAAAAAATCTTGACATGAATGCTGCAGCAGAAAAGGTAAAAGATATAATTAGCGAGATTTGGCATGCATTTCATGGAAGTTTTGCCAAGAAAGCCCTACGACTCCTGCTCATAGCAGTTATTTGTGATTATGAAGGTTCAAAAAATCGAAGTACTCATACAGTTTTCGGTAGTGTTGTGGAGGACTTCCTCAAGGTTCTTATCTGCGCACGGACTCACTGCTCAGACATCATAGCTGACACACAAGCCTGAGAATTGGTATCCAAGACATAGAAACAGATGGTCCACAGGGCATCATGTAATTATTTAAGATCCTGATTCAGAACTGAGCAGGGTGGGGACTTGAGGATATGTAGGTTTTATAAATTCGAAATTGAGTTCGAGGAGAGGGCCACTCTCCCACCCTGGAAGGGGAACCTCATCAGGGGGGTCATAGGACTCCACCTGAAGAGGAAGTTCTGTCTGAGGGAGGATGGAAAGTGCGATCTATGTTCAATGATCTTCAGGTGCCCTTACGGCTACCTCTATAAGACCCCATCCAAGGGCCTGGTTCTCAAGAAGATAAGTGGTTTTACAAAACCTTACGTGATAAAACCCCCTCTCACATCAGAGATGGACTTCTCCGAGGGAGATTCACTCACCTTCTCCCTAGTTCTCTTTGGAGATGCTGTCTCCTTCGAGAACCCCCTGTTCATGGCCGTGAAGGACATGTGCAGGCATGGTCTTGGTGTGAAGGGGAAGAAGGGGAGGCTTGTCCTGAGGAGAGTTGCTGTTGAGAACCCATTCAGACGAGAGAGAGAAATATTTTATGAAAATGGAAAAATGTACAAAACGAGGAGCTGGATCTCAGAGAGAGATCTCTCGATCAGAATTGGAAGGATGTTCATGTTGAGGTTCCTGACTCCCTTCAGGTTAATCAGAGAAGGGCGGCTTCTAAGAGATCCAAGCTTCAGAGATCTGATGTCCTTCATGTCGAGGAAGCTCTCAGCAATATATCATCAGTACCTCATGAAAGAGCCGGGGTTTAACGCTGAGGAGGTTCTCAAGAGCGCTGAGAGGATCAAGATCATCGAGAGCTCGTTAAGGGAGGTACGGTTCAGGTATAAGGGGGAAGAACAAGTTTTTCTCTTGGGAGATATGGTCTGCTCTGGAGCACCCACCTCATGGATCAGGAAATCTCTGGCCTTCTGTCAGTTATCTCATGTGGGAAAGAGGAGTAGCTTTGGCTTTGGGTGGTACAAGGTTGTCAGCTGATATCGAGGCACATTGACCTGAAGTCACAGTTCTCACAGCTCCTAGAGGTGAAGGATCGTAGAACGTCACCATTCATTATCCTCCTGCACTTCTCTATTGCTTGCGTGACATACCTCCTGTCTTCATCTCTGAAGTCGATTCTGAGGATCCTTTTCTTCAGGAGAAGGAAACCGGACTTCACGGGTCTCTTTATCAGATCCTCGAGAAGCATCCCGTAGAGGACCAGTGTGTACCTCCACCAGGGTCTCATCCTTCTGCTGTACTTGATCTCCAGAGGGAGCACCTTACCATCAACCTCAACTAGGAAGTCTACTTTACCGACAACGCCAAGTCTCTCGCTCTTGAGGAGTACCTGACTGTCCACAACCTTGAACTTGCTCCTAACAAACTTCGAGATCTCTTCCTGTATCTCTCTGCCGAGATCGGACCAGAGGCCCTTAGGCCTCTCCATTCCGAGAAAGTTTTTGTAGTAGAATAGCATCGGGCAGAAGAAGTATTCCTCAACCTCTCTAACGGCCAGGAACCTCTCTGACAATCTCCCCCCTCACCACAGCTGTGTGAAGCTTCAGATCCCTATTGCATATTGGAAATATATCTATCCTGTCCCTTGGTCCTAGTCTCTCCCTGGAAAGCCTTACTTCCAAGTCTCTTCTCTCCTGGCTCGTTATCTCACCCAGAAACGCGCTCTTTTGTATCCTCATGAGACCAAAGTCCTTGAGGATCTCGGCTATCTTGAACCTCAGTCCGTTGTCGGTTATATCATAGACGACCAGAACCTTCATTTCTGACAGAGCTCCCTGAATAGACAGGATCTAGGACATTTAGCACCAACTCCGGGCTCCTCCCCTCTCAGTAGCATCATCTGAAGCTCGTCTCTCCTCTCCAGGAATCTCGACCTGAGATCGTCTGTTATGGTGAAGAAGTCCCTCTCAACCCTGAAGCCTCCGGGGATCTCAGAGACGTAGACAGTGCACCCAACGTCGATGGGCCTCTCAAAGAAACTCTCGAAAGCAAGGGCATAGCCGGCTACTTGGAGTCTGTGCCAGCTCTCCCTCCTCCCAGTTTTGACATCGAATATTATACCACCGAAAATCCAGGCTGCATCAGCTCTCAGATAGCTGCTGAGTCCCAACAGACTGCCATCTATCGCCATCTCCGTTGCCACCGGGAATGCGAGCTGAACCACGCTCTCATCGTTGAGAAAGGGGTACTTCACCTTCACCTCCCAAACCCTGTTCTCTATCCTCGTGGCCTCCCACCTGGCTATCCTCAGACAGAAGCTTCTAAGTCCCTCTTCCTGTAATTTTACATACTTAGACATATTCGAGATCTCCTCATCGACTATCTTGTTGGAAAGGTTGAGAAGCTCATCCCTCAGCTCGTAGTTGCCCAGGTAGACCATTCTCTTAGCTTTTAGGAATATGGAGGATATTACCTTGTGAATTACTATCCCCCTGGCCTGCCAGACCGTGGTGGGAACAGACCTCCTGAGGACGTTGTGCCTTATCCACACATCCCTGCCGGTCGGACATATAGAGGAAGCTATCTCCCAGATGCCAAGTGGAACCTCATTGGAATACGGCCTCAGTGGGCTTTGAAACCAGTTCCATCCCCTCAATCTATCATCTACAGGAACTTCTCTCATTTTTGGAAGCAAATCTCTAGTAAGCTTTCTTATCTCAAGAGAATCGAGGTAGTACATGCTGATCACCACGGCATGTACGGGGTCACTGGAGGCCTCTCCTCCCTTAAGGAGGAGACCACCTCCTGAATATAAACAAATAGAACATGCTCCATTTTGAGCTTCCTTCCCTTATACTCAATTCTGGAATCCATGAAATCCGAGAAGAATCTCTTCTTGAGAGCTAAGATGGTCCCGCTTTTCATAGACTCGCTGAACAGATAACGGGGACAGCCCCTTATGAAGGAGATGACAAATCTGTCTACCATAGGCCTGAAGGGCTCCATGAGATCATAGACAAGCGAGAGCCTTCCAGGCCTCTCAACATGAAGGTATCCCAGAAAGGGATCAAGTCCAAACCTCAGAACGTACTTCCATATCTGCCCAGAGAGGAGGTTGTAACAAACGTTTAAACAGAGATTCACAGGATCCAATCCCCTCTGATCCCTCCCGACAAACCCCCATCTATTCAGAAGAGAGGCTATCTTGCTCCAGTAAAGACTGGCACATCTACTCTCCACGGCCATGATGCCCTTCCTAGCTATTTCTAGTGAGTCATATCTCTCCGATCTGAGCTTCTCCATCCCCTCCCTGAGCCTGATAGCTGCTTCATATAGATCCTGGGAGAGCTCCTCGTTCATCCTTCTGCTCTTTGAATAGTATCTCATGTTCGATATCTGATTTCTTATCTTCCCGACAACCATGCTTCTGGCGATCTCAACACCTCTTCTGTCGTTAAGGGACTTGTACTGTTCATATCTGTTCCTTACCGTTCCTCCGGCCTTAGCTGGGATAAGTCGGGCCAATGGTCTTCCGGTCGGCGTGGTGATGAGCATATCGATCCCAGACTCTGTAAGGGATTTGATGGCCTCAGATGTTATGAGAACCTTGCCCATTATTATGACCTCCTTTAGGGACTTGAGAGGTAGCTCCTTGAGACCTTCCTTAGATCTCACAACTATCCTTCCTCTCCTCTTCCTTATATATGCTCCATAATCATCTATTATCAAATGACCGTACTCCGTCAACTGCACAGACAGCTCCCACCAACTGAAGGACGAATCTTTTAATGAAATTTGTGGGCTCCTGACGTGTGTATTTACCAAAAATAAAGTATTATGTGATGAATTAGACTCGAACATCCTAAGCATCTTTTCCCTCTTTCGAAGTAGATGATTTGGTCATACAAAAGTTTTTACTCGAACAAACAGCTAATCACAAATAAGTCTTTCTACGTAAAGTTTTTGTTAGTTTCGATGTAAGAGTAAAGGGACAGAAGAGTCATGAAATCAGCTTGATAATTGTTAGAGTACTATATGTCTCAATGTAAAGAGGATTGAAAGCTGCATGTCCTTTACTAACCCTTTCTGGGTTATGCTCTAAGTCTCAATGTAAAGAGGATTGAAAGCGTATATGAGGTATTGTCCTGGCCACCACTCATAGAGATGTCTCAATGTAAAGAGGATTGAAAGCTCCCATTTTTTCACCCGTGCTTTTGTGTCTTCATCTTAGTCTCAATGTAAAGAGGATTGAAAGTGTATTTCCCTTAAGAAGCTCTGAACCTTGTTCTTCAGTCTCAATGTAAAGAGGATTGAAAGAAAAAAGGAGGCAGGAGAAATAAGAAGTTTACTTTTTGTCTCAATGTAAAGAGGATTGAAAGTGCAGTGGGTAAATTAGTTGCATGGCATTTCAAAATTTTGTCTCAATGTAAAGAGGATTGAAAGGGATTTGAACCTCTCGTCCTCAAGGGGAAGAATTGCTACGGTCTCAATGTAAAGAGGATTGAAAGCCCAAAGTGTTTGAGTCCAGTCCTGCCTCAATCCTCAGGTCTCAATGTAAAGAGGATTGAAAGACCCCAAACATCTTTTGTTTTTCCGTGAAGGTAGAGTATGTCTCAATGTAAAGAGGATTGAAAGAAAGAAAAAGGAGAAGAAGAGTTTTGCTCAGTCATCGTCTGTCTCAATGTAAAGAGGATTGAAAGAGTGTTTTAGAAAATACTTTTCTTCCTTCGCTTATTTTTGTCTCAATGTAAAGAGGATTGAAAGCTTCAGCGATCTTTGGCCTAATGCACTATACTTATGGAAGTCTCAATGTAAAGAGGATTGAAAGCCAGCAATGTTGATCCATTGATGCCGGCTATGGGACCTGTCTCAATGTAAAGAGGATTGAAAGATATCGAGAGCGGGTCTATGTCTCCTACCTTAAATGTCGGTCTCAATGTAAAGAGGATTGAAAGCCTTCTTCCTCTCCTATTTCTTTCTCAACAAAACGAATGTCTCAATGTAAAGAGGATTGAAAGTGAAGAGGTCCTTAAGGTATTTTATTTCCTCTCCAATTGTCTCAATGTAAAGAGGATTGAAAGTGTAAAAGATATCTTTGTAAATCCAGATAGTTTCGTTGGGTCTCAATGTAAAGAGGATTGAAAGGCTCTTAACTTGGCTGAAGTACATTAGGCACTTCAGCGAGTCTCAATGTAAAGAGGATTGAAAGGCTCCTTCCCATGACAGGCTGTGGGCAGTAAATGGAGGTGTCTCAATGTAAAGAGGATTGAAAGTCTCTACCCCCGCGGAGCGGGGGACAGAAAAGGTAACTGGTCTCAATGTAAAGAGGATTGAAAGATGTAGTTTAGTGTGTCCGATTTAATATATTTGTTCAGTCTCAATGTAAAGAGGATTGAAAGAAAAATAAAAAATTAGATCAGAGCTTCTTGGGTTTTATGTCTCAATGTAAAGAGGATTGAAAGCAGTCCTGCTTTTGCCTTGAGCTAAGGGGTATAAGCTGGAGGTCTCAATGTAAAGAGGATTGAAAGTTTTCACTTCCCCTCCCTAAAGAGAAAGCCCTGCCAGTAAGTCTCAATGTAAAGAGGATTGAAAGTCATGTTTTCACCACCTACTTATTTTATGCACACACTTAGTCTCAATGTAAAGAGGATTGAAAGTTAATAGCGAAGCTGTTATATAAGGAAGGTGGAGCAACGTCTCAATGTAAAGAGGATTGAAAGTTAAAATACTCTGTGAGCTCTTCAATGTATTTTATTGGAAGTCTCAATGTAAAGAGGATTGAAAGCCAATAGTATATTAGTGTTTTGGCCATATATAAATCTTACGTCTCAATGTAAAGAGGATTGAAAGTTTCCTTTTTCGCTAGTCTCATATATCTTTTTACTTATTTTGTCTCAATGTAAAGAGGATTGAAAGTACCCTATGTTCCAGCCTCTCGGGAGACGGGCATCCTCGGTCTCAATGTAAAGAGGATTGAAAGAATTTCTAACTACACAAAAGACGAGCTGATCTCCTCTTGTCTCAATGTAAAGAGGATTGAAAGTTTTTCTTCTACCGCCTGAATACGGCGGGTTGGCCGTTTGTCTCAATGTAAAGAGGATTGAAAGTTAATGTCCTTTAGCCCCCTTACGTAGGCTCTCCTCAAGTCTCAATGTAAAGAGGATTGAAAGACTTTCAGCTTATACTTTGGAGGATTGGAAGAGGGACATGTCTCAATGTAAAGAGGATTGAAAGATTGGGAAGCCCCCAACGGCCGTTTTGTTTTTTATTTCTTCGTCTCAATGTAAAGAGGATTGAAAGGAGATAAAGAAGGAGGATCTGAAGCCTATAATCTAAAAGTCTCAATGTAAAGAGGATTGAAAGGCTATTTTAAGCGATTGACGATGGTCAAAGTCAAAACGTCTCAATGTAAAGAGGATTGAAAGACGAACCTGCTGCCCCCACACGAATTGCCATATGTGGTGTCTCAATGTAAAGAGGATTGAAAGACAGCTTCCTGTAATGTTAAAAGGCCAATCTTGTACTTTGTCTCAATGTAAAGAGGATTGAAAGTAGTGAGAAGATGGATAGCATAAACTGGGAAGATGTGCTAGTCTCAATGTAAAGAGGATTGAAAGTCATCCTCCACCGCCTTTAGTATAAGAAGGGGATACGCTAGTCTCAATGTAAAGAGGATTGAAAGAGCAGAGAGCTGAGCCTTGCCAGGAGGAACCGTATGTACCCGTCTCAATGTAAAGAGGATTGAAAGATCTTAGCGGTGTCCACGGCAGAGTGGCATCTTGTTTCTGTCTCAATGTAAAGAGGATTGAAAGATCTAAAGCAATAGACTACATAATATCTAATAGCAACATTGGTCTCAATGTAAAGAGGATTGAAAGGGAAACTCACATCTCGGCCAAAAGCTGGGACGAAGTTAACGTCTCAATGTAAAGAGGATTGAAAGTTATAGTCCTCCCAGACAACCTCAGCAAGCTCCCCGGAGTCTCAATGTAAAGAGGATTGAAAGAAATAGAGCTGTTTGTATTTGTTCTCAATTTCACGGTATGTCTCAATGTAAAGAGGATTGAAAGAGTGGCCTAGGGGCAAGTGCTTGCATTACCTCAAAATGAGTCTCAATGTAAAGAGGATTGAAAGCTTTGCTCACTTCTACGCCAGCTTTCCCCCTGTAGGGCACGTCTCAATGTAAAGAGGATTGAAAGAATGCGACATGAAAGGTATTCACTTCCCCGCGGGAAGTAAGTCTCAATGTAAAGAGGATTGAAAGTGTCGGTTTCGGGATCATAGCTACCCCATGTTCCACTAGTCTCAATGTAAAGAGGATTGAAAGTTGACGAGCCACCCCCTCCTCAGCTTAACGAGGGGGTCGAGTCTCAATGTAAAGAGGATTGAAAGAACGCTCTCGTGAACGGTAGCGTTCCAATACAGTACATTAGTCTCAATGTAAAGAGGATTGAAAGGTCCTCGGGACTATTCCCTCCTACCGACCCACAGGTAGGTCTCAATGTAAAGAGGATTGAAAGATAAGATCGACTATGTCTGAAGTTTCGAAAAACGGTGCGTCTCAATGTAAAGAGGATTGAAAGATAATGTTCTTTTCAAGCCATATCCTCACTGGCTCCTTGTCTCAATGTAAAGAGGATTGAAAGGGGGGACAGAAAAGGTAACTGGCTCGATGTCGATCTGTCTCAATGTAAAGAGGATTGAAAGAACGTTCTTTAATGACGCACAAGGGAAGGAAACTAGTGTGTCTCAATGTAAAGAGGATTGAAAGGGAACGCTCTGGGTTCTTTGAACAGAACCCGTGACATCTCGTCTCAATGTAAAGAGGATTGAAAGTATACCCCCCAGCTAGCGCTCACTCTTTCCCCTAAGATTTGTCTCAATGTAAAGAGGATTGAAAGGGGATGTCTTCCCCGTCGAGATCCCAACAGTAAGGGAAAGTCTCAATGTAAAGAGGATTGAAAGGGCTGTGGTAGGCCCTTCGTCAGGGCCTTGCGGAGAATGTCTCAATGTAAAGAGGATTGAAAGTCTATTTCTCGTATGTTATCAAGCACTATGTTTTTAAGGTCTCAATGTAAAGAGGATTGAAAGAGTAAATAGCAAAGAGCATTACAATCATGTATAGTGCCATGTCTCAATGTAAAGAGGATTGAAAGATGTATGGTTCAACCTGACCTCTCTCCAAGGGACTTATGTCTCAATGTAAAGAGGATTGAAAGCGCATTGGCTGGCCCCAATCGGACCACAGCTTCTCACCGTCTCAATGTAAAGAGGATTGAAAGTGCGATCCCCCGGTGCCTGAATACGGTGAGTTGGTCTGGTCTCAATGTAAAGAGGATTGAAAGAAACGCTCTGTTTGGCAAAATAGTGGAGGTGCTGTGGCCGTCTCAATGTAAAGAGGATTGAAAGTTCTCGTCGTATGGTCTTACTGATGTTGAAATTAGAGGTCTCAATGTAAAGAGGATTGAAAGTTATATGGTGTTTTCAATTTGAGCGATGTAAACGTAATGTCTCAATGTAAAGAGGATTGAAAGCGATAATACCGAGGACTATGGCCATTACTGTTAGAGGTAGTCTCAATGTAAAGAGGATTGAAAGATCTCGGAGGGCAGGTTCTGGATGAAGTCGGTTATGTCCGTCTCAATGTAAAGAGGATTGAAAGGGAAAAGAAGGCAAGATACTACAGCGAGTACCTTCAGTCTGTCTCAATGTAAAGAGGATTGAAAGATGTAACTGTAGACTTTTTCGCATCGGGGACACACCTTCAGTCTCAATGTAAAGAGGATTGAAAGAATATACTCTCCGTCATGGGGCCCATCTTACCTCTTTGGTCTCAATGTAAAGAGGATTGAAAGGAATAGCTCCCATCTCCTGACCACAGCAGGGTGTTTAGGTCTCAATGTAAAGAGGATTGAAAGATCCTGAATGTACTCGTTCTGGTGCTCAGGAATGGAAGGTCTCAATGTAAAGAGGATTGAAAGGAAAGACCCTTTAGCCATGATCTCCCTGTAGTAGTAGTTCAGTCTCAATGTAAAGAGGATTGAAAGCTATAACTCCCTCAGCGCCTCCGATGTAGTATAATGTTTTGTCTCAATGTAAAGAGGATTGAAAGGGAAGTTTTCCTCAGTCATCGCCATCCCTCCAAACTTTAAGTCTCAATGTAAAGAGGATTGAAAGCTAAATGTTGGAGCGTGATTATGCCTGGATTTCTTCATGGTCTCAATGTAAAGAGGATTGAAAGATAGCAGGCAGCTCGATACAGAAATATGGCTCGTTGAAGTCTCAATGTAAAGAGGATTGAAAGTTCATAGTCCTCCCACACTACCTCGACCAGGCGCCCACGGGTCTCAATGTAAAGAGGATTGAAAGATTTGATCTCTTAAACTTACTTAAGCCGCCAGTTCTAAGTCTCAATGTAAAGAGGATTGAAAGAAAATCCCTCTTTTTGGGAGAGATCTCATCCAAGCATAGGTCTCAATGTAAAGAGGATTGAAAGCTGAAATTGCGGAGATAAACGAAATCTCCACGCTGAGAGGTCTCAATGTAAAGAGGATTGAAAGATCCAGTAATAGTTGTTTAAAAGATGTATTATAACAAAAGTCTCAATGTAAAGAGGATTGAAAGACCTGAACTTAGCAGACTACCAGATTCTTCTTAACATACGTCTCAATGTAAAGAGGATTGAAAGCTAAAACGACAAGAGGTCTCGGGGTCATAAGTACCCCAGTCTCAATGTAAAGAGGATTGAAAGGTAAGAGCAAGCTCCTTTCCTTTTACATTAGCGTAATTAGTCTCAATGTAAAGAGGATTGAAAGCCGCTTTCGTAGAGTAAATCTATATCCTTTTTTTCGTAAGTCTCAATGTAAAGAGGATTGAAAGTCTTATATCTTCTTCTGAAAATGATCTCTCCTCTATTTTATGTCTCAATGTAAAGAGGATTGAAAGTTGCCTTCATGAAACTCAAGTTTTATTTCCCCATTTCTGGTCTCAATGTAAAGAGGATTGAAAGCACATTCCACCCGGCCGGAAGCCGGGCATCCTCGAGGAGTTCATCTCCACGCAGGTCTCAATGTAAAGAGGATTGAAAGGAGAGTCAGGTCTCAAAGTCGAAGCCATTGTGCCAGTCTGTCTCAATGTAAAGAGGATTGAAAGAAAAGATCAAGGAGGTGAAGATGGAGCTCGAGGACTGGGTCTCAATGTAAAGAGGATTGAAAGTTTATGTGCGTCCCCATCCTTCCACCGGTAGACATTGTTGTCTCAATGTAAAGAGGATTGAAAGGGATTTCGGCTTTATTGAGGTCCATAGTGATTGGGTTCGAAGTCTCAATGTAAAGAGGATTGAAAGAGGATGTATACAAGGGTGTGGTTGGTTGGCTATCAGGAGGTCTCAATGTAAAGAGGATTGAAAGCTTTACCGGTTCTAGTAGAATTCCGTGCTAAGTTCCTAGGTCTCAATGTAAAGAGGATTGAAAGCCATTTTCTCACCCTACTATTTTATGCACACACTTAAATGTCTCAATGTAAAGAGGATTGAAAGAAGTCTATTTGGAAGATGTCGAAGTCAGTGAGTCCCATGGTCTCAATGTAAAGAGGATTGAAAGGCAACGCAACAGCCGAGGTGGACAGGCAAGCTGTCGAGAGTCTCAATGTAAAGAGGATTGAAAGTTCCAGTCCTTTCCTGAGACAGAATAGCTCCTCTCTCTGTCTCAATGTAAAGAGGATTGAAAGGAGAAGTGGATCCCGTGTGGCACAATGGCTTCGACTTTGAGTCTCAATGTAAAGAGGATTGAAAGAGATGAAAAAGAGGAGAAGGCAGTATCTCCTTCAGCAGGTCTCAATGTAAAGAGGATTGAAAGTGCCAGCAGGTATAGTTTCGCGGTATAACCACTGTCTCAATGTCTCAATGTAAAGAGGATTGAAAGGGATAGAGCTGAGAGCCGGGTTCGGCGCCAGGTTGCTCGTCTCAATGTAAAGAGGATTGAAAGTGCTTAATAGGACAAGCTTTGCTGCCTGATATGGTCTCCAAGTCTCAATGTAAAGAGGATTGAAAGAAGAAGATTCCTCGCTTGACTCTCACTGCATCCAAGCTGTCTCAATGTAAAGAGGATTGAAAGCGGAGAGTGCTTTAAGGTATGGTTCTAGCAGCGAGAACGGTCTCAATGTAAAGAGGATTGAAAGTTGACTCTACTTCATAGTAAGACAGTTTATTCTCTGAAAGTCTCAATGTAAAGAGGATTGAAAGTTCTCCTCCTCTCCTTCTCCTCCTCCTCTGGAGTTTGTCTCAATGTAAAGAGGATTGAAAGCTTTCTACCTTGTTGTTTAGTTCATGCCAAGAGCTGGGTCTCAATGTAAAGAGGATTGAAAGTTACCGCATGGAGGCCACCCTGCGGAGGTACAACAACATGTCTCAATGTAAAGAGGATTGAAAGTTGCTTCACTCGCTGTTGGGTACCTGCTGCGGAACTCGGTCTCAATGTAAAGAGGATTGAAAGGATGACAGCATAGCACGGAAAATCGCTCCTTGGATCAAAGTCTCAATGTAAAGAGGATTGAAAGTTTATAGTTGTAGAAGAAGAGAAAGAGAAGGATGCAGATATCGTCTCAATGTAAAGAGGATTGAAAGATCATATAATCTGTTATTAGAAAGAATACTATAAATGTAGTCTCAATGTAAAGAGGATTGAAAGTCCAATAGATACGATATATGCTAATGTGACATGGTCTAGGTCTCAATGTAAAGAGGATTGAAAGCTAAGGCCGCTACGACAGGCTTAACCCTGTTGTCAATGGGTCTCAATGTAAAGAGGATTGAAAGACAGCCCTTTTGAACAGGAAAAGGGAATTGGGCCCGCTGTCTCAATGTAAAGAGGATTGAAAGGTGTAGGGTCTAAGTTCAATCAACTTCCAGCTCGTTCCCGGTCTCAATGTAAAGAGGATTGAAAGGTGAGAGATGCACGTTGTATAACTCGGTCTTTCACTGCTAAGTCTCAATGTAAAGAGGATTGAAAGTCCTTCTCTTCTTCGAAATGGCCTGCTGGACCTTAGCTGCGTCTCAATGTAAAGAGGATTGAAAGATTGGAAAGAGCTCGTCCAGGGTAAAACCCACGGAGGTCTCAATGTAAAGAGGATTGAAAGACGTATAAGGTTCCATCCACGTCGCTGTAAACGGTAGGTCTCAATGTAAAGAGGATTGAAAGTAGCTTACCTTCCACCCACGTGGAAGGTAAGCATCTTCGTCTCAATGTAAAGAGGATTGAAAGAAATCCAATGTTTCCCCAAAAAGCTCGTGGAGAAGTGCTAGTCTCAATGTAAAGAGGATTGAAAGAGACCCAGCCGAGAGCCTGTTGAAGTGGCTTGACGATGTCGTCTCAATGTAAAGAGGATTGAAAGTCAAAATTGGATGTCATCTGGCTGTTTCACCTCCTCCAAGTCTCAATGTAAAGAGGATTGAAAGTTGACAACGGCGCCTGTATCAACGCCGTCGATCTTCAGGTCTCAATGTAAAGAGGATTGAAAGACATGCCTAGTTGAAGGGGGTTAACAAAGCCAGACAAAGTCTCAATGTAAAGAGGATTGAAAGATACTTGCGAAATACTTTTATACTCTTTAAAAGCTTATTTGTCTCAATGTAAAGAGGATTGAAAGGATCTATGTTGGGAAGTAAAGTTGACCACAAGAATATAAGTTGGGGGAGAGAAGATGGGAAAGCGCACCATATCTGGAGAGACCTGGTACGTGTGCGACAACTGTGGAGCCGGGATAGAGCCGGACAGGGTAATAATAGTGAGAGAGGGAAGAGGTGCCCTCGGAGACATAGACGAGAGCCACTTCTGCTCCTTTGAATGTTATAGAAACTACGCAGAGAGAGGAGGCTTGTTGCCGGGGATCGCATCGGAGCCTGATGGATCAAATAAGTCGAAGCCCCTTCCGTGGGAGCGGAAGGGAACATGGAGGTTCTTTGAAGAGGACGAAGAAGAGGAAGAAGCAGAAGAGGAAGCTTGGAGGATCTTTTAATCCTTTTTTATTTTTATTTTTATTTATTCCCGATTCCCTTCCCAAAGAAGAGAGCAGCTATGATCAAAAGAACAGTTCCGATGAAGGTGTAGAGAAGGTTGGCTTGCATGAAGTCTGTAGAAAACCAGTGTCTCAATGTAAAGAGGATTGAAAGGGGGATCGACGGCTTAAGGAGATCATGGAGCTGTTCAGAAGCTCGAGATGAGATAGACAGCGAACACATAATCCATCTTCAGCTTCTTTCTCCTTCTTCTCCTTCTGTCCTTTTACGAGTGAGGACAAACCTGATCACTCCATTTTTATGACATCCGCCCCTACCACCACAGCCCACTGAGTTGTCTACAGGAACCTCCTTACAGGCGTTATTCAACACAGCTTCCAGCTCAGCGACCCCTTGAGTTAATTCCGGTTCTGGAACGATCTGAGGCTACTTGGTGATCTGACAGTGAAGCTGACGCGCAGGTGCTCCGCTGATGAGCTTCCTCCATCAATCCTCTAGGAATTGAGCTCTCAAGACTGTATTATGATGTAATAAGAAGTAACACTTAAATCTTAACGGATGGAAATTGATCATCCGTCGATGGTGATGTCCGTGAGAAGGGGAGCGCTCACAGTCCTCGTGACCTCAGTGGTCCTGGTGATCCTCACCTCAGGAACCTTGGTGCCAGCGTCCGCTGAGCCGAAGAGGCCGCTCGTGGTGTGCACCACCACGGTCCTCGGAAGCGTGGTTGAGGACTTGGCCGGAGACTATGTGGACGTGTACGTGATCGCCAGCCCGTCTGTGTGCCCAGCGCACTACGATATAAGGCCGAGCGATGTGGAGATCTTCGGCAGAGCAGACCTGATATTGATGCACGGCTTTGAGCCCTGGATTAAGGATCTTAAGGAGGCGTCTGGGTCCAAAGCCGCTGTGATCAGGGTTAAGGGCTCCTGGTCGACCCCGGAGGACCTCAAGTCCCTGTATGAGAGAGTTGCTGGTGTAATTGAGAAGGAGCTCGGTGTTGACCTGAGCTTGAGACTGAGCAGATGTCTCAAGAGCATAGATGAGACCGGCTCCTGGCTCAAGAACTACTCGAGGAGCAACGGATTTGTCGGGAAGCCTGTTGTCTGCATGATCTGGCAGAAGCCCTTCGTCAGGTACATGGGGTTCAGGGTTGTGGGGACCTTCAGGCCTCCTGAGATGGTCTCCGCCAAGGAGTACAGAGAGGTGGTGAAGAACGCCACCAAGGAGAATGCACTTCTGGTGATAGACAACCTCCAGAGCGGGACCGATCTCGGTGTGAGGATGGCCGACGAGGTTGGCGCTGTCGAGGTCGCCATGACGAACTTCCCGGGGACAGCACCGGGGCTCAACAACATGACACAGGTCATGAAGTACAACTCGAAGCTCCTGGCCAGGGGTCTTCAAAGGGCGTCCTACGTGAAGTCCACCTTGAAGCTCAGGCATGAGGTCGAGATCTGGAGATCTGTGGCACTGATCTCATTGGCGATAGCAGTGATGCTGCTCATAGCCCTGTTGATAAGGAGGAGGTGAGCTCTTCTGGGGAATTTTGGCCTCTCTCTAGACGAGGCTGCCAGACTCCATGGACATAAGGGACCATGGCTCGTCCTTGGGTACAGAATAGGCATGAGGGCCAGAGAGGTCCTCAGACCTTCTTCCGAGCACGACCTGATCTGCACGGCCTACCTCCCAGCGAAAACCCCTTACACATGCTCCCTGGACGGGATACAATGCTCATCGGGCTGCACCCTCGGCAAGCTCTCCATAAAGCTGATCGATGGAAGCTCTGAGGATATGAAGTTCATATTTGAGGACAGAAGGGATGGGAGGAAGCTTGAGGTGAGGATAAGGAAGGGAGTGGCCGGGAGGATAGAGGAGGTTTCGGCGGCAGAGGGCATGGACGAAGCCGCCAGGTCCGTGGAGGAGGAGGACCTTTGGAACCTCCTGGAGGAGAGGCAGTATCTCTGAGCGGGGTTTGGGTATCTTACTCCGGGTCTGGAAGGCCTGCTATAGTAGATGCATTCCTTTCCGTGAGGAAGAGGGAGTTCGTCCTGATAACCGGACCAAACGGGGCTGGAAAGACGACCCTGGTGGAGACCTGCCTCGGAATTCTCAGGCCCCTCAGGGGGAGAGCTCTTCTTCTGGGCGTGGACACCTGCAGCAGGAGGATCATGACTGCAAGAAAGGAGTGTAGCTACGTCCCCCAGGACTTCATGAGACCTCCTCATGATTACTACACGGCCGAGCAGGTGATTAGGTTTGGCCTGGCATCCCTGAAAGAGCAGCCACCCCGAGAGGTGATTGAAGAGGTGACAAGGGAGCTCGAGATAGATCGCCTGCTGAAGAGGCCCATTGGGACGCTGAGTGGAGGACAACAGCAGAGGGTCTTCCTGGCCAGGGCCCTGATAAGGAAGCCAAGGGTTCTCTTCCTCGACGAGCCCTTCTCAAGCCTTGATGAAGGATTCAGGAGGAGGATAGCTGAGATGCTGAGGAGCGAGGTCGATGAGAGCTACACCGCTGTTGTCATGGTGAGTCACGACACCTCCCCGGTGAGGGATCTTGCTGACAGGGTTGTCCTGATGAGCGACGGGAGAGTTAAAAGCTTAGATCGTGTGGAAGGCTTGGGATGATCCTCTCAGTAGTTGCCTCGATCCTGGCCGGAGTCCTGTGCGGGACCCTTGGGTATTATGTCGAGAGGCTCGGCGTGGTGACCCTCTGCTTCAGTGTGGCCCACGCAGCCCTGGCTGGGGCGGCCTTGGCGATGATTCTCGGAACGGACATGACGCTAACGGCCGCATCCTTTTCGGTATGCCTTGCTTTCCTCATGGGATTGGCCCTCAGAAGTCTCACCAGGATGAGGGAGCTTGCGTCGATGGCCTTCTTCTCAGCATTCAACGCGATCGCGCTGCTCATGATATACATCTCGAACACCACCGTCCTGGCCACAGCCTCGATATCGTCTGTGCTCTGGGGGAGCGTCCTAGTTACGACCCCCCTGAAGCTGGCCATCATGATATCCGTCCTGGCGGCGTTTCTTCTCTACACAACCTCCTTCAAGGAGCAGCTGGAAGCCATTCTGTTCGACAAGAAGCTCGCTGAGGCTGAGGGGATAGATGTCAGGGTCCACATCCTGGCGATCCTCCTTTTCGTCGGGGCGGCCATAGCGCTCACCTTAAAGCTGACCGGAGGCTTCCTCGTCTTCTCCCTCCTTTACAACCCAATGGCAGCCTCCATGGTTGTATCCAAGAGAGCAAACATCCAGATGATCTTATCGCCGATTATAGGATCCTCCTCATCGCTTTCAGGTCTGATGCTGAGTTATCTACTCGACTGGCCTGTTGGGGCCTGTATAACGGTGTCCTCCGTGATCGTGCTCGCTGTGGCGGCGGTCTCCAGGTACGCCGCGAACTCCCTGCTCGCCAGGAGAGCTGCTAGTGAACAGCCTGAGCCTGAGATGGGGCCCTTGAGAGCTCCTCGATGACAAGCTTCAACACATCCACGGACATGAGGTACTCCTCTATGCTCAGGTGCTCATGGGGCGTGTGATCAAGCCTGGAGTCGCCCGGTCCGTACGCAACGGAATCAGCACTGAAGGCTGGGCCGAGTATGTTCATGTCGGCGGTCCCGCTCTTCCTCTTCAATCTGGGAGTGGCTCCGATCCTTCTTATGGCCCTCACAAATGTCCTGACCAGCACGCTCCTCGGGGAGACCTCGTAGGCAGGCGTGAAGCTGATTATCTCCCACTCCTCCGGGGGCCTGTAGCCTGGAGGAGTTCTGAGGTTCACCACCATCTCCCCAAGGAAGTGGAACTCGTCCTCCGAGGTATTGAAGCTCAATATTCTCCCGCTCAGTCCGTAGAAGCCATCACCGAACTCCCTGCTGATCTCCACCCACCTCTCGATCAGGAGCTCCGCGGCTCCCTTCATGCAGGAGCTCTCGTGAAACCTCTCGACCTCGACCCTGAACCTCGCTGTCAAGCTCCCCTTGTAGCCTATCGTGACACAGTCGTGACCACTAGGCTCCCCAACTATTATGTAATTCGGCCTCCTCGGGAGCTCGAGGTTTCTAGCACCTCTGGATGATCCCTCCTCATCCACAAGCCCAGCGAACATCAGGTTGCCATCGGACTCGAGGAAGGAGAAGAGGAGGGCTGAGAGGGGTCCCTTTGCATCCACACTCCCCCTTCCCCAGATGTATCCGTTCTCGATCCTGACGGGTATGAAGCCAGCCACGGTGTCCATGTGACCGGCTAAGAGGATCGATGGCCCATTCCCCTCCTTCTCCGCCAGGACGTTTCCGACGTCATCGATCCAGGCATGAGCCCCGCACCTTTTGAGCTCATCAAGGATGAGCTCAGCCACTTCCTTCTCTCTCCCGTTTGGGCTGTAGATCCTCAGGAGCTCCTCCAGGAACTCAACCTTCTCCTCAGCTCCTCCGTTCCTCGTCCTCCTGAAGGACATCCTCCATCAACCCCTTGATCCAGCTCATCTGCTCCTTCGTTATTATCAAGGGAGGAAGGAGCCTTATCACCCTCCTCCCAGCTGTGTTGACCAGGAGCCCCCTTTGCTGAAGCTTGAGGACGTAGCTCCAGGCATCCTTCCTCAGCAGAACGCCGATCATCAGCCCTCTGCCCCTGGTTAGGATGACATCTCGGCCCTGAACATCTATCCACTTGTCCAGGGCCTTCTCCATCAGTCCATCCCTCCTCAGTATCCTCAGGGTCGTCGCCAGAGCCCTGCAGGATAGGGGATTTCCTCCGAACGTTGAGCCGTGCTTGCTCCTCGGGACGTCGAAGTTGAGGAGGGTAAGACCGATTGGCACCCCGTTCGCTATTCCCTTCCCCATGGCGACTATGTCCGCCTGCACCCCGTAGTGTTCGAGGGCCATGAACTTACCTGTCCTGAGCCCGCTCTGCACTTCATCGGCTATGAGTAGGACCCCCTTATCCTCCGTGACATCCCTCAGGGTTCTGACGAACTCCTCCCTTGCTGGGATCACGCCCCCCTCACCCTGTATCGGCTCGAGGATCACCGCAGCTGTCTCCCCAGTGATGCCCTCCTTGGCGGCCTCCACGTCGTTGAAGGGGATGTGCCTGAACCCCGGGACGAGGGGCTCGAAGCCCTCCCTGTACCTCCTCCTCCATGTAGCACTCAGGGAGCCGAAAGTTCTCCCATGAAAGGCCCCGGTCATCGCAACCACCTCCTTCTTTCCGGTCTCCAGCCTGGCGAACTTGAGGGCCGCCTCGACGGCCTCCGTTCCGGAGTTGCAGAAGTAGACGTGCTCGAACTTCGAGAACCTTGAGAGCTCCTCGATCGCCTGATCCTTCTCCTCATGGTTGAACATCGGTCCAGCGACAACGAGCTTGTCCATCTGCTCTCTCATAGCCGAGCTGAACTCCTCATGCGTGTGACCGAGGACTGCAACCCCTATCCCAGCTATAGCGTCCAGGTACCTCCTCCCCTCGTCGTCCCAGATGTAAACCCCCTTTCCCCTGACTATCCTGAGCCTCCTCCTGTAGAGGTTTAGCTCCCTCAAACTATCACCGTCTCTCCATCCAATCCCCTTATCACGACCATTCCGACTCCCCTCCTCAGGGCCTCCTCGGCCATCATGAGCTTCCTCCTCATCCCACCTCTCGCATGCATCAGGAGGCCACGGACCTCGCTGGAGCTCAACCTATCGACGGCCCTCCCGTCCACAAGAAATGGTAGATCGCTCAGGAACACCAGCTCATCGGCACTGAGACTTACAGCGATCTCCGTTGCCATCCTGTCCCCATCTATGTTGAGAGGCCTGTTCTCCTCACTGATCGCTATGGGGGCGATTACCGGAATGCCGAGATTCATGAGCCCCCTTATCCTCCTTGAGTCAACCTCCTCTATGATGCCCGAGTTGTCATCCCTCAGGACGAACTTCCTTCCGTCAACAACGGCCTTTACGAACCTCTTCCTTCTAGCCCTCACAATCCCTAGATCCATCCCGCTCACCCCGATCGCCTTCATCCCCCTGCCCTGAAGGTGGGCCACTATCTCCTTGTTGAGCTTCATCGCTGCCATCAGGTACACCTCAAGGACTTCGTCGGGTGTGTGCCTGAACTCAACTCCAGATGGGCTGACGAGCCTCCTTATCTCGATCCCGAGCCTCTTGCACAGCTCATCCACCTGGTCCGATGCCCCGTGCACTATCACATCCCCGTCCAGGTCCAAGAGGTCAAGTCTTCTGGCAACACCACCCCCTATTTTGAGGACCCTCATGGGATCACCTAGACGGGATATATCGGAAGCCTCCTCAGCCCCGTGGTCTCCTCAAGGCTGAAGGTCAGGTTCATGTTCTGGACCGCCTGACCAGCCCCTCCCTTCATCAGATTGTCCAGGGCTGAGAAGAGGATAACCCTCCCGTTGTTCTCATCGCACTCAAATCCTATATCGACGAAGTTGCTCCCGATCAGGTACTTTGGATCGGGAAGCCTCTGGATTCCCCTTCTATCCTTCACAATCCTCACAAATGGTTCCTTCAGGTATCCGAGGAGCCTTCTGTAGATCTCCCTCCTGTCAGATTCGATCCTGAGGTACATCGTCGCCATGAGCCCCCTGACCAGGTCGACCGAGTGGACCGTCAGATGGGCCCTTACGCCGGTCTCATTTAGTATCTCCGCCTCATGCCTGTGGTGATGTGTTCTGTACACCCTCACAGCGTTGCTCCTCTCGGGATGCATCCTCGGAAGACCACCTTTCCTTCCCCCAGCACTCGATCCGACCTTCAGGTCGACCGTGGCCTCATCGACGAGGTCCCTGAAAGGATGAAGCGCCAGTATGACCGCCGTCGAGTTGCATCCGGGATTGGCTATGAGCTCGGCTCTCCTTATCTCGTCCCTGTGCAGCTCGGGAAGCCCATAGACGAACTCCTCTAAGAGCTCCGGTCTGAGATGCTCCCCGTAGTATTCTCTGTAGAGCTCCAGAGGAACCCTGAAGTCAGCGCTCATATCTATCACCTTTGAGCTTCCAGCGTAATCATCTATGATCCTCATGGAGGTGCCGTGAGGGACCGATAGGAATATCACATCGGCGTCGAGCTCCTTGGGGCCGGTGAACCTCAGGTTGAGGCCCCTCAGGTTTGGATGCACCCTGTGAACCTTCTCCCCTTCATACCTCCTCGACACGAGGGCTGTTATCTCCGCCTCCGGGTGCTCCCAGAGGAGCCTTATGAGTTCCCCTCCTATATATCCGCTTGCTCCAACAACCGCTGCCTTTATCATGCTCCTTCACCCTCCTCACCTCCTTGCTATGCTGACGGCGTACTCAACTATCTTACCGGCTATGTCCACACCGGTCACCCTCACAACGTTCTTGAACTCCATCGCTGGGTTCACCTCGTTCACCAGGAGGCCACCTCTTCCTTCGAATATGTCGAAGGCCAGGGCTCCCTCGCCGAACGCCTCCCAGGCCTTCACAGAGATCTCCCTCACCTCCTCATCGTCACACGGAACTGCCCTCCCTCCTCTCGCGGTGTTGGTTATCCAGTGGTCGGAGCACCTGTATATGGCCGTTATGAAATCCCCTCCTATCACATGACTCCTTATGTCTCTCCCAGGCTTCTCGACGTACTCCTGAATGTAGTAGATCTTGTGAAGTGGGTTTCCCATCCAAGACCTGTGCTCTATCAGGGCCTCCGCCGCATCCCTGTCGTTGACCTTGCTCACCATCCTCCCCCAACTGCTGAAGACGGGCTTCATCACCGCCGGATACCCGATGTTCTCTACAGCCCTCATGGCCGACCCCTTGTCGAATGCCACGCTCCACCTCGGAACCGGGACTTTCCTTCTGAGCCTGAGGGTCGAGAGCAACTTGTCTCCGGCCTCAAGCATGATCCAAAAGGGGTTCAGAGTGGTGACTCCAAGCTCCTCAAACAGCCTGGCGAGGTAGAGGCCCTTGAAATGGCTCACGCTTCTCATTATGGCCAGATCAAGATCGAGGTCAGGGTTCGCCCGGCCTCTCGGGAGGATCACCTCCCTGTCGTTTATCATGACTGCGTCCCCGAGGTCATTGGCCCTCTCCTTCAGCATCATCTCCTCCTGCCTCAGGATCGTGTAAACTATTCCTATCCTCATCTGGAGGTTCCTCCTTCCCGGCTGTCTGCTACTCTCCCCAGTCCTCCTCTATCTCAGGGAGTTCCTCGAGGACCATTGGATCTATGGAGACAATCTCAAGCTCAGATCCGCACGCGGGACATTCGACCACCTCATGAACCTGAACCTCATTTAGGTCTATCCTGAATCCGCACACGGGACATTCGGCCATGCGACCACCTCACCAGCGATTCTCAAAAGCCCAAAGAGGAAATTTAATTCTTTCGTATCATCTGCTTCAGAAAACTAAATTTTGTGCCATGCGCAACTCCTGCTCGTCTCGAGGACTGGCCAGTGCTCCGTGAGCTCCCTTACATCGAGCTCCTTCTCCATGAACATCCCCATCGCCCTGAAGAGCTCCGAGGCCAGCCTTGCGTCCAGGACCAGTGGGATGTTGAGGTCCGCCGCAGTCCTCCTTAGCCAGTAGTCCCTGGATATGCTGTGACCGGATGTGGCCACGAGGTCTATGGCCCCGTCCCTCATCATCCTCCTGGCGGTCTTCTGATCGACCGACGGGATGTCGAGGGAGCTGTCGACTGTGATCACCTCCGCAAAGCTGATCCCCTCGGCAACCTCCTGGAGGAGATCCCTGTCCTCATAGCCGTATATGAGCACGCGTCTTTCCGGCATCCTGTTCGGCCTGGCCGAGAGCCAACTCTTGAGCAGAGCCTCCTCAAATGACCTGCCGAGCGCTGCAACCTCGCCGGTGGACCTCATCTCCGGGCCCAGGCATGGATATGCTCCCTTCATCTGAGACCAGGAGAACTGGGGGGTCTTAACAGCAAAATCCCTAGCTGGAACCTCCACGTATTCTCCATCAATCCCAATTGAGAGCTTTCCATCCAGAACCGCCTGGGCCGACAGCTCCATCAGGTTCACACCTCTTGACTTGCTGGAGAAGGGCATAGATCTGCTGGCCCTGAGGTTCAGCTCGAGAACCTGAACCTCCTTGTTAATCAGGAACTGAAGGTTGAAGGGACCCCTTATCTCCAGGTTTGTGGCAAGTTCCAGGGCTATCTCATGCATCTTCCTCAGGCTCTCCGGCTTCAAGATCCTGCAGGGGGTGACCATGGTCGAGTCCCCGCTGTGGATCCCAGCCCTCTCAATGTGCTCCAGGGTGACCCCCACGACGCTCCTTCCATCCGAGACAGCATCGAGCTCCGCCTCCAATGCGTCCAGAAACTTCGAGACCACTACTAGGTGCTCCTGAGATACCTTCGCAGCCCTCATAAGGTAGTCCCTCAGCTCCTCCTCGTTGCTCGCTACCTTCATCGCCGTCCCACTCAGCACATAGCTTGGCCTGACCATCACAGGATATCCGACCTCCTCGGCAAATTCCAGGACCTCCTTCACGCTCCTCGCCTCGATCCAGGGAGGTTGTCTTATCCCGAGGCTCTCAAGAAGCTTTGAGAACTTGGACCTATCCTCAGCTGAGTCCACGCTGATCCCGCAGCTTCCCAGAAGGATGACTCCTTTCTCCTCAAGCCTCTTAGCCAGGGAGTTGGCGAGCTGACCGCCAGCGAACACAACGACCCCCTCTGGTCTCTCGAAATCGTATATCTCCAGGACCCTCTCAAGGGATATCTCATCGAAGTAAAGCTTGTCGTTGACGTCCCAGTCCGTCGAGACCGTCTCAGGATTGTAGTTTAGAACCAAAACCTCGTAGCCCCTTCTCCTCGCAGCCCTGGCGAAGTTGACGACGGCCCAGTCGAACTCAACGCTCACGCCGATCCTGAACACCCCCGCACCGAGGACCATCACCTTCGGCCTGCTCGAGCTCGAGACGTCATGCTCACATGCATCCCTCGTCAGATAGAGGTAGTTGGTTCTCGCAGGAACCTCGCCAGCCAGTGTGTCTATCTGCTTCACGCTAAATCCTCCAGGAACGCTTTTTCCACCGGTAAGCTTTCTTATCTGTTCATCACTGAAACCAAGCCTCCTAGCTTCCTCAACGACATCAGTATTGCCAGATCTGAGCTTTTCAGCTATCCTGACGAGGTCCTCGATGACGTAGAGGTAGAACCTGTCTATCCCAGTGATCTCGTTCACCTCCTCCACGCTGGCTCCGAGCCTCAGGGCCTTGGCCACGTGCATCAGCACATACGGTCTGTAGGACCTTATCCTCTCCAGAACTTTATCCAGTGGCTCGTCCTTCTCGTAGTAGTTTCCTATGAGCTCATCCCCCATGTCCACCATCCTGAACGCCTTCTGAAGGGCTTCGTGGATGTTCCTCCCTATGGCCATGACCTCCCCTATACTCCTCATCTCGGAGCCAACGACCCTTTCAGCCATCTCGAACTTCTCAAGGTCCCATCTCGGCACCTTGACGACCACATAATCCAGGCTTGGCTCGAAAGCTGCCGTCGTTGCTCCTGTCACCCCGTTCATCAGCTCATCCAGACGGTGCCCCAGGGCAAGCTTGGCCGATATGTAGGCCAGGGGGTAGCCGGTCGCCTTGCTGGCGAGGGCGCTGCTTCTGCTCATCCTTGGGTTGACCTCTATCACATAGAACTCCTCTGATCCAGGGCTCAGCGCGAACTGGACGTTACACTCCCCAACGAGACCTATCGCCTCGGCAACCCTCAGGGAGGTGCTTCTGAGGATCTGATACTCCCTATCCGTCAGGGTCTGAGATGGGGCGACCACCACCGAATCCCCCGTGTGAACCCCCATTGGATCCACGTTCTCCAGACAGGCCACGGCGACTGAGTTCCCATCGGAGTCCCTCACAACCTCGAACTCCACCTCCTTCCATCCCCTCAAGGACCTCTCCACCAGGATCTTCCCTATCTCGCTGTGTGCGAAGGCCCTCCTCACTCCCCTTCTGAACTCCTCCATGTTCCAGGCTATGAAGGAGCCTCTCCCGCCGAGGTTGAAGCTGACTCTCACTATGACAGGGAAGCCCACCTCCTCAGCGGCCCTGACGGCGTCATCCATGTTTGTAGCAGCCATGCTCCTCGGCACAGGTATCCCAGCGGATCTCATAGTCTCCTTGAACATCTCCCTGTCCAGCGCCCTTCTTATCCCATCCACAGGAGTTCCGAGCACCTCAACACAGTGCTCCTTGAGAATCCCCAGATCATGGAGGAGGACCCCCAGGGACAGGGCGCTCTGTCCCCCAAAGCCGAGCAGCAGCCCATCCGGTTCCTCTCTCTCGATGACCTTTTCGACGAACTTTACGTTTAGAGGAACTAAATAAACTCTATCAGCCATCTCCGGGCTTGTCTGAATCGTTGCCACATTCGGGTTCACCAGGACAGTCTCTATGCCCTCTTCCTTCATGGCCTTCAGAGCCTGACTCCCGCTGTAGTCGAACTCGGCTGCCTCCCCGACCTTTATGGCCCCCGAGCCTATCATGAGGACCTTAGATGGCTTCACCATTATCCCTCATCACTCTTGAGAAGAGATCGAATATCCAGGTCGAGTCCAGCGGTCCTGGAGACCCCTCGGGATGGAACTGAACAGCCATGAGGGGCTTCTCGGGATGGCATATCCCCTCAACGCTCCCGTCATCGATGTTGATCATCCACACCCGGAATTCCCCCAAGCTCTCGGGTGAGACGGCGTATCCATGGTTCTGAGCTGTGACAAACGCCTTACCGCTCTTTAAGTCTCTGACAGGTTTGTTCACCCCTCTATGTCCGTACTTCAGCTTGAAAACCTCTCCTCCATCAGCGAGAGCGAGTATCTGGTTGCCTAGGCATATCCCCAGGGTCGGGATGCCCTCCTCCACCAGCGTCCTGGCCCTGCGCACGAGATCTTCAAGGAGGGAGGGGTTCCCAGGTCCGTTGCTCAGGACAACCCCCCTAGCCCCGAACCTCTCGAGAGCGTCCACTGGATCATACCAGCAGGGCGTTCTGACGACCTCTACCCCCCTCCTCAGAAGCTCCCTTACTATCCCGTACTTCACCCCGCAGTCCACCACAACAGCCCTGAGCTTGCTTCCTGTCCTGTGAACTATCACCCTTCTCGGGGTCACCCTCTCGACGAGGTTCATCTCCTCGTAGCTCATCCTTCTCACCTTCTGGAGGACCTCCCCCGGATCAGGACCTCCGAAGGACAGAGCTCCCATCATCACTCCCCTCTCCCTTATCCTCTTCACAAGGGCTCTCGTGTCGATTCCCTCGATTCCGGGAACTCCCTCCATCCTGAGCCACTTGTCCAGGCTCATGCAGCTCGACCAATGGCTACCCCTCATGAGTTTGGAGATGACGAGCCCCTTGACGTGTATCCTCTCCGACTCCCTATGGATCGGAATACCGAACTCCGTGAGCTCCTCGCTTGGAACCCCATAGTTCCCTATCAGGGGGTAGCTCATGATCAGAATCTGTCCCTCGTAGGAGGGATCTGTGAGGGACTTCGTGTAGCCCGTCATGGCTGTTGTGAACACCACCTCCCCGTACACCAATCCCTCGGCTCCAAACCCCCTCCCCCTCAGGATGGTTCCGTCCTCCAGCACGAGAAACGCCTTTTTGTCTGAGTCATCCGCTTCCCTCATGTTCCTCACTTTCACCCAGATCGAAACCCATGTCCTTCAGTGTGATGAGATCCCTCTTCAGGTTGCCCCTCTCGACCTCAATGCACCTCTTGACATGATCCGGATTAGGTGACCCGATCACAGGCCTCCTTATGCACTCCTCGGGGGACATCCTGACCCCGTACCTATCCTCGACCTCCGAGTAGAACTCCTCAGTCCCTTTGGATTCCCTCAGGATCTTAGCTATATCCTCATGGACCTTTCTGTAAGGTTCACCCGTCCTCATCGAGATCTCCTCGGCCAGATCGGTGGCCAGGATCGGGATCGAGTTCAGGTCATCAAGCACCCTCTCCTCGTTCACCCTGAGCCCGCTGAAGATCTTCGAGAAGATCCTGAGGGCTTCTGTAGTTCCCTTCACTACTCTCAGATGATGGCCGTTCGCCTCCTGCATGTCCAGGTTGTAGCCAGATGGGAGGGCCTTCAGGATACCGAGGATTGCCACCAGATGGCCTACGCTCTCGGACCCCCATGCCCTGGCAACCTCCATCGTAACCGGATTTCTCTTCTGAGGCATCATGCTGCTTGTGGAGAGATGTTCGTCCGGAAGGATCAGGTAGCCGAAGTTGGGGGAGGAGAGCACTATCAGGTCCTCGGCCACCCTGGAGAGGAACACCGAAAGGCAGGCGTCGATTGACGAAGTGAGGGCCATGAAGTCCCTCCCGCTCGACGCCCTGATGGAGCTATGTAGGACCTTCTTGAAGAGCCCTCTTGCCATGAGCCTCCTGTCGAGGGGGACCCTCGTCCCAGAGACTGCTCCTCCACCTAGGGGGGATCTATCGGTTATCTTGAGGGCCAGCATCAGGAAGCTCGTGTAGTCCGACAGTGTCTCCGCCAGATAACAGAGGTAGTGAGCGAATGTTGAGAGCTGGGCGGGCCTGAGGTGGGTGAAGGCCGGCATCAAGGTGTTCAGGTGCTCCTCAGCTCTGTCAAGGATTATCCTCCTGAGGTTCACGATCTCCTTTATCTGGTTTATCAGAAGCTTCCTCGTCTTCAGCCTAAGTGCGCACGAAACATGATCATTCCTGCTCCTCCCCAGAGCAAGGTATCCCTCGTCATCGCCGATCCTCCTCCTCAGGTACATCTCCAGGGCCTCGTGTATGTCCTCAGCTTTGATGGAGAGGACAGGGCTCGGATCCCTGATGAGTTTCTCAAGTTCATCGAGGATTCTGATGCATTTCTCCTTTGGAGCCAGTCCGCAATCCATTAGAGCTCTCACGTGGTTCATGAGGCAGCGGAGGACCTCTTCAGCAATCTCCTTGTCCCCATCAATTGAGGATATGTACTCCTGGATCTCAAGGTCCTCCCCGCCGAGAAGGGCCCTCCTGTACATCCAACCACCGCTACGCGCTGACCTTTATGGGTTTCAGTGTTCTGAAAGCAGCAACGCTCTGGGCCCCAAAGAGCTCTATGAAGCCCAGAGCCAGTTTTTGATCGAACCTGCTGAAGCTCTCGTAGGAGGCCATGTCGAGATCGTACAGGGAGTTGTCCGAGCTCCTCCCCACCACGATGAATCCTCCCCTGTACAGTTTGACCCTGACGGTCCCGCTGACAACCCTCTCCACCTCTTCCATGAAGACATCCAGGGATTTCCTCAAGGGTTCGAACCAGAGGCCGCTGTAGACTAGCCATGCCCACTCGAGATCGGCTATCTCCTTGAACTTGGTTGTCCACTTTGTGAGCACGAGTTTCTCCAGATCCTTGTGTGCTTCTATCGTCAGGATGGCTGCCGGAGCCTCGTAGACCTCCCTGCTCTTTATTCCAACCACTCTGTTCTCCATGTGATCTATCCTCCCGACCCCATGCTTGCCGCCGATCAAGTTCAGCATCTCTATGGTCCTCACCGGATCCATCCTCTCCCCGTTTATCCCCACGGGAACCCCCTCCTTGAACTCGATCTCCAGGTATTCCGCCTCATCTGGTGCCACCTCTGGCTGGACAGTCCACTCGAAGACCTCCTCCGGGGGCTCTGCTGCTGGATCCTCCAAGGATCCCCCTTCTATGGACCTCCCCCAGAGGTTCTCGTCTATGCTGTATATCTTATCCCTCACAGGTATCCCGTGCTTCCTCGCGTACTCCATCTCCCAGTCCCTGGTCAGTCCCCACTCCCTGACGGGAGCCAGGACCTTGATCTTCGGGTGAAGGGACTTTATCCCGAGGTCGAACCTGACCTGATCGTTCCCCTTTCCCGTGCAGCCATGGGCTATGGCATCAGCGTCCTCCTTCTTAGCGACCTCAACAAGTTTTTCAACTATCAGGGGCCTTGCTAGAGCCGATGAGAGGGGATAGGCGCCGTCATACAGGGCGTTTGCCCTCACGGCCTTGAACACATATCCCTCCACGAACTCCCTCTTCGCTTCGAAGAAGTAGTGTTTCACAGCACCCAGCTTGAGGGCTTTTTCCTCTATCGCCTCAAAGTCATCTTTCTGCCCGACGTCGACTGTGACCGTGATCACCTCAGCGCCGAGCCTCTCCTGGATCATCTTGAGCATGACTGATGTGTCCAGACCACCGGAGTAGGCGAGCACGACCCTCATCGAACCACCTGAGCCCAGTTCTGGATCCAATATATAATATTTTTGTAATTAATAATTCAAAATCGATGAGATCTGTTGCGTCTGCAACACAGGCGCTCGCCATCCTCCTCATCCAGATCTCCGATGGGTGCTTGAAGAACCACGTTCAGAGAGAGGCCGGATCTCGAGGTCCACGTTCTTTGTTCCATGACGGGGGCTCACCGACCTCAACTGTACAGATGTCGTGGTCGTTTCGGAGGAGTTGGGGAGGTTGAGATGCATCTATCCTTGAGAAGTCCTCTGACTCGCCGTTGGGGTTCCGTCTGGGATTTGTTGAGAGTGACCACCCTGGTGTGGTCCAAGCTCTCGAGGCCATGAAGGTCCTCCGGAGATCACGGCGCCCTCTTCAGCCTATCGTAAGTCAGTGCCGACTTGAGGATCCCAAAAAAGGCGATCAGCAAAGGAAGCTTTCGGAGGAACGCGTCGTTCGTAAACAAAAACTTATATATGCATGAATTTCATGGGCTCAGGTGAGCGAGGGGAAGTTAGGAGTTAGGGGAGAACCACCCCCGAGAGGATTCTCGCGGAGTTGTTGGGTTATCTGAGGAGGAAGGCTCTATTTCACTGGATACAGCAGAGGATCTCGGGAGAAAAGCAGATGTGGTAGAGGAGCTTCTTCGTATAGTCCGCATGAGAGCCTCAGGCAAAGGCTCAGCGAGGAGGATGTCCGTCGGAGGAGGTACTGTTTAAAAGGTCCAGTCGTGAAGAGTGTTGGGAAGCTCGGATGGGGATTGGAGCCCGAGAACCCACGTTAAGCCTCTTCATAAGGTATACAGACAGCCTAAAGGATTCTAGAGGAAGTCAGACATTTAAATAGATTTCCTCTACATGAAGGAGGGATTTTGATGGATCTAGCCTCCCTGGAGCAGGACCTTAGACCTCTCCTGCCCGTGGTCTATCTCGTGATCATAGGTGCTGTTATCTCCCTCATATTCTCGCTGATTGATCTTTTCTCTGTGGACAGAGTTCTCAAGCTCGTCAGAGGGCACAGGGCATTTGTCTTCATAGGGAGGGAGGTTCACTTCGGGCGGTTGGAGATACCACCCAGGAGCAAGGGAGGCTTCGAGGTGTTCTACATGGAAACGGACATCGAGAACCCGCTGTCCCTCGTAGCTTTCCTTGTGGAGAACTACCATGAGACCAAGAAGGAGGAGTTTCTGAGGAGAGCTGAATCTTTGATGAGATCTCTCAAGGAGAACGGCCTGATCCCAAGGGACATGAGGATTGAGGATGTGGATATAAACTCCTGGGCTCCTCCGAGCCTGGTGTCGAGGAAGGTATACCCAAGCGAGCTCAAGGACCTATGGATGATGATAAGCTTCGTCGAGTACATGAGCGAGGAGGAAAGGAGGAGGAGATGGAAGGTGCTGGTCGATCTCTACAAGAGGGCGTTCATCCACAGAGTCAGAAGAAGGGTGTACAACGCTCTCAGCTACGTGAAGGACAAGCTCGCCTCAACTCTCACGTCGACCACTGGAACTCTGACAGGTATCCTTCCGAAGGACCTCCAGAAGGCTGTCCAAGAGGCTCAGACGAAGGCCATAGGAGGCATTGTTGGACAGACCTACGACCCGCTTCTGGAGAACAGCATAGGCAGACTGGTAACCGTCAAGGTGAGCGATGTCGAGGGAGAGGAGAAGAGGTATCAGGGTGTCCTGGGCGAGTACTCTGACAAATACATCTACGTGCTTGATGTAGACTACAGGCTCCAGATGGTGGCCAGTGTTAAGGATGACGATATCTCTGCCAAGCCCATCGTTCAGTTCTTTGGGAGAAAGCTTAGCTTCAAGCCTCACCTCTCGCTCATCAGAGGAGAGAAGGGTGGAGTGATAAGGAACTCCTCTGACAGACCAATAAAGGTCGAGAAGGTTGTTCTGGGAGGGGATGATAAAATCAAGATAGACAGAGTTCTGTTTCCTGGAGAGGAGGTAAGCGTCGACAGCCTTCCGAGCGATTTCTCCATTCACTATGAGATAGCTCTGGAGTCAGACGTTGTCTGGCCGAGAAGCCGAGCCACAGTGATCGGTCTGGGGGACTATCCACCGCAGGTTCTGGCGTCCATACTCTCGAAGATGAGGATATGAGGATGGGGCTTCCGCAGCCTATCCCCTCCCATTTCTTATCCTGTTGACCAGGACCTTCATCTCGGACAGAAAGTTCTTTTTCTCCTTCATCATCTTCTCCTTCTGCTTTATCCTGGACATCGCTGCTCTCTTGCTGATCTCTCCCACGCTCATCCTGGCCTTCAGCTCCCTCACCTCGTCCTCAAGCTTGCTCACCTCGCTGGTCACACGCTTGATATCCTCGTTCAAGAGTGGAAGAAGCCTCTCGAGCTCCTCCTGAACCCCAGATATCCTGGATTCGTACTCATCCCTGAGCTTTCTGTATCCTTCCTCGTCAACCCTACCTTCGGACCTCTCCTCCTCCAGTTTGTTGAGGAGCTTTGTGTACTTGTCCCTCTTCTTTATCAGTTCTTCTGCCCTGCTTATCCTCTTCTTCGTTCTCTTCTTCTTGGAGATTCTGCCCTTAATGGTTCTGTAGATCAGGTATATCAGGCTGAAGACTATGAGGACCAGTAGAAGGAGTAAAAGCCTCGCCCCTGTGGTGTATCCCATGTGGACTTTGAGCTGGGTGTAGGCAATGCCTCCTGTCGTCTCGACCGCAATCCTGATCCTGAAGTCTCCGGCCAGCGGAACCCTTGGTACCTCAACGGTTCTCTTTATTGGTTTCTCCTGACCGGGATCGACCTTGACCGATTTCTCAAAGGGTATGGGATACTCTCCCAGTCCCGTCTCCAGGGAAACGCCGAACATTCGCTCCGAGAGCACAGATAGCCTTATCCCCGTCACGTTGATGGGTTCGTCGCCCATGTTTCTGATGGTTAGGATGAGGCTCACCCTCTCCCCAGGTTTGACGGAGATGGAGCTTGGTGATATGGAGGCTGTGAGTCTCTCCTGAGCTGATGTGTGGATCAAAGCTGAAGCTAACAGGACCAGGACTGTCAGGAGAAGCACTGCTGTTGAACTATCTTTCATCGACGGATCGAGATCACCACTAATTTAAGCGTTTGCCAAGGCCGAGCTTGATCAGCTGAGACCTATCATCAGTTGTTTGATGGTGTAGAGGCACCTCAGAAAAGGCATCTGAGCAACATTTTAAAGGGATCCAGTGGAGGAAGGTCTAGCATGCTCCTTCGCCTCATCAACAGGGTGTTCAGGAGGATCCAGAGAAGTTCCCAAGGGATTCCCTCTCCAATAGCCGGCATCTACAAGAGGGTTGCGGAGAGGGTGATAGAACGTCTACATCGGGACCTGGCCGAGTTGATATCCGCGAACATCTCAAGTGGGGATGTTGTCCTTGACGTGGGATGTGGGACGGGCTCCCTTCTGAGCATGATCGACGCCGAGGGAGTGAAGAGGGTTGGACTCGACATATCTCCCGCCATGCTGAGGATGGCTGCGAATGTGGACTGCCACCTTCTGATGGGAGATGCTCACCTTCTTCCCCTCAGGGACGGATGCGTTGACCTCCTGGTGAGCACTGGAACTCTGCACCATCTCAGAAGACCACAGGAGTTCTTCAGAGAATGTCTCAGAGTCACGAGAAGGAAGGCTTGGATCGTTGAGCTCTCCTACGATTCGCCCAAGGAGAAGTTCGTCAAGACCTCGAACATCATGGGCATCCCCGTTGTGCTGCTGAAGGCAATCTCGGCGATGCATGGAGTTCCTAGAAGTGAGTTTGGTGGATGGATTCAAGAGGTTCTCAATTCGATGAAAGCTCGTCATGAGATCTTCGATAGGGGAGTGGCCACCTTCCTGGTCATCCTTGGCCCTGAGAACCGGTGTCAGGGCCAATGAGCCCGAACCTCTCCAGCGACCTCCTGAGCTCCTCTCTCTCCCGAGAGCTAAGAGGAAGCGATGGTCTCCTGGGAAGACCTCCTGGGAGGCCCATCAAGTTCAGAACTTCCTTGACTGAGCTCAGCTGGTTGTACCGCTTGAACACGATCTCGTCCAGCTCAGTTAACCTCAGCTGGAGCTCAGAGGCTGCCAAGAGGTCCCCCGACCTCAGGAGCTCGTACAGCTTAACGCACATCCTCGGAGCTATTATCGACACACCGGCCACAGCTCCCGATCCCCCCAGGACCAGAGTCGGAAGGATCGTATCCCCAGTTCCAGCGAGAACGGGTGCTTTAGCTGACCTGATCAGCTCCGATATCCTCCCCACCAGTCCGCTTGACTCCTTTATTCCCACCACCTGATCGAACTCCTTGGTAAGTCTGACCAGGATTTCAACCTTCATGTTATAACCCACGAACTTCGGGACGTTGTAGAGAATGACGGGGAGATCACAGCGGCTCAGGAACTTCCTGTAATGCTCAAGGATCTCCCTGTCACTGTATCTGTAGTAAAAGATCGGTGTGGGCATGACAGCAGAGGCCCCAACGTCCCGAACAGCCCTTGCCTGTTCTATCAGTCCATCCGTGGTGGGGGACGACAGACCCACTACGACCGGCCTGCCCCTCGATCTCTCAACAACTCTCTCCACAACTTTGACTCTCTCCTCCAGTGATAAATAAAGCCCTTCCCCATTGCTGGCACAGGTCACGAGTCCATGGACGCCAGAGTCCATCCAGAAGTCTACAAGCCTGTCCAAGGCTGAAAGATCGAGCTCCCCTAGCTTATCGAAAGGAGTCACGTGGGGAGGAAGTATTCCCTCTATTCTCGAGGACATAATCGGAGGGGCTGGGCACAGCTCTTAAGTTGATCCGTTCTGGTTAGCCGTAACTTTTGTAAAGTTTGTAAGAATCGTCGCGGCTAATCCTCCACTCATCAGGTGGCTTTCGGAGGGGAGGACCCATCCTCAGGGATTTCAGCAGCCCTTATTCGAGCTTAAAACCCACACATCAGAGATTGTCACACCGTTAAAAAATCACAAAAAACGTTACACTTCTTACCATCTACGAAACAGCTCTCTTGGGGAACCGCCCTTCAGCAAGAAGCTTTTCCGAATTTAATTCTTCTATGCTAATCTTAAGCTCATCCTCTATGACATCCAGCACAGCGAAGCTCGGCGGATATCCCCTCTTGTCCTCACTCTTGAGGTGTCCAGGGTTGACAAGCACCACTTCATGCCTCTCCACCCGAGGAACATGGGTGTGACCGTGAAGAACCAGGTCAACAACTCCTTTGGATATCAGTTTTGTGGGATCCAGGTCCCAGGGCTGATCGTTTTCATGAGGTCTCAGAGAGTGCACCAGAAGGGTTGTCCATCCCTTTAGATCTATCAGGATCCTGTTGGGCACATCCGGACTGAAGTAGGCGTCCTCGTACACACCAGGCACCCTCATCACCTTGAACTTCTCCATGAGAACGTTTGCATCATCATAGTTATCGCCCAGATGGATCACCAGATCCGGTCTGAGCTTAAGGGCTCTCAGCATAAGTTTCTTGACGTTACCTAGCTCACCGTGAGTGTCGCTGATCACGAGCACCCTCATGTTCTCACAAGCCTACGCGGTCACTCCGACAAGTTAAAGATTTCGACCGATCACTTGCTGGATCGACGGAGTGGCACGGTGATTTTCATAACGCTCTTAACAGATCAAGTCGGATGAGATGATCCTTCATCAAAAGCTGTTGGTGGAGCACAGCCAGCCTTCACTGAAGACGGTCTCCGGTGAGTTCCCATCCGAGGAAGATCGGTCGGAATGGGAGAAAGATAAAAAGAAGGAGGAGAATGGTTTGTGGTCAATGAGCGACGTCCCTCCGGAATTCCCTTCTAACCATCAACCTCCACCAAAAGATCCTTCAGCTCTTTTCTTGGAGGAGGAGAGGGACTTTCTGCTGGCCATCCGAGGGCTATCATCGACACAGGGATCTCCTCCTCAAGGTGAAGGATCCTCTGTATCTTGGGGATGTCCCTGAGCGTCTGGATCCAGACGCTCCCGAGCCCGAGAGCGTGGGCTGCGAGCATTATGTATATTGTAGCGTTCGCTCCATCCAGCTGATAGGATATGGGCGCCTCCCTTCTGTCACACACAACGACGAGACATAATGGAGCTCTTTCCAGGGGTTTAGCCCATCTATGAATGGAGCTCAGGATCCTAATCAGGGATCTATCCCTCACCACGAAGAACCTCCAAGGCTGCCTGTTCTTGGCGCTGGGCGCATAGCGAGCCACATCCAAGATTCTCCTGACGAGATCGTCAGGAACAGGAACATCCCTAAATTTCCTAACGCTTCTCCTTGTCAGAAGAAGCTCCAAGCAGGGTTCCAGTTCCATGTGATCATCCTTATATGTAGTGCTCAAAAACAGATCTGGCGATCAACGGAATTACTTACATCACACACTTTTTTATCAAAAGGGAGTTTATCAGAAAAATTGTAGGAAAAATCTAAAATATACCCCCACTAAGTTACCACAATGGCCGCCTTTGAGTGAAATTTAACGAGTCGATGTCGAAAACCTTCCAGAGGGCGGGCCGTGAGGGCCTTCCCATTCCACCACCTGTCCGTTCAGGCCCCACTTTTTCCGAGAAGTTTCCCTGACAGCTCAGCTGCTTCGCTCGACCGACTTGCCTCCTTAATCCTCTGTTTCATGGACATTATCTCATTCGCGAGAAGCCGCATCTCTTTCTCCATCTTATCAGGTGATTCCCTCTTGAACAGGTGTGGTAGGATCGAGAGGGCGAATATCACCAATCCAACCATCAGAAGAGGAGAGAACTCCTTCATGCACGAGAGAGCCATCAGGAACGCACTTAGCACAATCATATACTTCGAAATTTTCGATCTAAGCTTCACAGATCTCTCTGCCCTGGCCAACCTCTCCCTGAGCATGTTTAACCTTGCGATTTTCAGCTCCAAATCCCTTCTGAGTTCCTCATTCCTGTCTTCAGAAGGATCATCGAGGTGAAAAAGAGAGGTCTCCACCATATCGTCTTCTTTGTGGTTATGGAAATTGATTTGATATAAAGTTTTACTTCGTAAAATATGCTTAGCGATCAAAAGCATTGGTTTGAGATTAGAATACAGAGGCCCTCAGAGATGCTCCAAACTGAGCTCCGTTGAGGGATCAAATATCCTCACGTGATCAGGTCTTATGTTGAGATAGACTCTTTCTCCAATCTTAAGATCAACCTTTCCGAGCTTAACAGCCTTGATAACCTCACCACTGACCAGAGCGGTTATTATCGTCTCCCTGCCCAGAGGCTCAACAGCGTAGATCTCCCCGCTGATGAAGAGGTGCCCCTCCAATGGTTCGCTTGAGATCTCCACGTGCTCCGACCTGAAAGCAACCACCACATCCCCTATCCTCCTCTCTTTTATCTTCTCAAGAAGATAGTCCTTTAGGATAAGTTCTCTGCCAAATACCCTCACCTTCGACCAACCCCATCATCATGTTAGCTGGTGGATTTCCTATGAAGGAGGCCACGAACATCGTTCTCGGCCTTGCGTAGACCTCCTTCGGATCACCGACCTGTCGCACCACTCCTGTGTTCATCACGACCACCTGATCAGCTATGGCCATGGCCTCTGACTGATCGCGTGTTACGTATATAGCGGTTATCCCGAGATCAGCCTGAAGTCTCTTTATCTCCGCTCGTATGTATATTCTGAGAAGCGCATCTAGGTTGGAAAGCGGCTCATCCAAGAGCAGAACATTTGGTTCCTTCACGAGAGCTCTGGCCAAGGCGGCCCTCTGTTGCTGCCCTCCTGATAGCTGAGATGGATATCTGTTCAGCAGAACCTCTATCTTCAAAAGCTTGGCTGCTTCTCATACCTTTCTCTTTATCTCGTCATCAGACAGATTCTTCAGCTTTAAGGGAAAGGCTATGTTCTGGAAGACCGTCATGTGCGGATAAAGTGCGTGTTCTGGAAGACCAAGCCCACATTCCTCTTGCTCGGAGGAAGCTCCGTCACGTCTTCATCGTCGAAGTATATCCTGCCAGTAAGTGCTGACATCTATCTTGACGCTTATCCCACTGTCAGACCATACCTTGTTTATCCTGTAGGCGGCCTCCACTATGCCGTACATCCTCATGATGCTGTTGGGATCTCCAGCCGCCCAGACAGTGTACTTTATGGTGCGCACCCCCTTCAACTCGAAGAACTCACCCAGCGATATGACATCCTTCCTCAGGTTGCCCGTCAGCTCAGGAGGTTCGACCTCCTTTGTCGTGGTAGCTGGCGTGGTCGTCGGGTGATTGTGGTTGACGGCTTCTGGGTGGCCAGATACGCTCCCGCTGCTATCACGATAATTGCCACGACCACTATCACGGCTAAGGTGCTCGCCTTCACCCTTCCCACTCGCCAATATGAGCTGTGAGGAGAACCCAGAGAGGAGTGCGAAAACGGTCTCTATATAGGTGTGAATTTAGAAAAAATATATAAGTTTTCCTTCCAACATGAACCGTCTAAATTTCCATACTTACCATTAAAACCAGATTTAATAAAGAACCAAGCACTGTTGTTTTCTAGTGATGATCTCATGACGAAAGAGCCTGGAGATCAGGAGATGACCTCGTTGTACACCGTCGTGCTGACGACTATGGACTCCAGGGATGCAGCCAGGAGGATCGCTGACGAGCTTCTCAGAAGAAGACTAGCCGCATGTGTGCAGATCTTAGGTCCCATCATCAGCAAATACTGGTGGAAAGGAAGAATTGAGGGAGCGGAAGAGTATCTAATTTTTATCAAGAGTAGATCCGATCTCTACAACGAGCTTGAGGTCTGTCTCAGGGAGGTTCATCCCTATGAGGTCCCGGAGATAGTCCTCCTTCCAGTGAAGAGGGGATTTGGTGGCTACCTCAGGTGGATGGATTCCTGCCTGAGGAAGGCTGACGAGAGTGTCGAGACAACTGTTGATCGAGATCCGTGAGCTGCTGACATGTATTTAAGTCTTGTGAATGGATTGTTCACAAAGCTATTTTTCATCAGACTGAACGATCACGACGATGAGCAGACGAGCTCTTGTGGCAGTTGTCCTCACTGCAGTCCTCATCGCTTGTGTGGGAGTATATCTACTGACTGAAGGAGCAAATCAACATCGCATCAAGAGAAGGAGTCTCACATCGATCATGAGACTTGGCGAACTGAGGAAGGAGTACGTGAGGAAGAGATGGCAGGGATATGATGTGTTCAAGGCTAGAGAGTACATGGTCAGAGCTCGCCAGGCCTATAAGCACGGAGATAAGTCGAAAGCAAAAATTTTCTACCGTTTAGCCGTAAAAAGCCTAAAAAATGTCCCTCTGCTTCCCAAGATCAGGCTCATAAATAGGAGCCTGTCCAGCAACAACGTCCAGATGAAGAGGATACCGACGGTCCACGACTTCGTGCCCCTCGGTGAAGCGTATGTGATGAGTGAGAACGGTTACCTGGCCTATCCCTCAAACGATCTCAGGTGGAAGCTCAGCTGTTTCATATACGTGGCATACGGCAAGTCCAAGGAAGGAGGGCTCTTCGTCTATCAAGGAAGGAATCCCTTCACGGGAGAGGGGCCTCATGTCCCGAAGATATACATGAACGGGCGATGGATAGCTCCGTTCCCCATGTTCCACGGCCCCCTCTACTACAACGAGAGCAGTAACACCGTCTACAACTATGATGCCTCCCACACATACGTGGAGACGCTGACCTACAATCCATCTGAGAGGCTCTGGGTCCATCAGATAAGACCGCTTAACGGAAGCGGTCCTTGGCTGAGGATCGTTGGCAGGGCCGAGGGTAGGACCTTTTGGCTTGGCGACTGGGGAGGTCCATTTCTGATCCACGGAGTCACCGTCAACAAGAGGGATCTCGATGTATGGGGAGGTTTCTGGGATGTGGGAGAGATGAACGCCGAGCTTCATCTGAACGATAAGAGCTACACCTTCTACGGATATTTCCTCATGGATAGGGCCGGTCATCTCACCTACTACTACAGGAGAGCTGTGGAGGGAGGAAGCACCGCTCCTGTCTCGTTCTCATGCATGTTTCTGTGTCAGAAGGAGTTCTGCCTCATCATGGACAGCACAACCAATCCATCTCCTCTCAAACCACCGGTTCCGTTCGAGCATCAGGCCAGAATAAACTTCAGGAACGGGACCTCCTTCCCCTTGACCGAGTTCGAGCTGAAGGATGATGGATGCGTACAGCCATCCAAGTTCGTCATCAGGGGTAATTTCTCTGAAGGTTACGTGAATCTCATCGGTGAGGCGTTCATCTACTGGCCGGAGAAGTGGTTTATCAGAAAGGGAGCTTGGTGGGATCCTGAAGGATGCTCCAGCTGGGGGAGAGCCGTTATACACTGGACCGGCAACATAGTCCTGAACGGAAGGGTGATAGAAGTTGACGCCTACGGCCTGGGGGAGTTCACCAGGTACTCCTCAGTGAGTTGTCACAACACGACTGGATAGCGAGGCATCCTCTTGCTCTCTGTGGATCTCCAGTACCTTTAGCTCGAAGTCCCAGCAGTCATAATAGAGGTTTCCACTGTCCGACTCTACCTCCCCCCTCTGGTTGTCAACGGGATCGGACCTGAAGTGGACCTTCGGTGGATCGAACTGTTCCGATATCTCCGCGTTGAAGGCCAGTCTGAACCCCTCCACACTGCCCAGGTAGAAGATGCTTCTCCAGCCCTCTCCATGCCTCAGGCCGCCGAAGCTTGGATCTGCATAAAGCCACCCGTAGGGCTCCACATAGAATCGGGCCCAGTCGTGCATACCCCATCTCACCGGATTCATGTACCAGCCGGATTCCCACCTGGCCGGCACGCCCACAATCCTGCAGAGAGTTATGAACAGTATTGCCTGCATCCCACAGTCCCCTCTCAGGTTTCTGGCAACGTACTCAGCTATACAGTCATACAAGGAGTAGTCGTGAGCGTAAGCATATCTAACATTCCTTGTGATCCACCTCCAGATCTTGACCGCCTTGAGGTAAGGGTTCTCCTCGCCTCCAACGATCCTCTCAGCCAGGGATCTCAGGTATCGTGTGAAGACTATGTGAGGTGGTCTCTCCTGGAGATATCTGCTCAGGCAGGTTGAGGAGGACTTCATGATCAGCTTGGGATCCACCTTCGAACAGAAGCCGAAGGACACAAACTCGTACTCTATCCATGCCTCCTCCCTCCCAGAGGATATCTCGAGGTAGGCAGTCCTCTGAGGGTGATTAGCCTCCGCTAGATAGGGCTCCTGGCTGTAGCCCACGATCCTCACCTGAGGATGGAGGTCACATACCCTCGGAATGGGCACCCAGATTCTAAGCCTTTCTCCTCCGGGGACCTCACCCCCCTTCACTCTCACGATGCTTCTTACTCTGTACCTGAGCGGAAGCACGTGACCCACTCCTGTCCTCATGACGAGCTCCGCTCTCTCCCTCAGAACCTCCTTTGATCTCCTATCGGTTTCGTTGATCTTCCTCCTCCTGTTTTTGAGATGTGGACAGAGCCAGAAGACATTAGGTATGAACCTTCTCAGGATCTTAAGCTCCCCGTCGATCACCTTATGATCTACACAGCCCATCTCCATGAGCTTCCTGAACTCCTCAAGGGTCAGATCGAGGATCTCCTCCCTGAGCAGGCTGAAGGCCTCGTCCTCCGAGTATCTGTACTCCAGCCTCCATCTCCTCATCCTCTCGAGTTCGAACTCAAGCCTCAGCTTCATCTCACCGTCGTACGACGATATCAGTTTCTTTATTTCCTCCTCAGCTCTTGAAAGCTCCCCGCCATCGAGAAGCTGTCTCACTTTCGGAGGAAGAGGTTCAGTCAAGAAGAATAAAATGTTGGGCAAGATGAACCCTCCTGTGGGGTGATCTGGAACGTGCTCACTCCTCCATCTTCGCCCTCTTGAGCCAGTTCCTGAACATATCCAGGAGCTCCATTGGTATGATTATCTTCGTGGAGCCGGACTCGCCGACGGCCTTCAGGCCGTCCAGGTACTGGAGCTTCATCGTGTTATCGTCGAGCTTCTTGGCCACATTGGATATCTTCTGAAGAGCCAGGGCATATCCCTCAGCCTTCAGTATGGCTGCCTGCTTCTCTCCCTCAGCCTTCAGTATGGCTGCCTGCTTCTCTCCCTCGGCTTCGGTGACTATAGCTCTTCTGGATCTCTCAGCAGCCATCTGTTTTATCATGGCATCCTGCACGCTGGAGGGTGGAAGTATCTCCCTTATCTCCACGTTGGTTATCTTGACCCCCCACCTCTCGGTGACCTCGTCCAGCTTTGTCCTCAGTATCTGGTTTATCTCGTCCCTCTTGGCTAAGACCTCGTCCAGCATCATCTCGCCTATGACAGCCCTTAGTGTGGTCGTTGCTATTCCTATGGCCGCTCCCTTGAAGTCAGCAACATTGAGAACGCTTGCCTTCGGGTCGATCACCTTGTAGTAGACTATGAAGTCTATGTCCGTGGGAGCGTTATCCCTTGTTATGCAGGTCTGATGCGGGACGTCGAAGTAGCTCTCCCTCAGATCCACCCAGAGGAGCTGATCTATTATCGGTATCCTGAACACTATTCCAGGCCCTCTGACACCCATGAACCTTCCCAATCTCAGTATGACCAACCTCTTGAACTCCGGCACTATCCTTATGGCGGAGAACAGAAACCAGACCACAACGACCAGGATTACAGTCGTGGATATCAGACCAAACATCTCACCTGCACCTCGTCACAGCTAGCTTCATTCCCGCTGCAGCGATAACTAAAACTTTCTCACCCTCCTCGAGGTCCTCATCAGAGGTCGCCGTCCAGAGCTCGGACTCCACGAGCACCACTCCTTCTCCTCCTGCCGGTATCCTCCTTTTAACAATCCCCTCTTTGCCGATCAGAGAGCGAGGAGAGTGAACGATCGGTCTCTTCTTGAGAGCAGTTCTTATCTTATAGAGGTAGAAGCCGAGAAGCCCCGAGGCACAAACCATCAAGCCCATCATGGCCTCGGACCAGATGCTAATCGGAAGCATTGGAGCTGACTCATATATCATCATCAGGCCCAACGCTGATATACAGGCCCCCACCATCGCTAGGACGCCATGTCCCGTCTTGAGCTCGAGGAACATGGTCGCTGCCCCTAAGATCGTGATTGCCAGAGAAGTCATGTTGACTCCTACAAGGCCCATCCCCAGCAACCCCAGGAGGACAAGCGCTGCTCCAGTGCCCTCAACTATGTAGGTTGGATGGCTCAGTCCGAGGAGGAGCATGAGAACACCAATCATCAGAAGAAGCCAAGCGTCGTCTGGATTTGTGACGACCAGCAGGATGGAGGACCTCGGACCAGGATCTACCTCCTGAATCGGACCGGTCCATCCTATGTTCTGAAGGAACCTCTCAAGCGTGTCGGCCTTGAGCTCTATGACATGATGCCTCAGTGCCTCCTCGGCCGAGAGGGCCAGGTTGTCCCTGACAAAGCCCTCCGCAGCAGTTGAGTTTCTGCCAGAGCTCTCAGCTAGGCTCTTAGCCCAACCAGCTATGGCATTCACGATCTTCTCATCATATGGACGGGGCTGAGCTGCACCCACCACGGATCCAGGACCCATACCAGCAATTTTGGAGGCTAGAAGGATTATCGACCCTGCTGAGAACGCCCTCCCACCAGAGGGAACATACACAGCGAACTCCACACCGGAGTTTCTCATCAGATACACTATCTTCTCTGTCGCTGAGAGAAACCCTCCGTTTGTGTCGAGAACCACGACCACTCGATTGACGCCCTCATGCCTCGCTACGTGAACCACCTCCTCCATGTATGCAACCACACCCTCCGTTATTGGGCCATTGACATTCATGACCAGCACCTTCCCCGTCAGGGAGAAGAGCGGAGAGAGGATCAGAGGAAATACCAGGAGGATGAACAGCGACCTCATTTCGTAATAGTTTAAGCGGATCAGCTATTTAAAGTTCGGTAAGGGATGTAAGCCTCATCCGATGGTCCCAGAACCGGGCCGGGTCTATCTGCAAGATGGCGTCCAACCGGAAACGGTTTACGGATAACTTAAGTTTTTATATCTGAACATTGAGGTTAGAATAGAGTCCTTTCATATTGGAGAGGTGTAAACTATGGGGTTCGAAGATGTCGAAGTTGAGGAGATCCACACACCTCAGCTTGGGGATCCCTTCCCGGAGCTCGAGGTGAGGACCACTAAGGGTCTGATAAAGCTTCCAGATTTTTTCAAGGGGAAATGGTTCGTCCTCTTCTCACATCCTGGAGACTTCACACCCGTGTGCACCACCGAGTTTGTAGCGTTCGCCAAGAGGCATGATGGGTTCAGGGAGATCAACTGTGAGCTCATAGGGCTGAGCATAGACCAGGTCTTCTGTCACATCAAGTGGCTGGAGTGGATTGAGGAGAACCTCGGCGTCAGAGTTGACTTTCCAGTTATAGCAGATGACTCAGGAATGGTAGCCGATCTTCTCGGGATGATAAGTCCCTCAAAGGGAAGCAACACCGTTAGAGCCGTCTTCGTGGTGGACCCCGAGGGAAAGATAAGGGCTATGCTGTACTATCCGCAGGAGGTTGGAAGAAACGTTGACGAGATACTGAGGCTTGTGAGGGCCCTTCAAGTTAGCGACGAGAGAAAAGCCGCCCTCCCAGCTAACTGGCCGGACAACGAGCTTGTGGGAGATGACCTCATAGTTCCTCCTGCCTCATCGGTTGAGGAGAAGAGAAGTAGAATGGAAGCGAAAGCCAGGGGTGAGGTAGAGTGTTTCGACTGGTGGTTCTGCCACAGGACCTACAGCGATGACCTGAAGTATCTGCTGGAGAGAGCTGTGATAAGGGAGTTACAGGTCTCCATTCAGTACATGTGGCAGCATGTGAAGCTTGAGGGAACCGAGATCGGGAAGAGGCTGAAGGACATAGCCATTCAAGAGATGAAACACGCAGAGGAGATAGCAGAGAGACTTACAGAGCTCGGAGGTATTCCTCCGACGAAACCTTCCAGAGTGAGAGTCGGTGAGAGTCCAAGGGAGATGATGGAGCTCGATGCCGAGGATGAGGAGGGAGCAGTGAAGCTCTACACGAAGATAATAAAGATAGCCAAGGAGAGAGGAGACTCGAAGACTGCTGAGATGTTCGAGAAGATATTGAAAGATGAGGAGGAGCACCTGGAGTTCTTCAGGAGCCAACAGTAGAGGGATCTCGTTTCTGCGAACTTTTCTCCTCTTCAGCTTTCTTTTCCTCCTTTGTTGTCCTCCTGACCTTCATGAAGTCCGACAAGTCTCCCTCGTCCCTCTTCTCCTCTTCATCCTCCACGGTCACAGGAATCACTTTTTCGCCCCTTACGTGAACCCTGAACTGATTTATCACCTCAGTAGCAAAGTCGGGAGCCATTGTGGGCATTATGAGGTAGTCCTGCCCCAGTTCCTCGTGGACCTCCCCAAGGATCTCAGTTACCGTCTCGGCCAGGGAGGGAGTGACCCTTCTGACCACAACGAGCACGTTGCTCGAGTAGACCTCAGGCTCGGGCGTTGATAAGGCTATCATCTCCACGAAGTTGTTGCTCAGCCTCTCCCTTACGCGATCATAGAACAACTTGACGGCTCTGGCCCACTCCTCAGGTGAGTCCTCAGGAAGATCTAAGCTCATCTTCTATCCAGAACTGATCCTGCAGGAGATATTAAAGACTTCCTCTTGAGCATCCTCGATCCGACAAAGAACTTTTCAAGTCCCGTCCCTAAGGATATGTCCGCTGAACCTCTGATTATATGAGCTCGACACAGTCCTCCGTTCGAGCAACGCTGAAGGGCATAAACTCAAACTTTGAAGAACAAACTTGAAAGCCCTTTAGGGATTTGGGGGCTGTGGCAGTTCAGGACCTCAAGTTCAGGGATCAGGTCGTGAGGTCAATCTCCAACAGAGCACGATCAGAGATAGCCCAAGCTTCTGAGCCTCTTCTTAATCTCTTCCTCCTCCTCAGGAGAGTAGATCTCCTGTCCTTCCTCGGAGACCTCAGAGACGAACTCATTCAATACAAACTCGACAAGCTCTTCCACACTGTTAAATCCCTCGTAGTTGCTCAAGGCCTTCTTCAGCCTCTCGTAGAGGTCCTTGGATATCTCTATAGGCACCTTCTCCCCCATGGCATCACCGGTGAGGGTCCCATCACGGAGCTTTAAAATGTTTCTGTCCAACGGATCAGGTATCACTCTCGAGCCCTCACGTTAACGGTCCCGCTCAAGCCCGCCGGATCGTGAGACCTTTATGATGCCCTCCCCAACCTCTTCGAGGGTGTTACGGTCTTGCTGGTAAAGGCGAGGATCCTAGCGGCGAGGGAAGTTATCTGCCCAGGACCATCTCACATAGACGAGGTAATGATAGAAGCCCTTCTCATCGAGCGGAAGGAGAAGAACATTGTGTATGAAGTCTTGATAACAGTGAGAGCTAAGGACAGGAGGAGAATCCATACTCCAACAAGTGTTTGGACTGGTGTGTTCGAAGACGAGAAGGAGGCGCTGAGGGCGCTGGAGGATAAGTTGTACGATCTCTCGAGACTCAACGATCTCGGGTTCGGATGCCATGAGTCTTCAGGGCAGGGACGTATAACATCTGTAGCGTGACAGCCTTCATGACGTCGGGGTCTCTGTGAGGTGGCGGCTGTGAACTGCTCCGCTCGGATGAGTGTGAGGGAGAAGGGATAAGCCCGAGATGGCGGAGCTTCGACAAGATGGATGTGGAGGGATCTGTTCCCCCTGAAAGCCGTCGATGAGTGGAGACGGGAGGGCCCTATCCGCTACGAATGCATCGAAAGTCATAAGGGTGGTGGGGAACCAGAACAGATCACCGTGCTCTCAACAGGAGGCTGACGGAGACTGCGCTCTTGAGAAAGGAAGATTAGGTAGCTTGAAGGAGTCGTTATCAGGGGTGTTGTCGCCTGAAAGTCATACTCAGAGCGGTTAGGAGAGGAACAGAGCTCCTCCCCCGGACATTCAAGAGGGAGGTGGGATCAAAGCCCTATCTCCCTCTTAGCGGAGTCGAAGGCCAGCTTCATAGCCCTCTCAGCTACTGAGTACTGGGAGCCGAAGATCTCTCCTTCCATCCTCAGCTCAGCAAGCTTCTCTGGATTGGGAAGGAGTCTGTGGTTCAGTACAGGGTAGAGGACTGAATCAACGTCCTCAGGCAGAACCTCATCATCCCCCCTAATGGCTGCACTCACCTTGGCGGCCCTGAGAAGAGCTATGCCCGCTCTCGGGCTTGCTCCTAGAATGAGGAGCTCTCCAATGGGCTCAAATACCTCCGGCCTGGTGTACCTTATGCCCCTCGTTATGTACTCCAAAGCTCCCTCAGACACAGAGATTTCCCTCGCTATAACCTCCTGAGCCTCCGTCACCCAAAGAGGTTGGACCACTTCGCTCAGATCGTCGATGGGTTCGGCGATTCTGTTGGAATGAAGCCTCAGTATGAGCTTCTCGCTCTCCAAGTCCTCAGGGTAACCAACTACTATCCTCATCAGGAACCTATCAAGCTGGGCCTCAGGCAGGGGATAGGTGCCCTCCTGCTCAACTGGATTCTGAGTCGCCATCACGAAGAAGAACTTTCCCCTGCTCCTGTCCTCCAGCTTGTAGACCCTGTCCCCTATGGTGACCTCCTTTTCCTGCATGGCTTGGAGAAGGGCTGATTGTGTCCTGGGAATGGCCCTGTTTATTTCATCCACCAGAAGGAGATAACAGAATATCGGCCCCAACCTGGGCTCGAACCTCATCTCCCTCTGATTGTAGATCATGCATCCGGTGACGTCGGAGGGCATGAGGTCTGGCGTGCACTGTATCCTGCTGAAGCCTCTGAAGACCTTAGATGAGATCTTCTGAACCCCCAGAAGCTGCGCTAACCCCTTGGCCATCGTGGTCTTGGCGACTCCAGGCACGCCCTCCAGCAGAACGTGTCCGTCGGCCAGAAGAGCTATGAGTATGTGTTTGATCTCTCTCTCATAGCCGACAATGGCTTTCCTCATCGCTGAGATTATCTCCGAGGATAAGCGCTTCACGTCATCTATCTCCATCTACCTCACCAGTACGACGTCGCCTATCTTAAGGATCCGACTCCAGGGGATGTCTCGAGTGGTTCCCTTCTCCACATAGCTGGAGATATCCTCCTCAACACCAAGTTCTCCCAGCACAGCCTCAGCATCCTCTCTTGAGATCTTGGGGCTCTTGAGCGGATCAAGAGCGTTCTCCAACCTAGATCCTAGCTTGACGTCCCTCCTCTTGACGCCCCTCACGAGCCTTATCCAGTTGACCACGCTCTCCCCCACCCTTATCCCCGGCTCCCCAGGTCCCACAACGACGCCGAGCACCCTGCCGAGAACTGACCCGGAGAGCGACACCACCAACTTTCCCTTCACATCCCTGAGATCCTGGTACATTGGCTCCTTCGAAGGAAGTCCCCTGTAGGAGGCCTCCCTCCTTGTGTTGAGCACAAGCACAATCTCAGATCCACCAGCAATGCACTCTATCTCGTCCGTTGGAATGACTCCCTTCCTGTCCCTGGCGTTCTCTGAACGAACCTCCAGCTTGACCCCGTCGTCCTCCACAACTATCGAGCTGGCTCTTCCGTATATCAATCCCTCGCTGTCCACCACGAGAGCCCCCTTGAGCTCCTCCTCGTCGCAGAACCTCGTCATCGATAGACTTAATACTTTGGGAGTTAAAAATTTACCCGTGGAGATCTGCAGGGTCGCTCCTCTGGTCATAGAGATGGCTAGGAGGATGGCAAACCCCTATGTGGTCGGGGAGACCTCGATAAGGGCCAAAGGTATTGGCGTGGAGCCCGAGGACTACAGGGACTACACCGAGGGAGACGACATGAGGTTCATCGATTGGAGGATCTCGAGCCGGGCTGTAGGAACAGACGGAAATAACAGGATTCTTTTAAGGGAGAGAAGATCGGAGAGATCGATGGAAACAGCTGTAGTTGTGGATCTGTCCTCCTCCATGATGTACAGGAACAAGATGATTGCAGCTCTCTATGCTCTCTCCTTCATCTCATCAATGGCTCTGGGATTTAAGGACAGGCTTCTCCTGATCCTGGCCGGGAGGAGGATCAGGCACATACACGTGTCTCCGAAGATGGCTCCATACATCCTGGTGAACAGCGTGTGTAGATTGGAGAACTGGGGAGAAAAACTGGATCTGAAGCTTCTGGCAAGACTTCTGGTGAGGTTGGGCAGAATCCCCGTCCTCCTCCTGACGGACACAGCACATCCAGTGGATGAGCTTGAATGGTTCACGAAGATTGTTAGATCCTCCGAGAGGGAAATAGGCTTTGTTTTCTGCTCAGATTCCAGCGAGATCAGACCTCCGAAGGGATCCGCTCTCCTCATCGGATCTGAGGAAGGAACCTCCCATCTGTGGGGGATCGAAGAGGCTGTGAGGAGGCATCGATCGAAGCTGTTCGCCCTGATGAAGACATCCCTTATCCCTTATGTGGAAATCGTTCATCCCGGGCAGGCCAAGAGGATCTGCCACAGGTTGATGATGCTCTACCTGGTGGTCAGAAATGCTCTCCCGCAGTAGGGTCGTCACCCTCGTCATCGGGGCGGTTGTGGCGTTCCTGCTCCTCCTGTTCATATATCCATCCCTCATGGCCCCAACCTCGAGTATAAGTCTTGAGCACCTCAAGCTCATCCTCCCGGGATCGCAACTCTCGATGACGGCCCTCAACACCTCCTCGTATCAGGCTTGGAGATCTCTTTCCTCACCAATCAACAGAGCAGCTCTCGACCATGCCCTCTCGATGAGGGATGAGTCAGAGGATCTGTTGAGGAGGTCCTTGAAGGCGAGCTCCCTGATAAAGGGTGAGCTGGGCTCGAGGATAGCTAGAAGCTCAAGGGCTTATCTGATGCTTGATAAGTCCTCTGTAAATCTGAGCTCGTCGGCCCTGCTTCTGGATTCATCTCGAGAGGATCTGGAGGATGCTCTGAACCTTCTGATCGCCGGCAACGTAAGTGAGGCCCTCTCCCACTGGATGATGATCAGAAAAAACGTCATCAAGGCCTATGAGCTTGTATCGAACTCTCTCTCGGAGATGAGAGGAGTGAACAGGAGCGATCTCATATCGGATGAGCACAGGGCTCTGTTGGAACTCGCCGAGAACAGGACATCAGACCTGATGAACGAGCTCACGCAGGTGATCCTTCTTCTTGAGGCCGTGAGGAAGAACCCAGAAGACGTCCAGCAGGTAATGAAGGCATACCTAAACGCCAGAAATGGAAAGAAAACTTGTGTAGCTCCGGGCAAAGATCTCGTGGAAGCTGCGAACGAACTCGATCCCTCTAAGGGGGGGAGGTTCTCATACCAGATCGGGCTCTTCAAGGACATGATCGTGTACTTCCAGAAAGGCACCGGCGCTGGGTGGAAGGGTAGGCCGGATGACTGAGCTCCTGTTCGATCGTCCACAGCTCCTGTTGTTGATCCCCGTACTCGAGGTTGTGATCCTGATCCTAATCCTCAAACTCAGGAGGAACGTGAGCGTGCTGAGGAAGGAACTGGAGTTTTTAGGGGTCAGAAGATGGAGGATCCTCTTCTGGGTGACCCTAGCAGGAAAGCTACTGCTTGTGGCTGTGGCCGTTATGCTGCTGGCCTCTCCCTACATTTTAACTGTTGAAACAAGAAATTTGACCATCGAAGAGGCAATCAACAGGAGATGTAATGTGATAGTTCTCCTGGACGTCTCCAGGAGCATGAGCTATGACGATCGATTCAACACCGAGATGAGCATTCTCGGGGGGATCGCCGGACACCTCAGGAACTCCAGCCTCAAGATCGTCAAGTTCGCTGGGACGAGCGAGATCGTCTACTCAGGGGAAGGAGGGAACCTCGTGCTTGAGCTGAGTCCAAACGAGACGTACACCTCAATCGGAGACGCCCTCACCTTCGCCAGAGGTCTGGCTCATGGACCTTCGATCGTAGTTCTCCTATCCGATGGAGGGAACAACGGTGGATCTGATCCTATAAAAGCAGCTGAAGCTCTCAAGAAGTCAAAAATTCCTGTAATAGCCGTGCAGATAGGAAAAGGCGCCAGCACCAACGAATCCTTAATGAGAAGGATAGCTGAGATCACGGGAGGGAGGTTCCTCCTCGGGGCTCCGGACGTCGGGTCGCTGGGTGAGGTCATAGTCAGCTCGGGCAAGTACGCTGCACTCAAGGCCGGCGGTGAGACCACGATCAAGGCTCTGGAGAGGGATTATGAAACCCCAAGGGCTCTGCTCATGGCCTTGTTGGTGGCGCTCGTCCTGCTCGAGTTGGCAGGTGGTTAGATGGATTACGCCTGGATCGCAGTCCTAGCTGCTGGAGTTCTGAGCATAGTCATGAGCTTCAAGGTCGTGAAGTTCCTGAGAACCTCGCTTGTGTTTGAATATCCACTGGCGTTCCTCCCTCCTCAGAGGAGGAGGATGGATTGGAGAAGGCTCCTGCTCAAGGTGGTGGTGTTGGCGGTTCTCGTGGCCATGGTCCTCTCGCCCACAATCAACGTGAAGAGGAAGGTCGCGTTGAACTCCACAAAAGAGCTTCGTTTTCACATAAGGTTGGGGAGACCGTCTGTTGTTCTGGCCGTGGACGTCTCCGGTAGCATGAGAGAAAGGATCCCTGGAGGAGTGAAGATCGAAGCCGCTAAGAAGGCTCTAAGAAACTTTCTGAGGGAGCTTAACGAGAGCGTGGATGTGGGGCTGATCGCTTTCTCAGGATCCGTTGTGAATCAGGTCCCGATAACGAGCGACAGAAAAGCAGTCCTCAGGGTCATCGATGAGATGAGACCGCTCGGAGGAACAATGTACACCAATCCTCTGATGACAGCTCTCTCTTGGCTCAGACCCTACAGATATCTCAACCTGTCCTGCGCCCTCATATTTGTGACCGATGGTTATCCGGCAGATCCGAGGTACAGAGTCCTCTTGAAAGACTTCAGCAAGGACAAAATACCTATCTACGTTTTGTATATAGGTCCTGGAGGCGATAGGGGAGAGGAGGAAGCGAAGTACATGGCGAGCAGGACCGGTGGAAGGGAGTACACGGTCAACAGCGTGAGCGCCATGGTGTCCAGGCTGACGAATCTGTCCAGGGGTTTGGGCAAGATGCTAACTCAGAAGGTCAGTTTCAGGGCCAACCAGTACGTGGAGGAGAAGGTTTTCCTGTCAGACTACCTGATCCCACCTCTCCTCCTGTTCAGTTTTGTCCTGTGGGCTTTGATCCTTAGGGAGGAGAAGACCTTCTTCTAGACCTGGGGATCATCTTCTTAAGTCGGTCAACCGATCTCCTGAATTCGTCAGGATTTCTCACGTGATGCAGAACCAGGAGGAGCGCTCCAGCAGCCGTCAGGTAGAGGACCCTGACCTTCTGTCCTCGACTCGGATGGGCAACTGCCAGGATTACCGGAGGTTCTGAGAACACACAGGATTGATTTTGCTGGGCTTTCAGCCTCCCATAAACCACCACAAAGATCTCTCTTTCTGTTAAGTTCTCCAAGGATATCCGAGCCCCATATCCTCTAGTGAAGGCAGCGCTTGTGGGACGGAGCCTCACCTTCATCAGGTGAAACCTATCCAGGAACTGGCTCATGTTCTGAGCGATTCCTATCGGCGAGCTGCAGTCGAGGACGTACCCCCATATCCCCCCAACCGGAGGGTGTTGTGGAGGTATGTGCGCGCCGAGGTCGAGGTAGAACTCCACTCCCTCCAGCCTGCTCACCTTGAAGCATGATGACACATAGAAAGTCCTGCATGGGGGAAGGGAGCTGCTGATCGTTCCGTTTTTCTTGGTGATAAAAACGATGGGAGGAGAGTGTTCTAGAAGCTGCGATCTGTAAACGATCGAACCCTCCATGAGGGACATTCCAGCGAAGGACGCCAGCCCCACGATCAGAAGGATCAGCCCAACGTACTTCAGCATCTGACCCCCTCCCCACCCCGAAAGGCGAGGGTTCCTGCAAGAGCAGGGAGTAGACCTAAGGAGACGGTCTCATTCCCGTTGCGGCTGTCCTCTTGCGGGAACTCACTGTTATGGGGGACATCGGATCCAACCGAATCCGCTTTCATGAGTTCAACCTTTAAACATTGCTCCACACTAGAGGGCGAGACTTGAAACATCTTCGTCAGCCCACCTCGAACCTCAGTTTGAAGTAGATGAGGTACAGGGCTTGGATCGCTGCTGCTAGAACTAGAGCGGACTGAGATCCCGTTTCTAGGCTTAGAGGGAGGTTGGAGGGAGTCATGGAGGCGATCATCGGATAGAGGACTGTGAGCGCTGTCGAGGCGAGTTCACTAAGGTATCCTAGCGATGTGAAGGGAAAGGATGCCAGGAGTTCCAGGAGAAACGGAAGGAAGAACACCAGGAGAAGGGAGGTGGCCAGCACGAGCCAAGTTCTTCTTGTGGCTGAGATAACGAGCACTATCGAGGAGGTGATCAACATCTGCGAGAACAGAAGAAGGAGATCCTTCAGGAAGGGCCCGGGGAGATGGGGCATGTAGCACATGAGGGGGACCACCACGGACAAAACACATAGAATCGAGGGAGCCCAGGAGATGAGGATCATCCAGGAGATGGCTATATCGACGCGGCTCATTGGTTGGGAGAGGTGAAATAGAGCAGAGGATCTCAGATCGTTCGTCATCGAAATGGCAGAGACCACGGACATCAGGGCAAAGATGAAGCCGAACATCAGCAGATGCTGAGCTGTCGTGTAGCTGGAAGGAGGGGCTAGGATAGGCGAGATCGTCCTTACGTTTGAGGACACCAAGACCCTCATCAGGAGGTGAGGGGATGTGAAGGAGGCTATGAAGAGCACTATCAGGTAGGAATACGTGAGCCAGCGAAGCCTTCTTCCGATGTAAAGGACTATCCTATCCGCTGATGTTGGCATCGCGGGCCACCACATTGGTGTAGATGTCCTGAAGGCTGCTTGTTCTAAACGTAACTGACAACCCACTCGACATCAGGTCCTCCTCCACCTCCCTAATCCTGTCGGACTTCACCTTCAAGAAGAGGCCCCCCTCCAGGATCTCCACCCCTATAACGCCATCCATGGACATCAATCTGGAGGCAAGACCTCTGGGCTCGTCAACCTTGACCTCTAGGATCACCGAACTCCTGTATCTCTCAGCTAGCTCGCGCAGGTTGCCCTGTTCCACGACCCTTCCCTCGCTTATCAGGATCGCGTGATCACATATCCTCTCCAGCTCGGGTATTATGTGGGAGGAGACCAGGACTGTGACATCGAGCTCCCTGCTGAGGAGAGATACCAGGTCCAGTATCTCCATCCTCGCAGCTGGATCCAGGTTCGCTGTCGGTTCATCAAGGAGCAGAACCTCCGGATCTCCTACTATTGCTGCAGCGATCCCGAGCCTCTGGAGATATCCTCTGGAAAGAGAGGAAACCCTCGCATCCCCGTGATTTCCAAGTCCTGTGAGCCTAAGAGCTCTATCGACGGAGTCAGCGTTGAGACCCCTTATCCTGGCCACGTACTCCAGCAGATCCCTGACCCTGAAACCCCCGGGATACACAGGCCTCTCGTGCAGAACTCCAATAGATCTCCTGACCTCGACTTCCTCCCTCCAGGGGTCCATGCCCAGTACCCTAACTCTTCCGCTATTGGGTCTGAGGAGGCCCAGGAGCACCTTTATCGTTGTAGTCTTTCCAGCCCCGTTGGGACCCAGAAGAGCAGTCACAGACCCTCTTTCCACATGAAAGGTGGCTCCTCTCAAGGCATAAACTCTGCCGAACTTCTTCGTGAGCTCCTCTACGGAGATTGCCTCCATGGCCTTCACCCAGCGAGCTCGAGAAGGTCGGTGAACATAGCCCTAGCTGTGATTGGTGGTGGCCCTGCAGGGCCGGTGAGCACAATCACGTCGTCCTCCACGTGCAGCTTAATGGCGTTGTAGTTCTCCTCGACTGCAGCCAGGGGATCGTTCTCCTTCAGGAGCTCAGGCTTCACCTGAAAGACCTCCTTCTCTAGGTCGGCCACCGCTAGATACTTATACCTTCTGCCCATCATCCTGGCCTTCCTGATCTCCTCCTCATTGATCTCTGTGAGAGGCGTTCTCTCCACTTCTGAAATTGTGACCTCCTTGCCCAGAAGGTTGAGAAGTATCGTCAGCTTCGCAGCCGAGTCCAACCCCTCCACATCGATGCTGGGATCTGGCTCCGCCAGACCCATACCCACCAGCCTGTCCACAGCTTCCTCAAAGCCGGAGCCCCTCTCGATGAGGGTCAGGAGGTAGTTTGTGGTCCCGTTCAGGACGGCGCTTATCCTCGTAACCTCCCTTCCCCTGAGACCTCTCACCAGATCTATGACAGGTGTTCCGGCCATTACTGTAGCTCTTATTCCTATGAACGTTCCGAGTGACCTGGCGAGGTCCATCACCTCCGTGAAAGCATGGGCCAGGGGCGTCTTGTCGGCTGTTATCACAGCCGTTCCTCTCTCCATCAGGGACTTCATGAGGCTGATGTTTGGTTCGCCGGTGGAGTAGCTGGGAGGTATCGCAAAGAGGACCACATCCACTCCGATGAGATCGTCCACGGAGGTGTCGGGGACGAAGCCATCGAGGAGGCTGGGGTGTCTGGCTTCCAGGAGTTCTTCCGGATCCATCGATCTCTGAACAATTCCTCCTTTAGATGTGAGAACTGCTGTTACCCTCACATCAAATCCCAAATTCTTCAGAAAGTCTTTTTTCTTGATTAAGAGTTCAGCAAAAGCTCTGTTCACGTTTCCAAATCCCAAAAAGGCCAGGTTCAGGAGCATCGGTTCACCTCAGGTAGAAGGCCCTGTAGGCCAGATAGCAGGAGTAGACGTCGGCCTTGCTGCTGACCTCATATGGGGAGTGCATGCCTAGTATGGGACACCCCATGTCCACGACATCCATCCCTAGCCTAGCAAGGTATTTTGCTATCGTTCCTCCCCCTCCAATTCTCTCAGCCTTGCTGACCAGGGCTCCCACCTGCCATGGGACACCCGCATCATCCAGAACTTTTATCACCCAGGCCATGAACTCAGCGTGTGGCAGACTTTCGTCATACTCCCCAGCAATTATCCCCACCTTGCTGAGGACAACACCGTTCCCCAGCTTGGCAGCGTTTTCAGAGTCGTATATTTCCTTAAACGACGGATTCATGGCTGCGTTAACGTCGGCTGACACGGCCTTTGAGTTGGAAAAGCACTCCATGAGCTCGAGCTGAGAGGGATTGCTTATGAGCCTCAGAACGAATCTCTGGAGGAATGATCCCTGAGCTGAGGTGTTCGTCTCGCTTCCTACCTCCTCCTTGTCGACTGCCCAGAACACCGCCGTGTGCTCGGGGTTTTTAACATCCAGAAGTGCTTTGAAACCTGTGTAAACACACACCCTGTCGTCCTGTCCATAGGCCGCTATCATGGACCTGTCGAGGCCTACCTCCGCTGGCAGGATCGCCGGCACCACCTCAAGGTCGGCCCTAAGGAAGTCTTCCTCCTCTATTCCGTACTCCTCCTTCAGTATTTTGAGAACCTTCTTCTTGAACGAATCTTCTTCCTGTGTATTTGTGAGAAGAAGCTTTATTTCTTCACCTTTAACCACATCCTTGGCCTTTCTTTCATTAAACCTCTTTTTGCTGAGGTGTGGGAGAAGCTCAGGAGCCACGAAGGTTATACCTCTATCATCCGTCTTTATGTATACCCTGGCGCCGTCCTTCTTCACAACGACACCCCTGAGGGCCAACGGTATGGAGGTCCACTGATGAAGGACCACTCCCCCATACCATCCAACCTTGAGGAAGGAGAGGTTGGAGTCTTTGTCCTCCCCCAAAGGAACGGGCTTTGGTTCAAGTCTTGGGGAGTCTGCATGAGCGGCGATCAGTCTTATACCCTCCTTAATTGGTCTTCTACCCAGCACTGCGGCTATGAAGGACTTTCCCTTGAAGGTGTCGTAAACCTTGACTCCTGGCTTGAGCTCCGCCCTATCTATCCTCACGAATCCCCTCCTTTCCGCCTCCTCAACCAGTGAATCGACAACTTCCCTCTCCGTTCGGACCTCTCCGATGAATTTCAGGTATTCAGCACAGAATCTCTCGATCTTGGAACGATCAAGTTTACTCCACGCTTGCATAGATCATCTCGAATTGGAGAAGATCTCACTAAAAAATTTACACTACTAGATGATCAAACAGATCAGTCTTGGCCACCAGCCGCTCCCTCAGCTCCTCTCACACAGTCCAGGGCCTCCCATGGGATTCGATGGGATGGCCTTCCTGAGGGCACCTTCAAGTCATCGGTCAAGCTCCCCAGTCCACCCCATCCTCACAATCCCGAGCGGAGGTCGGTGTCATGAAGGCCAATCATGACACGAATGCAATGTGTTTCGGCTCCGCCGACGACCTCCACCGTGGCGATGGAGGCTAATGCCTGAGGTCGTTCTTCAGGAGCTTCCTTCCGGTGAGGAGATGAGTCTCAGGCTACAATCCCTCATCTGCCTCATCCTGTCGTTCGAGGAGCTTCTTAACCTCTCTCTCGTAGGAGTTCCTTATGTCCGCTCTGGCCAGTATGCCCACAACCCTCCTGCTGTGAGGGGCCTCTATGACTGGAAGTCTCCCCACCTGGTTCATGATCATCTTCCTGAAGGCATCGTACAGCGTCTCCTCCGGATAGGTGACTATCACATCCCTGGTCATTATCAGCTCCACATACATCTTTCGCTGATGCTCAGCCGGAACTTGCACTAGATCAGTGAAAGTCACCATGCCGATCAGGTTCCCATGCACATCAACGACGGGAAGTCCCCCTATGTTGTGCCTCGTCAGCATGTCCAGGGCCTCCCTCACCGTAGTCTTGGGACCAACGGTCACCACGTTCTCGGTCATGGCCTCTCTCACCAACATCTTCTTGAGCAGGGGAACGCTGAACTCCTCCTTATGAGCAGGGGACAGGGGTCTGCATCTCACCTGTTCATAGTATATCGTGCTGGAACCGGATACGACGTAGGAGATCGCCGATGAGAGCATGGCAGGAACCAGCATGCTGTAGCCGCCGGTCATCTCAGCCACCATTATTATCGAGGCCAGTGGAACCTTAGCAGCTCCCGCGAAGAAGGACATCATCCCTATGACGACGAAGATTGCAGGATTGATGTTCGCGTAGCTGCTGAGCAGCACCCCAACGGCGCCACCCAGCATCCCCCCTATCACCAACGAGGGCGCGAACACACCACCACTCCCTCCTGAGCTTATCGTGAAGCTCGTTGTCAGGATCTTCGTGATAGCTATAACGATCAGGAGCGTGAGGGGTATCTTGTTCCACATAGCCAGCTGAAGCCATCCGTAACCCATCTCCGTGGCTTGGGGGACCACGAGAGCTATGAGCCCAACTACGAGGCCTCCTATAGCCGGCTTGATGTGGTTGGGTATCGGCATTCTATCGAACACGTTGAACTTGAGCCCGTAGAACGTCTTTACATAGATCACGGCGAACACTCCACTCACAAAGCCAAGTAAGACATATGACAGGAGACTCAATGGGTCCAGGGAGGGTACGAGGGAAGGTATCTCAAATATGGGCCTCGTCCCCTCGAACATCGAGTAAACTCCGAAACCTATGACCGACGCTATGAAAGCCGGCAGGAGGGCTTCCGTCTCGAGGTCCTGTCTGTAGAGCACTTCAGCACTGAAGAGTGCTCCTCCCAATGGAGCTCTGAAGATGCTCCCTATCCCTGCTCCAGCACCACATGCGACGAGAATCCTTCTGTCATGTTCGCTGAGCTTGAGAACTGACGATAGAAAGGAGGCGAAGCCCGCTCCTATCTGAGCTATGGGCCCTTCCCTCCCAGCGCTTCCTCCAGAACCTATTGTGACAGCGGAAGCTATGAGCTTCACAAGAGGAACCCTCCTCCTGATGTAACCTCCCATCTTGTGAAAGGCCTTTATTACGGAGTCCGTACCGTGACCCTCGGCCTCAGGAGCAAGGGTGTAAACTACAACACCTGATATCAGTCCCCCAATGGTGACCACGATGGGGAAGAGGTTCCACCTCACCTCAGAGAAGTTCGGTGTAACGGTCACTCCTTCTCCCGCAGGAGAGGGGGGAGCGTAGTGCACTATATCGACCAAGAAGAAACTCGTTGTCAGTTTGAGGAGCTCAGCAAAGACAACAGCACCTAGGCCAGCCACTACACCGACGAGCACGCCGCATACAAACCACTTCTCCAGATAGCTGAGGTTTCTCGGCAGTCTCAAAATAGCTCCCCCTCGTCAACTCCTCCGTGGTTGAGATCTTTTACTCCTAACACGGTCGTTAAACTAAAAGGTTTATCCCTTTACTCCGTGAGCTGATTCGAGATGTCGAAGGAAGTTGTCGAGATATGGAAGGTCATAAAGGATCAGATTCCCATCTCCAAGGAGGAGTTTATTGAGAAGGTTGAGGATCTTAGAAGGAAGGTGAAGCTGAACGACAGGGCCTTGGCCATACTGGCTGCCAACAAGCTGGGGGCAGATGTGAGGGACCTTCTGCATCCTCCTATAGTGGGCAGGGTCCTCTACATGTCCCCAGTCAGGTTAACAGTAGAGGGAGTCCCCTACAGGCTTCTCACCCTGGTTGATGAGAACAGAAGGTACTTCTGTGTTGCTTTCGGAGAGAAGAACATCTCCAAGCTTGAGGACAGCGAGGACCGAGTTGTGAAGATAAGCAGGTACGTGGAGACCAGACTTGGAGGGGAGAAAGCCTTCAGGGCAGCCGAGTCCTCCAAAGTGGAGGTGCTTCCCGACGACGCACTTCCACCCATAACGAGGCTCAAACCAGCTTGGGCTTCTCTAGCTGTGGCGATAAAGAGCAAGGGATACAGGTTGGTGAAGTTTGCAGTGATAGACGAGCAGACCTCGGAGTACCTTGCATGCCCTATATGCGGTCGTAGCCTGGACACCAGGGACTCAGACCTCTACTGTCCAGAACACGGTTTAGTGAGGGAACCAGACAGCAGAAAGGTGTTCAGATACAGAGTGGCTGACAAGAGCGGTATCTTCTCTGCCGTCTTCTTTGGAGAGTCACCTGAATCCCTGACGAGCAAGCTGGTCACAGCTAAGGGGTACGGCAAGGATGACGACTTTCACATAATAAAGATATACAAGATAGAGAGCATATGACCTCCCTTCACAGCGATCAGGTTCACATCGGTCGATGCTCCAAGTCTCCAGCAAGTCATTCCACAGCCCCTCAACACGATGTTGATCGCGTCCTTGAACCTAGAGACCTAGCTCTTGTAGGTTGAGCTGTCGTCAACCAACCTACACGCTGGCCTCACATCTGAATAATCCACAGGTCCCGTTCTTCAAGGCTTAGCAGTCGATTTTGGAAAGTCCCGCCATTGAGAGCCTTATTCTGACCACCGCATCGATCAGCTCCTCCTCATCAGCTCTTTTCTTCAGGGATGACGATGTGAACTCACGTCTGAGCTCCTCGAGGTCTCCTTCAAAGGAGGAAAGGGACAGCACCCCATCTCTCACCAGGGAGAAACCCAGGGAGATGTATCTCCTTGCCATCCTGATGTCCTTCTCGCTGCCCGCCTTGAGCCTCGCCTTCACTATCCCCTCTATGCTCCTGTAAAATCCCTTGTGGATGTTAGCTGAGGTGACATCCCTCAGAAGGGATCCCTCTTTGGTTGAGAAAAGGATTATTGGGCTCAGAACTCCTATGAGAAAGTTCACATTGCCCCTGACTATCTCCCTGACGACGTGGCTTACCTCGTACGAGTGAAGGTCCACGCGCCCCGACCGCAGGTGTCTTCCTGAGGTTGAGGGTCCTCTGAACAAGACTTCCCTCAGAGGGTCCACGTGCACCTCGAAGAGGTCTAGATCAGATCTCTCGTGGTGATCCCCAAAGCATCTGCTTCCTATCTCTGTGAGAAGTATTGTTCTTTCTCCTACTACCCTGAAGAGCACATCTCCAAGCTCCCACATGGACATCAGCTCAACAGAACTGCTAACACTCCCGAGAGAAATATCCCATCGAAGACGCCTGCGCCCCCTATGCTCACAATACCGCTTCCTATCCTCTCCAGATCCTTGAGCCTGAGCAGGTCAGCTCCTATGAGGGCGCCAAGCGTTCCGGATATGTAGGCGCAGATCCCCGCTATAGCATGAGCGAACAGTAGAGAGAAGAGGGTAGCGGCCAGAGGGGTCACGAAGAAAGGCATCGTTATACCAACACCCCTGACGGGTCTGCTGAAGGCATAAGACATCGCTGTGACAGCGATTATCGATATCACTATGCCGGGCTGGAGCCCAACCATCCAGAGCAGGTAGATGGATATCAGGGTCGGTATCACAGCTCCTCCAAGGTTCACCGCCAGGATTATCCTCCTCTCCACCCTGATAGGTGAGAAGTTGATTAGTGAGAGCAGAGGACTCTGTTCCGGTGTTGTCACTTCGTAGGTGACCTTCTCAGCTATGGGTATGTTGACAGCACTGCCGAGGAGGGACATCATGAGGAGGAAGAAGGTCTCTCCCGGGGTTAACCCAACCCTGAGGAAGGCCCTTCCGACAGCGCCCACGAAGACTATCATGGCCAGGGGAAGGAGCATAACGAAGAGGAGAAGCATTATCAACATAGTCAGCGGAAAGTAGACGACGGGCCTATCCATGATCCTTCGCCTCCGTAAATCTCAGGAAATACAAAATCCAGGTTTAGCTTCAAGCAGTCTCTCTACGAACTCCACAGCCCTCTCCAACTCGCCCTCTCCGACAACGAGATCAGCCCTTCCGACAGCGGAGGTGAGATCATCAAGCTCCTCTCCGCTCCTAGCTATAATTATCCTGATGACGTCCTCCATCTCCCTCACCTCACGCTTAAACCCCTCTATGAGCACCACATCAGGTTGAGCTAACCTCTCAACGAGGTCCAATGCATCCCTCAGACTGAGCACCTCTCTGACGCGGAGAAAGGTCTCACTGGGGGAGACGGCCAGCACACCTACAGATCCTGAGCTGTACATTCTCCACGTGTCCTTTCCCTTAACGTCCAGGTCCAACTCTCCCGCCCTCTTCAGCGTGAATATCTTGAAACGTCCGGAGAGCCTTCTAACGATCATCTCCACGAGGGTCGTCTTACCCGCCTTCCTCCTTCCGACCACCGCTATCTTTATCATGGAGAGACCTCCCACACCTCGGGCAGATCGGGCTTCCCACGGGTATAGGCTGGCCACAGGAGGGACACCTCACCAGATCCAGCTCTTCAGCAGCTTTGAGACCGTACATCTTCTTCACCTTCTCCTCCACATCCCTCCCCGTGAGGGTGACGTATACGTCTATCATGTCCCTGGTCCTCTCCCCCAACAGGTACATGAGCTCCTTCTCCGGCATTCCTCTTCTGAGGAGCCATGTGGCCCTGCTATGCCTCAACATGTGGGCATGAACGCGCCTTCCTATCCTCCTCGAGAGCCTGAGAAAGAACATGCCGACCGAGCTAGGGCTCATGGGCTTTCGAGGGCTTGACGGGCTGTGGAAGAGATAAGCACTCTTGTCACCGGAGGCGGGGTGGCTCCTGATGTACATGTGGAGCAACCCGTTGAACAGTATCACGGGAATCCTTCGGGGTTCACTCTTGCTACTCCTTATGGTTATGTAGCTGACCTCATCCCCTAGCTCCACATCCCCCATTCTCACACCGAGGATCTCACTCCTCCTTGCCCCTGTCTCATACAAAATGGCGAACAGAGCTTTCCCCTTCAGGCTGCCTATCCTGGAGACTATATCTATAACCTCCGGCTCCGAGAGGACGTCAGGAAGGACTCTCTTCAACCTGGGCCTCCTGATGGCCTGATAGCATTCCTCCAGCTCCACCTCCTCCTCACTCATGAGAAAGCGGAGAAAACCCTTGATGACCATGTACTTCCTGGAGGTTGTGCTGACAGCACAGGAGCTGGCGACTGAGTTCATCCACCTCCTCACATCTCTGGGTCTCATGCTCTCCACGTCTACCCCTCTCTCCTCCAGGTAGGAGAGGAAATCATGAACGACCTTCAGATGGGTGTACCTTGTGTCGTTGGTGAGCCCCCTCCTCCTCATATAAGCGTCGTACTCCATCAGAAGGTCTGAGTTCCTCCTGCTCAGATCTGACGCCAGTCTTTCCCTGTACCTTTTCACATCATCCTCCTTGTGCTGTCTGATGAGCTCCCCCATCAGGCCTTCATCCCAACTCAAACGTTAAAAAATCTCCCCTCTAGGAGAGTCCTGATGTGTGAGATGATAGAGGTGAGGATCAGGTTCCTATCTGCTCTTGCTGACGCTGCAGGCGTGAGCGAGGCGAGACTTCGAGTCAGGAGGGGTGTGAAGCTCAAGGACCTCGTTCACGAGATAGAAGTCAAATTTCCTGGCGTAATGAGGGCGAGAAGGAGAATTCCAGTGACTGTGTTGGTGAACGGGACGGCGAGAAGCCCCCTCTTCGAGGTGGATTGTGACGCTGAGGTGGCCCTGATGCCCCCTGCCTCTGGTGGTTGACGTGCCTCTGGGAAGGATTGTGAGGGAGGAGATAGATCTATCCAAGGAGTCGGCTGAGATGCTTACTCCTGGAGCTGGTGGAGCCTTAGTTGTGTTTGTGGGCTTCGTCAAGGGAGTGGTTGATGGTAAGGAGGTGAAAGAGCTCGAGTACTCCTCCTATGATCCTTACGCCTCAGAGAAGCTGAAGGAGATAGCCCAGGAGGAGTCCAGAGGAGAGAAGGTCCTGGACGTCAGGATCTATCACAGAGTAGGAAGGCTAAAGCCTGGAGATCCTACGGTTTACATCTTGGTATCCGCTGTCAACAGAGGAATCGCTTTCTCAACGGCTCAAAGGGTCCTTGAGAGGATCAAACGTGAGGTTCCCATATTCAAGCTTGAGAAGAGAGAGGATGGCGAGTACTGGGTCATGGGTCAGACCAGGATTCGAAGGACTGAGGTCAGCGGAGAACTAAGCAAGCAAATCTGAGTGGGTCAAGAGGCTCTCATTTTTCCAGTGTTGATATATTCGTCAGCTGGCGATGTCTGGCTTCTCGAACCCGCTCTCCAAAATCCAGATAAACCTTTTTATTTTCTTACTCGCCTCGACATCTGATGTCCCTGGAGGACATAGCAATACTCAAAGCGATAAAGGAGTTCAACGGAAAGACGTCTAACGCCATCGCTAGGTTCGTCAGGAGAAGCGAGGATTTCATTCATATAGAAATGTCGGGCACCTTTTGCTATTCTCTAGTGGGGATATGCGACTACTTCGATGATCTGGCCTTCAAGCTCGAAGCAGCGCTGGGCTCCAAGATTGAGGTGGTTTCAGCGGACAGAATAGCCGTGAACTCCTATCTAGTTGTATACAGGGTCTACAGACCCTGAGATCTCGGGACACAAACTACCCTCCGATCATCGGACCAGGTCTTCCGACCACCAACTTCGGAGAGGTTCGCTGGAGCCATATCCTCACAGGATGCGGTGTTGCTAGTCGATTGAAGATCGTTATCACCTTGTATCGGTGAGAAACTTTTTCAAGGCCTTCATCAGGCATCGATCGAAATCCTAGTATGGCCCACAATCCTCAACTTTGTCGCTGCTGCTAAGTCTCCTTACGAGAGCGAGGAGATACCAGCAGCAGAGGAAGTGGGTGAGCAGTAACATAGCATCAGGGGCATTACTCGTTGTCCCCGCCGCCTCATTCCGCTCAAATAGCGTGTTGTGCTGCAGCAGGACCTCGATGGAACCTCCTTAGGGAGCCCACCTCGTCCTCGGGTCAGGGTTATGTGGCCATGGACGGCTGTCAAGCCC
>JAOZGP010000003.1 GCA_027491735.1 Thermoproteota archaeon | reverse complement strand
TCCCTGTTAACTCTATTGCCCTGTCCACAGCCTTTATGAAGTAATCCGCGGCTTCGACTGGCGGTCTGAGCTTTCTGCCACCGGCGCTCGTGCCCCTTACGGGGTTCATCAAGCATACTTCAACCTTTCCGGCGAGGAAATCCACCATTTCGGGAAGCTGGGTGTAGTTGTAATGGTTAATTGTCGTGATAACGTTAAGGTGTTTGTAGCCCTGCATTACCTCTAAAATCCTGCTAACAGAGTTGAAGTGCCCCTCCCCCCTCAGAAAATCGTTTGTCTTCATGTCCTGTGAGTCAAATGAGATGCCGAGGTTGACTCCTCTCTCCATTATGAACTCCATATCTTCGTCGTTCAGAAGAAATCCATTCGTCTGAATCCCGTACCTGAACTTTCTGGTGACGAGATCGATTATTGATTTGTCTTCTTTGAAATAGAGGACTCCTCTCAAGTTTTTGATCAGCCATGCTGTTTGGGTGAACATAGAGATTCATTGCTGGAAAAAATAATAAAAAATTCTAACGTGTGGATTAGGGAAAAATAATAACTAAATTAATTTACTCTTCCACCATCTAATGCTTTGTCGACTAATTCTTAATTAACTTCTCCCTTCTCTTCAAACCAACATCCTTCAGAGAACAACCCTCAACGAGTTGTATATCCAAACCTTAGCCGCAATTTCTGCAAGCATGTACCTCCATTTCTTTGCAGAAACAAATTCACCAAGGTACCCCTTAAAGATAAAATAAGCTGTCTCGGCCATCCACCTTAATCCGTATTCCTTCTCCATCTTCCATTTCTCGAATTCTTTCTGCTTCCTTGCCTCTTCACTGCGAGGATGGATCAGGATGTCTATTGCTCCTCTCCTCACCGGAATAGCGGGATCTATGCCTTTAGACTGAAGAAATTCGAAGTTTTCGTAGCTGTCGTACGCTTTGTCGGCAAGAACCCTCTTAACCTTTGCTTTCTCGCACGACTTCTCAACCAAATCCTTGAAGACCTTGTTATCATGTGTTTGTTCGTCCGTAACCTCGTAAGCTACGATCTGCTTTGTTTCAACGTCGACAGCGAAGTGAATCTTTATCCATCCCCTTCTCCTCCTGTACTTCTCCCTCATCCACTCTCCCCTGTTGTGTACCTTTATTCCTGAAGAGTCGACCGCTATAACGATTTCTTCCGAATCAAGTTCAGGAGGGGTGAAATCTAACTTCGGAACTCTCTTGTGGATAGTTGAATGATCTTGGCTGCATATCGAGAATTCTTGACAAGCCTGCAGAATCCTTCCAGGGTTCTGTAGTCGAGGTGGTAGTAGTAGCGTATTGATGCTAAGAACTGCATGAAAGAATCAGGATATTCGTAAGGATGACCTCTCTTTCTTTCGTTCATTGAATTGAGCTCTTTCTTCCAGTTTTCTATGAACTCTGTACTGAATAAAATTTCTCCTCTCTTTACGAGTTTCTCGTTGTACTCCTTCCAGTTTATCTTTGGCATGGGTTAGCTGAAGGTTTTATTGAAATTTAATTTTTATTGTGTATTATTCTATGAGTGTTTGTTCGACAAGGCACAACGGCAACAGATTATAGAGAAATTATTACAAATGTTAGGCGATTCTTCAGTGAAGCAAAAAGGATCTGTTAGATGCCCTCGAAGAAATAGCAAAATCTAATCAAATTGTTATCGCAACGCACTCACCATTCCTCCCCAAAAACTCGCGATGGACAGCCCATTTAAACGCTGGTACTCATTATTGAAGGAAACCTTCATCCCTAGGTCCCCACACGGACCTTGTCCTCCAATGATCGCAGCAGCTCTACTGCAGAGAGGCAGGCAAGATAGCTTGTCCTTGGGTTCGAGGGGCTTGGCCTGTTTTCCACGGCAACTCTCAGTGTTGAAGCGTCCGAGACTATTTCCAGCTCATGGACGTTCATCTCAACGCCAGGATCGGCTATAACCTGAACCCAGGCTTCTCTTCCAGCAGCTAGCGATAGAGCAGCTGCGACATTCACGTTGAAGGGAAACTCCTTGACAGCCCTGCTCGCCGGTCCCTCAAAGAGAACCTTCCTCTCTTCAAGTTTCATGCCCAGCGATCTGGGATTTTTCCTCGTTCTCAGGACAATCCTGGTTATCCCGGAGTGTCTCATAGCTCTGACAGCATCCAATCCCGCTATGGCACCAGATGGAACATAGATCCTTCCATCCAAACTTGAGACCTCTTGAAGGAACTCCTCGTTCAGGAGAGCTCCAACGCTCATCACCACGAGGTCTATGCCCCTCTCTAGGATCCTCCTAGCATACTGCCTGACCGCCTCCTGGCTGGCCGCCTCGACAACGAGATCCGGTTTAACCTCGAGAAGATCTTCAATCCCTTCAGCCACTACTGGGCGGAGCCCAGTCGACTTCTCAAGAATCAAGGCCAAATGAAAGCACTTCTCAGGATATCTATCCATCAACGCTGTCACATTGGACTTCAACCTTCCCCCACAGACGGCCCTGACTATCTCACCTCCTATGTTTCCACATCCTATGATAGCGATCCTCACCGGATCACCTCCCGAACCTCTAAGCTCATCTTCAGAGGTCTTGCTCCACAGGTCAGCTCCCCCATGCTTATCACGTCCACATCGAACTTCGCGTAATCGATCACGTTATCCTCTCCAATGCCTCCGCTAACCTCTATCAGAACCTTTTCCCTTAAACCTTCAGCTTTGAGCATGCTGAGGGCTCTCTCAACTTCCTCAGGTCTGAAGTTGTCCAGCATGACTACGTCGGCTCCTGCTTCGGCAGCCTTCACAGCCTCCTCAGGAGTGCTGACCTCCACCTCCACCTTGAAAGCAAAGCCGGCGTTCTTGGCCCTCCTCAAAGCCTCCTCAACTCCTCCAACGATCGCTAGATGGTTGTCCTTTATGAGCACCATGTCGCTGAGGGACAACCTGTGAGTATCACCTCCCCCAGCCATAACAGCTCTCTTCTCGAGGTACCTGAGGCCTGGCGTGGTCTTTCTCGTGCAGGCGATCCTGACACGAGGGTTGATCTTTCTGACCTTCTCAACAACTCTGGCTGTTTTTGTAGCTATCCCACAGGCCCTAGCCAGAAGGTTGAGGGCTGTTCTCTCGACAAGCAGGATCCTCCTGACCTTGCCTCTGAGCTCCATTATGACATCTCCGTCCCTGATCCTGCTTCCACTCCTAATGAACCTTGTCTTGATGCCCATTCCTTTGAGAAAAGAGCTCAACTCCTCCGTAAAGGCTACAACTCCATCCTCCTCAGCTATCACCTCAGCTCTCACATCGATGTCCTCAGGGATCAGGAGCTCAGATGTCAGATCCCAAAAAGGGATATCCTCCCTCAAGAACCTTAAGAAGTCCTCGAAAAACGTGGTAATCACCTCAAAATATCTAAAGATCTCATCAAAACTTCCCTGACCTTATAAGCCACCTTTTTGTCGACCTTCACCCTGGGACCCATTTCCCTGAGCGTAACCTCTATATTCTCCAGGTTTATCTTCTTCATGTCTATGCAGATAGCTCCTGGATTAACAGGAAAGATCTTTCTTCCTGGGTTCTCTCTTCTAACTCTTACGGAAAGCCCTTCTTCGGTTCCTATGAGAAGCTCGCCCTCCAATGAGCTGACAGCTTTGAGCATCTGGCTGGTGCTCCCCACAAAGTCAGCCATTCTTCTGACCTCCGGTCTGACCTCCGGGTGCGCGAGGATCTTGGCATTCGGATGAATCTCCCTCGCCAGCCTTACGTGATAGGAGGAGAGAAGGTGTTCGTGAACGGGACAATGTCCGTTATTAGGAACAGGCACCACCTCCTTATCGGTCTTCTCTGCCACGTAGCTGGCAAGGTTTCTATCAGGACCAAAAAGAACTGTGTCAGTATCCAGCTGAGATACCAATCTGACGGCGGAGGAGCTCGTGACGATGTAGTCGGATATCGCCTTGACCGAGGCATGGGAGTTTATGTAGATGACCAGAGGAGCGTCAGGATATCTTCTCCTGTAGAAGTCAACCACCTCCCTGCTGAGATGATCTGCTAGAGGACAGCCGGCCGAGGGTTCAGGATGGAGGACGATCCGATTCGGGTTCAGGATGGCAGCCATCTCAGCCATGAAGGAGACCCCAGCAAAGACTATGACATCTGCATCCACGGACATCGCTTTTCTAGCGAGCTCCAGGCTATCTCCAAGGAAATCAGCTATCTCCTGAACATAAGGATCCTGATAATTGTGTCCGAGTATGACAGCTCTTCTCTCCCTTTTCAACCGTGAGATCCTGGAGGCGAGCTTCTCCACATACCCAACAACCATGACGATCAGGAATAGGTTCCGGTGATCTGTTAAAGTTTATCACATCGGGATGTAGCACCTCTCTCGGGAAGGGGACGTGGCAGGCTCCTCCTCAAGAATGTCCAATGTGAACCTCGCTCGCGAGGGCAGCTCTCATGAATGAGCATCGAGAGCAACTTTTTACTACTCAAATCCATGACTTGAGGTATGGGCTCCAAGCTCGTCGACTTCCTGAACAGAGAAGTGAGGAGATACGTGAGATGGTGCACCCCCTCAGTGATCCTCAATGCTGAACGAGTGGAGGACATATACGGAACGGACGTCTCTGCTTCTCTCTCCATCTATGGAATACCAGGGGAGAGTTCGGGAATATTTTATGAGGCTCAAGAGAGAGCTGCTAAACTTTACGGAGCTGATATGACCTTATTTAGCGTTCATGGATCTACCGGGAGCGTTTACATAGTGATGAGATATCTATCGCTGGCCTACGGAACTCCGCTTGTGCTGGTTACTAGGAACATACACGTGAGTGTCCAAAACGCCTGTGAGGACTTCGGCATAAGGTATCGCTTCATCCCCTCACAGTATGACGAGGAGCTGGATGCCTTCGTGCCTCCAACCCCAGACGATGTTGAAGAATCCCTCAGAAGACATCCCGAGGCCAACGCTGTCCTTCTATCCAACCCGACCTACGAAGGTCTCTCTTGCAAGCTCAAGGAGATCGTGAGGAGAATAAGAAATTTCAGCGAGGATGTCCTGATAATTGTGGACGAGGCTTGGGGATCCCACTTTAGGTTCAGCGACAGGCTTCCCGAGACCGCCATGGAGGCTGGGGCGGATGTGAGCATACAAAGCACCCATAAACAAGGGGGCTCCCTCCAACAGACCGGGATGATCCACTGGAAGAGAGATCGGGTTGACTCAGACCTCATGATGGAGGCCTACAGGGGTTACACGACCACAAGTCCCTCATTTCATCTAATGGCCTCCTTGGATGCTGCTAGGAGCTATCTGGAGAGAAGTGGGAAGAGAGCTGTGGGAAGCGTGATAAAAAAAGCTGAAGAACTGAGAGAAAAACTCAAGGAAATTCCCAAGCTGAAGATAATGGACGACGGGCTTCTCGAGAAGTGGAGGGACAGGATATCTGGATGGGACCTCACGAAGACCCAGGTGATACTCACCAGCTACGACACGACGGGATTTCAACTTGATCTCCTGCTTCAGAGGAAATACAGGGTAGTCCCCGAGACCTCAAACTACAACTCCTTACTCTTCATGGCAACCTTTCAGTTGAGGGAGGAGGACGTGGACATCACAACCAAAGCTGTAGGGAAAGCACTTTCAGAAGTCGGTACTGTGAGGAATAAAAAGCTTCTGAGACCACCTCTCAGGGCCGATCCTCCCGTCATAGACCCATACATAGTCAGGAGAATGCCAAAGAGGATAATTTCGAGGAGAGTCCCGCTCAGGCTGGCTCCAGGCATGATCTCGGCGGAGAACATAACTCCCTATCCGCCTGGAGTTCCCATATTGATAAAGGGCTTCAGGATCTCCAAAGAGGATATAGAATATCTGCTAACCGTTAAGAGACATGGAGGAATACTCCTGGCCAAAGACCCATCCCTGGAGACCGTGGAAGTCATATACGGTATGTGACTTCATCCGAACTTAACCTCTAGGAAAAGAGCCTATCATCTTATCGTTCTCGTCTTCACAGATCTTCTCCCTTATAACGCTCAGGTGCCTCTATAAGGTTCAAAGATCCTGATATTCTTCAGAATTCTTCACCAGAATGGCCTGACAAAGATGTTCAGTCACGATTTGTCTGAGACCTCCGAAGAGTTAGATGGAACGCCCAAAGGGCCTTCTCGTGGTGAATTTTATAAAGAGGTCAGTCAGGAACTATCCAGGTCCCTGCCTCCCCCCTGAGGGCCTCCAAGGCCTGATCAAGCTTGGCTATCACGGCTAGCTTACCTTCTGCCTCTATGAAGTGTATGCAGGCCTTCACCTTGGGTTCCATGCTCCCAGGCAGAAAGTGTCCCTCAGCCATGTATCTCCTGGCCTCGGAGACAGTCATCCTCACTATATCCCTCTCATCTGGCTTACCATAGTTCAGCTTGACCCTGCTCACATCGGTCAGTATCATGAAGATATCCGCCTTTACAACCTCAGCAAGCTTTTCTCCTGCTAGATCCTTATCTATGACAGCATCCACTCCCCTAAGTACTCCATCATCCTCGATAACAGGAATTCCTCCACCTCCAGAAGCAATCACGATCACACCGGCGTCCACCAACCGCTTTATGGCCTCAGCCTCGACGGGTCCTATTGGATCAGGTGAGGGCACGACTCTTCTGTAGGGCTTATCTCCATTCGGCCTCACCCTCTTAATAATGTATCCCTTCTCCCTTATCAATCTCCTAGCAGTTTTCTCATCGTAAAAAGGTCCCACGGGCTTATGAGGGTCGTTAAAGTTGGGATCATTCTTCCTGACCATCACTTGCGTTATCACAGTCGCCACAGGCACAGAAAACCTCTGTTTCTTCATCTCATTGATGAGGGCCTGTTGAAGCATGTATCCTATTTGCCCTTGGGTCATCGCACCACAGACGTGCATGGGTTGGGGTGGTACGCCTCTCTTAGCCCCTTCCTCCTGCTGTATCAAGAGCGCTCCCACCTGAGGACCATTACCATGGGTTACCACCACACGATATCCCTCTCTTATCAGTCTGACGATCTCCTCAGCGGTTCTGTTTACATTTTTCATCTGTTCCTCGTAAGTTCCTCTTTCGTCAGCTTGCTTTATCGCGTTCCCTCCAAGAGCTATGAGAACCCTTGTGCTCATAAAGGAGGATCACAACTTTTAACTTAAAAATCTTGAACCTCAGCCAGGGCACGTGCATGAAGAGGCCTCCTCAAGCTCTCTCAACCTAGGTTCCGGGAACCCCTAACACCAAAGATCTCCTCTCAGGAGCTACCTCCTCAGAAAAATTCTTTGTGGTGCAACACTTCCCGGTGCAGCGGTCGGGAACATCGGCTAGAGAATGAGCTCATCTGGAAAGTCGAACGGGAACTCGTCCACGATAACTGTTCCTATCTTAGGTAGGTCATTGAACTCTGAGTGGAAGTTGTAGGCTCCGGCGTTGAGAAACGTGACGATATCTCCTGGTCGGAGCTTCCTCTTCAGATATACTGAGTATCTGAATATGTCTAGGGAATCGGGAGATCTGCCCTTGAGCAGATATCTCCTTCCTTTGCCTTCCTCAACCTCTCCAAGAACCGGCAGTCTTATGTTCAGAAGATATGTGTCCATGTAGGCATTGAATATCGAGCAGTCGAGCACGGCCACGTTTTCGTAGACGTTTAGAACAGAGGATTCCAGGGCCACGCTTGGAGCGGCTATGAACCTTCCGGGCTCAGCCATAAGCCTGATTCCCCTACTCCTCAGGAAATCTCTGAGCTCTCCTATCCTGTTGAGGATCATTCCAACCTCAGGTCTTGTGTTCGCGTACCTCACAGGGATTCCTCCTCCCACGTTTATCATGTCCAGAACTTCAAAGCTCCTCTCGCTTAAAGCGTCCTGAAGGTCCTTGACGAGGCTCCACTCACCGACGTTCTGGGTCTTTCTGTGAAAGTGGATTCCCAAAGCTCTCACGTGAGGATGACTCCTTAACTCAGGAAGGATCTCGTTGATCCTCCTCCAGTTCATCCCGTAAACGAAGTGCTTCCCAGTGTAGATCGTGTGCTCCTTCATTTTCATCCTCAAGAACATCTCCGCCTCCATATCCTCTCTCTCGAGGACCCGAAGGAGTCTCTCGAGTTCTGGCTCGTTGTCAACTATGAAATATCTAACTCCTGACCTGAGGAGCCACGAGATCTCCTCCTCACTCTCACCCTGAACGTAGAACATCGCTCTGTTGAGCTCTCTCACCTTGACGGCTGAGCCCATGGAGCTGAGGCCGACCATGGATGCTGCCTCCTCCTTGAGAACCCGCCACACCTCCGGGTTTGTCTTATAGCTGTAGGCCACCAGATCCACATGCTCAGAGATTCTCCTGAACTGTCTGAAGACCATGCTCCTGCTCAGGATGAACCTGGCCATTCAACCACCTCAGCTCAGATCCTTAAGAAGGCCCTCCTCTCTCAGGACCTCAAGGGCATACATAGCGGCCAGGGGGAAGAGGATAGTCGCATCTCCTATTACAGTCACTGAGTCGGAATCGTCCTTGAGCTTCCCCCAGCTCTTGGCCTCTGACGTGGTGGCTCCGCTCATGCTCCCTGAGGAGTGATGAGCTGTGGTTATATACACTGCATAGTCAGCTCCCCCGCTCAGAAGGGTGGCTAGTATCGCGTGGTGCTTGGAGACCCCTCCTCCCAGGGCTATGACCCCCTTCCGGTCCTCCTGGCTTAGAGAGAATATCATCTTAGAGAAGTCTCCGATCACGTCCACCTGAAACTCGGGGTGTCTCCCCCTGGCCATGAAGAGATGGAAGCCAAACGCCCCATCCGTTATCGCTGGACAGAAGACTGGAACTCCTCTCCTGGCTGCTTGGTAGAGGAAGGAGTTCTCATCCCTGAGCCTGATACCTATCTCGTACAACAGGTCAGAGACCGTTATCCGGGGTTTCCTCTTACCTATCTCGTCTAGGATCTCATTGGCGAATGCCTCGAACCTAGCGTAGCTGTCGTTGCTTATCAGCAGGTTCCCAACCCTGTTCATCCCTCTCTCGTGGAGCTCAACATCGTCGGCCTGGAATCTGTGTATGTAGAACCTCTCTCCCATGGCCTTCATTATGTCCTCCTCAACAGCGCCCACAGTCGTTATCACTACGTCAGCCACCCCCACTCGTATGAGCTGAGCAAATAAACCTCTGAGCCCTGAGGTGACCATGTTAGATGTGAAGGTGAGTATTACCTTGGCTCCCTCCTCTCTCATCCTTATCATTATCCGAGCTGCTTTGTAGAGCTCTGTGCTCTGAAAGCCCGTCGTCCCAAACCCCTCCACAAGCTCCTTAACAGTGATTCCTGACTTCCAGAGGAGATCTCTCACATACTCCATAGTTTATCTTTGAAAACCTGTAACTAGGGGCCTTATAACGGTTCACTCGCGGCAGGGCCTCTTGCACACGAGCACCGGAATGGATGTGGTCATAATGACCCTCATCGAGGTGCTTCCTATCCAGTCCTCCGGGAGCTTAGCCCTTCCCCTGGAGGCCATCACTATCAGAGAGACCTTCTCCCTTTCAGCGACCTCCGCTATGACCTTTGAAGGCCTTCCAATATCTATCACCGTCTTGACTTTCTTGAAGTGTCTTGTCAGGTCCCTCTCTATATGTCGAAGTCTCCTCTCCCTAGCGCTCCTTATCCTGTCGATGGCGACGCTCCGAGCATCCGCCATTGGCCCATCCGTGATCTTTATGCTCTCCACAACAACTTCTACATCGCTCTCGCTTATCACGTGAAGTAAAATGAGCTCGTCCGAGCCCTTTTCGGCTAACTCCTTCAGAAGACTCATAGGAGCCAAGGAGTTCTCGGAGAGATCTGTGGGAAACAAGATTCTCCTGAACATGCTCTCATCCACTATCTCAGGTGACCTGAAAAAGATAAAAAAGTCGGTCCAGACCGTCTCGAACATATTGTTTGTATGAGCCCCAAGTTTCAGGTCTCTCCAGAAACTTCCTCGGTAGAGATCATTCCTTCCATATCTTGATGGTAACTTCGACCTCCTCAAGAACATGCGTGTTCTTCTCATAAAACAACAGCTTGAAGGTGTAGGTCCCGGTCTCAGCCCCATCGCCCACGGATATCTTGAAGGTCATGGCTCCTACGCCACCTGGCGGCACAATCAGGCTTCCATTTCCGAGTGGAGAGACCTCAATAAAGTTGGGTTTACCTGCGGTGCCTGTGAAGGAAACAGTTCCGGCCTCATCCCCTAGGTTCTCCATGTCGACGATCAGGGTCCATGTAAGCCCTTTCTCCTCAACGATCTGTGGGTGATATACCAGGTAGGGGATCGGCTTACCAGCTCGGACGACTTCAACTACCGAATCGGCTGAGTTGCCTTTGAGGTCAACCGCCTTTATGAGAATATTCAAGTTCTTTGGGCAGATGTCTGGAAGGATCACCTGACTGGTTCGTCCCTTGTGGAACACCCTAAGCCCAGGAATCGACACATTCTTGGAGAACGCTCTCACCTCAATGGAGCTGACTGGCTCGCTCCAAGTAATGGTAAAGCTTCCGTTAACCTCAACCTTGGTGCTCACGGGCCACCAGATCTGTGGAGGCTTCGAATCTCTATTCACCAAGGTCTTAACTAGGCTCTCGAGACAAGATTCAGCTGCTTTTCTCGTCTCGTATCTATCAGGACCTCCTGAAAGATACAGGTCCTTTTCCCCGACTTTCAAATGGATGGACGTGGGCTTTTCCCTCATCTCTCGGGCTTTGCTCTGAGGAAGCAGGGAGGAGACAAAATCCCCGACCCATGAGTAGGATTCCGGTCCACCCAGTACGAGGATCACAGGACTTCTCAGGTTGTCTGGATTACATGAGGAATGGTGGTATCCATAACCCTCTAAGCTCGATAGAAGCTCAGTCGACATTCTGAGATCTACCTCGTTGGCCACAACGCAAAGGTCAGGCTCTGAAACCATGATATCAGCCGTAATGGAGTTCACCTTATCCTTTGGTCCATAGGATACAAATTCCAGCCTGGTCGGACCTTTAACCCTACTTAAATCCAGCACCCCCGAGACCTCTTTGTTTCCACTCCAGAGGGACTTTATGTTCCCGCTCCAGAAGATCTCCTCTTCGCCCCATATCTTGGCAACCTCTTCATTGTTCATCAGGATGGAGATGTTCGTCCCGTTGTGAGGATCATCGGACGTCCTTAGGTGGAACTCCATCTCGGAGATGTCCGATCTTCTGATGAGTTCCAAGCTTCTCAGGGCTCTCAGATCCTCCTTAACGGGAACCTCGATCTTCTGGCATGAGCACAGAATTCCGGTGTTGTAGATCTCCAGTCTATACCACACGATGGCTCTTAGCTCTCCATCCTCCCTGAGCTCCAGGGGAACTTCCTCCGAGACCCATGTCCTTTCGGGAGGAGGAACCTCTCCAACATTCCATATCTTTTTCGGGCCCAGGTTCCACCTCTCTCCCTGTTTAGCTCCCGGCTTAACCTCATAGGCTTTAGACGGCCGCCAGGAGTTCTTGACGCCCCATCCTATGACCTCATGATCTCTGAACTTGCTCGATACGAAGCTGGCCAGTGAACCGATCAGCTTGGCAAAGGGCTTTACCGACTTCACCACCGAGGAGATCCCTTTGATCACCGATGAAACATACTTCGTTTTCTCGCTCCCCCCTACGTCAGAGTCTATCGATTTTATGTAGATGTGGAATGGCCTCAAGGGTTCGCATTGCTCCACCTCATACACTACATCAGTTCTGATGGCTTTACCGCTGTAGAGGTTCAGAACCTTGATCCTTCTCTCACCAGAATCGTACTTTTCGTTCTTGTTCAGATCACAGCAGTGCTGATCCAGATTCTCTCTCTCCCCTATGGCTTTCGTTTGGGCCTCATGCTGTTCCTCCTCTATCAAGGAGAAGATCCAGACATCTGAGTCACCGTTTGGTATGTCGTTGTCCAGATCAGCCCGCTCATTGGCCCAGAAGTAGGTGAGATATATCCGCACCTTGAGCTTGTATCTCATCCGGCTCCCTTGCTGAGCACTCGTTGTTGTGCTTCCCAGCAGAAGGCCGGCCACCAGGAGCATAATTAGGAAGGAAGCATAAAATCTCATTGCTGATTTTCCCGATAGTATCATAAAAACATTTCTAGAGAGGCTCATTATATCCGTATTTTCTAACGCTACACGTTAGGATATGTAAAAATAATTTACAAATACTGTCGAGGGATGCGACATTTCCCAATCGTCGAACCGGATGATGGAATGAGCACTGAGTCATTCGAGCAGGCGGAGATTTATGGGCTCGAGGCAAGCACAATCTCCGACGTGATGAGGAGAGGTGAGATGGCTGACGACAAGGCTGTAGATCAATCCCCTTCTACTAACTTCGCTTAGGGTTTACGGGGATGAAGCATAGAAGCTTTTAGTAGATCGCTTCAGCCCCCGTGCAATGAGCAGATCCAGAGGAGCTTCTATCGGTGGATGGTGTTTCATGCCCCTCTATCTTAAAGGAACTGTGGTTCTCTACCTGATCCGGGAGGTTCGGAGCTGAAGGTATCCAGGCCTACTGCATCTTCAGTCTGATAACTGATGGGGTTCGGGGGATATCATCGCTCGTAGACGAACGTCTCCCTGGACATCATCTCCTTTAGATCCGCCCCTCTTGGGGAACCCAAGGCGCCCACATCCGAAGATTGAGGGCCGCAGCCTCGTCCCTACACGATCAACTGCAGCCCTCACAATGCATGAGCCTGCCCCGATAGGCCCACAATCGGTCTGAGCATACGGGGCAGGTTCTGGAGGAGCAGGTGGGGCTCACGAACTGCACAGGGAGGCCCAGCCACCTGGCTTTGTAGGCCAAGGCTGAAGTGTGCGAGCGTCCCACCCGCGCGCCCCCTCACGGCCTGCTCCTCCAGGTCACCCCTGCGTAGCTCACCACAACCCGTTCCTCGCCCAGACCGAGTATTCTCTCATCTCCGGCTCTGGAACACTCCTCTTTCCATCCGGAGTGCGGATGCACCTGATCTTGCCTGATTTATCTCACCGCTGGATCATCCTGACTGAGACACCTGAGATCCTGGCCGCCTCCCTCATCGTGTGCTATCGTTCCATGTCAGCCCAGAGCATATTTGACTATCGAGTATCTAACAGTTTTGTACAGCCCTCGACCCGAACATCTCGGAGTAGCTGGTGATCTTGGCTCCCGACTTGATCATCTCCTCAACTGCTCTCTCTCCTCCCTCCTTGCTCACGCTTCTACATGCATCCAACAGGACGTAAACCTCAAATCCCCTTCTCAGAGCGTCGAGGACTGTGCTCTTAACGCAGAAGTCCGTAGCCACTCCGGCGACGAAGATCCTCCTCACTCCTCTCCTCCGCAGCTCCTCCTCCAGATCAGTTCCTTTAAACCCAGAGTAAGCTTCCCTCTCGCTGTCGGATCCCTTCGACACTATCAAAGCGTCTTCGGGGACGTAAAGTCCAGGATAAAACTCAGCACCGATAGTTCCCTGAATGCAGTGAGGAGGCCAGGGTCCTCCCCTCTCCCGGAATGAGATGTGGTCCGTTGGATGCCAGTCCCTAGTTAAAACTACGAGAGCGCCTCTCTCCTTGAACTTCCTTATGTAAGAGTTCACGATTTCAATTATCTCATCTCCTCCCTTTACGGGCAGAGCTCCTCCGGGCATGAAATCCCTCTGCATGTCAACAACTATTAGGGCGTCTTCCTCACTCACATTCATCCTGAAGGATCCCTTGATCGGATTCTTAAGCCTTGAACTGTTAGAAGATGAGGAGTCTGTCATTGCGAGCTTTCGGAAGGCGCGGTGAGGAACGCTCAGCTGTGCTCACGACGGACCTGGACTTCATCGGAGAGCGGATCACTGACCTCAACCCGGTCAGAGCACTTAGCTCCCTTCATCGAGAAGTCAAATGCATACGAACTGCCTGTTGCAGCCGCAGCGTGCCTCCGATCACGAAAATGCTTAAAACCTTATGATTAGACCGGAACGGTTTCAGAGGGTACGCAGAGCAGGTCTTGGAGCCAACAGATAAGATATCGATTCCAGAGGGTCATCCTCCGAACTCGTAAAGTGTGAATCCCTGAGAAATTCCCGTGTCCAGCTTCGAATCTAACATCAAGATCGATTTCAAGCTCAGGAAAGCGAAATATCTGTGAGCCGTGTCTCAAAGCTCGGGCTGATGGGAGAAGACCTCAACATCCGAAAAAATATTCAATTGACCTTTGCTTCCCTAAGGGAGGACCGGGTACCCCTCAAAGGTTATATCTTTGTGATCGAAGGGAAGGCAGAGGGATCCAACTTGGGTGATGATTTCCTCTCTATCCTCAGGGAAATGGAGGAGAAGTGGCAGAAGAAGTGGGAGGAGGCTAAAATATTTGAGGCTGAACCTGAGGTCGGTAGACCGAAGTTCTTCATAACGGTGGCCTACCCATACCCCAACAGTCCGCAGCATGTGGGTCACGGGAGAACCTACACAGTGGGTGATGTGTACGCCAGATTTCACAGGATGAGGGGGTATAACGTCCTCTTCCCCATGGCCTTCCATTACACGGGAACTCCTATAATAGCCATGGCTCAGAGGCTCAAGGATGGGGAAGAAGACCTCATAGAGACTTTCAGGGAGATATATCACATACCCGAGGAGACGATAAAGAGCCTCACGGATCCGCTCAGCCTCGCCAGATACTTCCATAACGAAATAAAGATGGGAATGAAGGAGATGGGATATTCCATAGACTGGAGGAGGGAGTTCACAACTATAGACAGGCACTACAACAGGTTCATAACATGGCAGTTCTACAAGCTCAGGGAGAAGGGGCTTCTTGTGAAGGGAGAACATCCGGTCGGTTGGTGCCCAAAGTGCGGAAACGCTGTTGGGCAACATGACACGATAGGAGATAAAGACCCAGAGATAGAGGAAGTGGTTCTCATAAAGTTCAGATCTAATGACCTGGTGTTTCCAGTCGTGACGTTCAGGCCTGAGACCATCTTCGGAGTGACAAATATATGGATTAACCCGAAGATGGAGTACGTCATAGCAGAGGTCGATGGTGAGAGATGGATCATGTCCGACAGGGCTGCGCTCAAGCTTGGGTTTCAGGGAAGAAAAGTCAGGAGGGTTGGAAAGATAAACGGTTCGGAACTTGTCGGCAGAAAGGTTACGAACCCGATGACTGGAGAGGAGATCTACATCCTCCCTGCTAGCTTCGTCAAAGGGGACTTCGGGACAGGAGTGGTTATGTCTGTTCCTGGCCATGCTCCTTACGATTACCTCGCCCTCATGGACCTTCCCGACAGTTTTTTCTCGGATCTCGGGATAAGGAGACCAGATCCAATATCGATAATAAAGGTTGACGGCTACTCCGATCTTCCAGCCAAGGATGTCGTCGAAAAGCTCAAAATAAAAGATCAGAACGACCCCAAGGCTGAGGACGCCACAAAGGAGGTGTACTCAGTTGAGTACCACAGAGGAGTGGCCAAGGAGAACATGGGTAAGTACAGCGGTCTCTCAGTCTCCAAGGCAAAGGAGAGGGTGAAGGAGGATCTCATAAAGGAGGGCAAGGCCATCATCTTCTACGAGATAGTCAACGCCCCAGTGCTCTGCAGGTGTGGCACAGAGGTTCTCGTGAAGATAGTAAGGGATCAGTGGTTCATAAACTACGCCGACCCAGAGTGGAAGAGAAAAGCCCTCGAGCATCTCTCGAAAATGAGGATAGTACCGGAGACCCTCAGGAGGGAGTTCAGGGATTCCGTCGAGTGGCTCAAGGAGAAGGCATGCGCCAGAAGGAGAGGACTTGGCACCAGGCTTCCGTGGAGCCCGGACTGGATCATAGAGAGCCTCAGTGATAGCACGATCTACATGGCTTACTACACTATAGTGAGGGATCTCAGGAAGATAGAGCCTGAAAATCTTGGAGAGGAGGTGTTCGACTACATCTTTCTTGGAAAGGGAGATCCAGAGGACGTAGGGAGGAGAAGGGGGATTAACCCGAAGATTCTTCAGAAGATGAGGGAGGAATTTGAGTACTGGTATCCACTCGATTCCAGACACAGCGGTAGGGACCTGATCTGGAATCACCTTGCCTTCTTCCTCTACAATCACATAGCCATATTCAGGCCTGAACACTGGCCCAAACAGATAGTGGCCAACGGATCTGTGCTCATGGAAGGCGTGAAGATGTCCAAGACCCTCAGGAACATAATACCCCTCAGAGAGGCGGTGAGGAAGTACGGGGCGGACTGCATAAGAGCCGCACTTCTCGGATCTGCTGAGATAATGAGTGATGCCAATTTCAGCGATGCTGCCGCAAGATCTATGCTTTCAATCCTTCAAGACATATATGAGATCTTCAGGAGGTTCTCCTCTTCAGAGATCTCCGATCCAGAGGACATCTGGGACAAGTGGATAATCAGCAGGATGAGCAGGTACGTGAAGGAGAGCACGGAGGCCTATGAGCAATGTTTCATGAGAAAGGCGACTCTCAATGCAATCCACTTCCCACTCAATGACGTGAAGTTCTACCTTCGAGCTAAGAAGGGTAGGAGCGCAGTCATGAAGAGGGTGCTCGAGGACTGGGTCAGGATCATTGCTCCCATAATCCCTCACATGTCGGAGGAGCTTTGGGAGATGCTTGGTCATGACGGATTCGTCAGTCTAGCCTCATGGCCGGAGCCCTCAGAGGTCTATGAGCTTGAGGAGGGAATGGTGGATGTCGTGAGGAGGCTCGTGGATGATGTTAGGTCAGTCCTGAACGTCACAGGACAGAAACCCAGTAAACTCCATGTCTACATAGCTTCAAACTGGAAATACGATCTGATGAGGGAGATATCCGAAAAGAAAGGATCTCCATCAGAGATAATACGGGAAGTCATGAAGGACGAGAAATTCAGGACGAGGGGCAAGGAAGTAGCGAGAATTGTTCAGGAATTCAAACAATCGCCGTGGACATGGCTTCCTAGGGAGGACGAGATGAGGGCATTTAGGAATCTCAGAGATTTCATTGAAGAGGAACTCGGGCTCGATATGAGCCTTCAGGTGGAGGACAAGCCCGAATATGATCCGATGGGCAGAGCAACGAGATCGCTTCCGGGGAGACCTGCCATATACATAGAGTGAAATCCCTCTCATTTCTTCCTGGTCCTTCTGAGGGCCATGCTCATCACTATCTCAGCTATATCACTGCTGTACTCAGATACCCTGGCGAGGTGTTCAGCAAGCAAACTCAAAACCCCTCTTTCCTCCTTGGTAGACCTATTTATCAGGTCCTTCAGCTTCCATCTGAGCTTTCTCGACCTCTCCACTATGTCCTCTATCCTCTCATAGTCCAGTGAGAAGAGCGCCTCGATAGCATCGTCAAAGTTGCTCTTGGCCTCCTTCAAGGCCTTGACCATCTTCGTCCTGAGCTCCCTGCCTATATGGTTCTCTCCCATGAAAATTCTAGCAGAGTTCACGATGTGATCTGCTATCCTCTCCAGGAACTTTACTATCAGCCCGTAATCAACGGCGTCCTTGAGATCCGTGAGACCGGTCTCCTCCATCACCTTCACGCTTCTCAGGCTCATCTTCAACTGTCTGGAGAGATAGTACACCAACCTGTCGACGTCGTCGTCGGACTTGACTATGGAACTGGCGAGCTCCTCATCGCACTCCTCCTCCAGAACCTTCAGAAGGTTGTTCATCATGTTGGACATTATCCAGTAGACGCGTCTGAGTGCCTGATCGAATGGAAACTCGGGAGGTCCCAGAAAGACCTGTATCACAACTTCCTTAGAGCTTTCCGAGACTATCTCTGCCCCAATAATGTTTCTCTTCACAAACTCCCTCAAATCCTCAAGGTGTGTTGGCAGAAAGCTCTTGCCCTTGGCTCTCAGAATGATCCTGGTGCAACCATCTATGTAGCAGGAGAGCGCTGCTCGCATCATCTGCGTTCTCTTCGGGCTAATTTCAACGACTTTACAACCACTATCCTTGGGTTCTATCATGGAGGTGGTTATCAGGATCTCATTGGGACCCCTTCTGTAGAGCTTGAGCTTATCTCCCTTACCCACACCCATGCTTCGAAGCCAGCTCTTCGGAAGGGATATTATGTAGGTCGATCTGCCCGTGAGCATAATCGTTCTTTCTACCTCGTCTCCCTCCAACCAAGGCCACCAGCTAACCCCCCCATGTTCAAATAAAAATCTGTCACAGGAAATCTGTTAAGCGTCCTACCTTGAGCATCTGCAAGGCCTTAGATCTCAGAACGGCCAATAGAGCTTCCTTAGAGATGTCCAGACTGGAGATGGCCTCATCCAGGTCATTGAACCTAGCCGGCTCCGATGAGAAAGCTCTTCGAATAGCCTCCCTTATCTGCCAATTTCCCACCGGAGCGTAGTAGCCGGGACCTATCTCCCTCACAACCACACAGGTGGCCTGCCTTCCGATCCTGAACATGTGCTCCAGGACGGAGAACCTCAAGGCGTAGTGTCCTCCATCCATGAGATGAAAGTCCTTCACTGAGTCCTCATAATTTGTGGTTACCTGAGCGCTCAATCTCGTCCACAGGCTCCGAGGAAGCCAACACTCCACCACACTCAGTCTGTATGGTCCAGGGACAATAAGGATCCTGTACCTGTTGTCATTAAACTCAGATCTGTAGAGGAGAACCTCGGACGAGTGCTCCGGGAGGGAAAGGACCCTTCTCTTGAGGAAACCTCCCAGCATGGAGTCAACGGCTGTTATCGACCATCTGGTCGGGACAAGCTTCCTGAAGTCCCTCCTTCCCAGAAGACCAAGGCTCAAAAGCCTGGTTATGTGATACACATCGATTCCTGAGGTATAGAGCTCTACAGCAGCATCGAAGGCCCGGACGTCGTGATCAGACACCAGAAGATCCACCCTCCTCGGAACCTTCGGCTCTTCCTCCAGCCTTATCCTCTCCAACCGTGCTGTGGGACCCACTGGAGCCAACAACCCATCGAACCTCATCCGAGGATTTAGAGCTGCCTTTACCTTCGCCTCTATGAGCACAGGGATTGAACTCATGGCGGAAAGCCTCATCTCCTCCAAATTCTTATCTCCCTGGTCTCTGACCCTGTACCTTGAACTGAGGTTCATAAGCGAAGCTCTTATCTCTATGATCTTTTCAAGATCCATATCTAAAAGGGATGAGTGATCTTCGGACAGCCGAGCAAGATCAGTGCTCTCCGAGATCAAGGAGCCTACCATGACCCTTGGGTATCCGGTTTCCCCCACAAGGGAGAAAGGAGGCGAGGCGCCATCAACAAGATCTCCCCTGAACCTTACCTTCGAGTGGATTTTGATTCTCTCTAGTATGGGACATCTCTCAAGGCCACAGAGCCCACGATTTCCCTTACACACAACACAGATCCCAGGATCTATCCTCATCTGTCCGACAAAAATTACTGATGGGTAAGTAAAAAGTGCTCGTCAGGACCTCTTCCTCTGGAGGAGGTAGACCACAATCACTAAAACAGCGAAGGCAGCTCCAGCAGCAATCCAGTTGATAGGCCCCTTTTTGCCAGCCCCTATGGGAACTCCCTTTATGGTGTCGAGAGTGATGGTAGCGTTCTCGTAGGATATGCCGTTTGGAGATGCGGATAAAGCTGTTCTGAAGCTCTTGATCATTATGCCTGTGTCAGGATCGATCCACATCCCTATCTTGTATGTAGTGAGGCCGCTGACGCCCATCATCTGGAGGTGCAGGGTCTTTATCACTCCGTACTTGGTAGTCACATCCTCCTTTCCCAGGAGAACTATTTTCCACCTCCCATACGGGAGGTATCCGTGATCCTCTATCCACTTGATGTAGAAGGGATGCATGAGCAATAAGTTCGGCTCAAACACGCTGGCTTTATTGGCCATGCTCCTGCCTCCCATCTTCACCACGTAGGTGTACTCCTTGCTCTCCTCATCAACGGATTTTATGGTGAGCTCCATGTAGTCCGACTGCTTTCCTCCGTTACTCTGGAACGTGGAGTAATGGATCCTCATTGAAAATCCAGGTTTAGCCCACACGGGCATTCCAACAGATTCCTTAACTCCCAACTCGACGGCTAAACTGATGGGATACCTCCCTAACCAGGAGCTAGAGTTCTTCTGCGGGGTCAGTGGTATGCTGACCTTGCTCGGCATGGCTTTCTCGAACAGGAAGGTCAGGTTGTGTATGGGGGCGCTCCTGTTGAAACTTACCACATGTTCAAAGGTTTTGGTCTCGTTTGGCTTGAGGAGGAGCTGACCGCTCCAGAACTCGAAGCCATCGATCAGGATCCCACTCACACTCACGTTCACGAACCCGTTGTTTATCACCATGACCTTCAGATCTCCCTCAGAGGATAGGTTCCCGAGGAGGTCAACGGCTCCAATCAGAAAGGGAGATTTAGGTAGGGGAGTACTTTGTTGAGCGCTAACTTGGGCGACTGACAGCAGAAGGAGCGCAAGGACAGCAATAACAGGGTAACGAGGATTGCTCACTCTCATCCAGTAGAGGACCTACTGCCAGTATAAAACGTTTGGCCTCACGATCTATCAGCTCTGATCAGGCGAATTCGAATCTAAGCTCACCTCTTCTTGACCGATTTCATCCAAGCGGTGGGGCGTGAAGAGATCAGCCGACTTTTTCCGTTGGATAGGGCGGTGCTGGATCACAAACATCACCTTTTTGTTGGTGTTTCCGAGGGAACTCAAGATGCTCACGGATGAGGAGATGAGCTACGTCCTGGAGAGGGCATACATCCCGGAGCATCTTCCGTCTTACATGACCTCCTTCTCGAACTTGGAACCCTTTCTAGAGAGCCCTTGCCTTTATTATCTCCGCGGAGATGACTTGAGGATAATAGGTTATCCTTTAGAGGAGAAAGACAACCTCGAAGATCTAGTGGAGAGGCTTGTCAGGAGGATAAAACCCAGGTACCTGACGCTCATCGCTCCGAGGATACCTGAGTCCTATCCCTACAGGATCGAGGAGGAGGAGAGGGATGAGTACTACTATCTAAACCTGGAAGGACTTAGACCCAACAAGAAAGTCAGAAACATGGTGAGAAGAGCTTCTAGGGAACTGAAGGTCGTGGAGGGGAACAAGGTGACCCGAGAGCATGGGAGGATAGTGAAGGACCTGATCGGCAGGAAGGAGATCTCGGACATGCATAGAGAGATGTTCTCAAAGCTCGGGTCCTATGTCAGGAGAGAGGGTGTGATCTTGCTGGAGGCGAGAAAGGATGGGAAGCTGGTGGCTTTCACGGTGGGAGATCTCTCAGCCAGAAACTGCTCTTTCTATATGTTCAGCTTCAGTTCCAGAGAGGTTCCCGGAGCCTCGGACTTGCTGCTTCATGAGCTGATAGAGAGAAGCAAGGAGCTAGGCATCAAGAGGATGAATCTGGGTCTTGGAGTGGATGAAGGGGTTAGGAGGTTCAAGCTGAAATGGGGAGCTCACATCCTCGCACCCTTCAGAATGGTCTTTTCTGTGCTTGATCCAGAGATCCTCAACCTCTTCGGTATTAAATTATAGGGACATGAGGAGCTAATTCACGGATGATGTGGCATCGTCACGGCCTCTTTCGGGATCTTAACTGAGTTCTTAGCGTGTTGTGCCCTTCAGATGTGCGAGACCTCAAGCCGAAGCGGGGACGGCTGAAGGGAGT
>JAOZGP010000030.1 GCA_027491735.1 Thermoproteota archaeon | reverse complement strand
GAGCTCTCGGATCTCCCATCAAGCCCCCTACCCAGGACCCACACGCCTGAACCGGTCGACAGTCGAGCTTCATCACCACGCTGATCGAAGGCCGCTCAGGCCCTTGATGATTCATGAGATAGCCCCTAGCTGCACTAGAACTCTTCAACTGCTGAATGGCAATGCTGACGTCGCGCTATCTACAGGCCGCTGCACAGAGATCCCCATATTCTGATCATCAGCTCTCAAGCTGTTGGACGATCTCCCCCTCACCACTCCTATGACCTGACATGGGAGATTAAAAGAAGGTTCACGCTAGTTCTGTAGACAAACTTGACCACATGAGGGCTTCCCCCGTCTGTGGTGTAGAGGGTGATCTTCTGGAATGGGGTTTCCTGACATGATACTGACATTCTGCTCAGTATGAGGTCCTCACAATCGAGCTTCAAAACCCTCAAGAACGATCTAACTTCACAAGAATAAGAGAAGCCTATCCCCTCCTCCTTAGCTTTATCCTTAATACTCTCCAACTCTTTAATCGTTGACCTAACAACCTTCAACTCCATGCTTCTGGTCCACATCACAGCCTCCTCCGGAGAGGGGAACCCTCTGACTATCGCTTCTGACCTGTTTTTGGGCAACAGGCTCTCCACCTCCAAGAAGGCCTTGTACCTGAACGGGTGGCACACTCTGATGCGAAACTTCTTACGACCCGACACCTTGGCCAGTGAATGCTCAGCTATGATCCTCAACTTTACCTCCACACACATGCAGTCCTCGCACTCACGACCTGCGAAGGCCCAGTTTAGAGATCGATTAACGGATCCATCTTGGAGTATCTTGATCCAGGATTTCACATCAGCCGAGATTCCCTTATGCCTGAGGTCCTCTCTGATCTCATTGGAGAACTCATCCATGGAGAGCTCCTTCTGGATGCGGGGCTTTCTCAACCTGCTTAAGATGGAATCCAGGTAAAGTCTAGCGTACACGACGGCTCTTCTCGGAAGACTGTCCAGCTCGACGTGCATCTGCTCAATGCAATACTCCTCCACGATCCCATGGGAATCCACAAGCTGGACGGGAACTTCAGTCGCCAGGATCATCAAAAGCACAACGAAGATGGCCACAAGGAGCGCTTCTCTCAAGATCTACACCCTACGCGCAGGCCACCCTCTGGTGTTGGTATCAGCACCTCGTAGCCAAATGAGGTGTTCCTGAGTCTGCTCAGGTTCCTGACACTGAGCTTGCTGAAAAAATTCCACGCAGAAGCCAGATCTCTCTCCCTGATCTTGAACTCCGTGTACTGAGGGGAGAGATATGTAAGGCCTCTCAGCCCCTCTAGGACGATGAGAGCTATCAGGACTATCGTGATAATCCTCCTCAAGGGATCACCGTTGAGGAGTAGTAGATGATCGTGCCTGAGAACAGGAGAGTAAGGAAAACTGCAAGAAGGAGGATCTCCAGAAGGTCCTCAAGGATTTCCGTCACCACCTGAACGTGAGGTTGTATCTACCTGCATCGTCCCGGAGCTTTTTCATCCATACCTCTATCCTCACCTTCTCAAGAAGTTTCCTCTGCTTGATAAAATTACAGCATCCTGTCAGGATCGAGATTGTCAGAATTACAGCGACCATCAGAAAGAACACCTCCCTCAACATCCTCTCCAAGAGAGCACCACCTCCTCTCTGCTCCACATAGATCTGATGATGAGGCACCCCCTGAGATCACTCGATGCACAGGATACTCTGAAGGGAAGCTCCAGGCGATCCACAGCTCCTCCTGAAGACAATAGCACAACATCTCCTGAGCAGCTTATGTGAACACGAACAGGTATCAAGACCTTAACCTCTCCTCCTTCCTCTCCGAGGGAGAGGGCTATCGCTTCATCTATAGCCGATCTAATCGTGAGCACGCTTCTCCTCTCGATAATGTTCTCCGCTTCTCTAAAAGCCTTTATAACGCTTGGAATCGCTGTGAGGAACATTCCCAAGCAGACAGCGGTTATCAAGGCGTAGGAGATCGTCTGATTCATTCTGATATACACGGACTTCAGGGATTTGTGCGATGTCAACAGGAGATTACTTTTCCTCAGTTCTCTTGATCTTCTTCACGACCACTATGCTCTCGATGGAGGTCTCGGGGTAGAGGCCGCTCTCATCCTTCTCATATCTCTTCATCATATCCCATATATTCAAAAGCGCTGCGCTGACCCCGAAGAGGGCATCCATCTCAACCCCCGTCCTGTGATGGGCCCTGACCTCAACCTCGACGGAGACACCATCCTCCTCAATCGATACATCGACTTCTACCCCCTCTATCGGGATTGGATGACATAACAACAGGATCTCAGGAGTTTTCTTGACGGCGTTTATTGCCGACACCTTAGCGACCGAGATGACGTCTCCCTTCTCAACGGAACCCTCCTTTACCCTCCTTAAGCTCTCCTCTCTCAACCTTATGAAGCCTCTGGCTCTAGCTATCCTGAGCACGACATCTTTCCCTGAGACATCCACCATCTTAGCCTCTCCCAAAGGGGCTCACCACCCTGAGATACCATCCATAGTAGGGCTCTCTTAAAGCGACAGCCCTTCTGAATAGCTCATCTAGATCTCCACCAGATCTGAGCTCATCGAGGAAGGGCACGACGTTATCTTCCCTGAACAGACAAGGTTTAAACTTCCCGTCACTGGTAATCCTGATTCTATTGCAGTGCATGCAGAAGTCGGGATTCATATAGGCAGGTACCAAGACAACCTCTGTTCCAAATACCTGGTATACTGGTCTGTTGTGCATTCTCCTCCTTCTGACAAGTTTGCCACCGACCTTCCGCAGAGTCTCCTCCACGTCGCTCATGGGATACCAGTACCTTCTGATCATCTTGGAATGGGGATCCGGATCCTCGAGCTCTATGAGCTGAACAGGCAAGCGCATTCTCGAGGCGTATCTTATGAGCTCCAGGTACTCTCCTTCGTTTACACCCCTCATGATCACCATGTTGAGCTTAACACTCAGCAGCTTGGAGGCCTTCTCAATTCCCCCGAAAACTTTTTTTAAACCGTCAACTCCAGTGATCTCCCTGTAAACCTCTCTTCTTATTGAGTGAAGGCTTACATTAACCCTGTCCAGACCGGCAGCTGCCAACTCATTTACCCTATCCTCCAGAAAATATCCATTCGTCACGAGGCTCACCTCCTCAACCTCAGGGAGGCTCTTGATCCTCCTAACTATCTCCTCCAGATCCTTCCGAAGAAGTGGTTCCCCACCAGTTATCTTGATCCTCCTAACACCGTAGCTGACAGCCACGTCGACCACAGCTTCTATTTCCTCAGGGCTCATGATCTTACGATCCGGAGAGGACACACCCTCTTTATGACAGAATACACATCTGTAGTTGCAGTTCGAGTTAATGGAGATCCTTAAACTCTCCAGGGGCCTACCAAATCTGTCGATCAACTTGAACCTGTTCAAGGAAATCACCCTCCTGATTGGATGCTGGAAGATCCTCTCCAGTTGTCGAAATCATTCTGGCGCAGAATGGCTAGTAGCTCTCTTAGGCCGTCCTTCAGTCGAACTTTCGGTTCATATCCGAGGACCTCTCCGGCTCTGCTTATATCAGCACAGCTCCTCCTCACATCCCCCTGTCTGGCAGGACCATGCATTGGTCTCCTGGAGAAGCGCAGGAGCTCTATCATTATCTCGCAGAGCGAGTTCACGGAGATTTCTTCTCCTGTCCCCACGTTGAACGTACCGGTCTCCTTTGTCTCGAGTGATAACACTATCGCCTGAACGACGTCGCTTACGTGAACGAAGTCTCTGGTCTGTTCTCCATCACCGTATATGATAGGGAGATCCCCTCTCAACATCCTCTCGGCGAACTTAGTTATCACTCCAGCATAGGCGAGCGACTGTCTCGGCCCATAGACGTTAAACAATCTGAGGATCACGGGATGCAGATCCACAAAGGTCCTCGTATATCCTTCAGCGGCAACCTTGCTGACGGCGTAGGGGGAAGCTGGACGGAGCGGGTGGTCTTCCCTGACCGGAACTTCGAGAGGATCTCCGTAAACAGCGCAACTCGATATGAGCACGAACTTGTCAACTCCGAAGTGCTCAGATGCCTTCAGAAGAACTAGCGTCCCGGTCGAATTGACCTCATTGTACGTCAGGGGCTTCTTGAAGGACTCCTCGACGCTTATAAGGGCCGCCAGATGGACGACGCATTCAGCCTCTCTGACGGCCTTCTCAACATCTCTGCTACACCTGACATCGCCCTTCACAAAGAAGATGTCTTCTTTGATCTTGGAGAGGTTCTTCAGGCTGCCGGAGGAGAGATTGTCTAGGACGATGACCTCATGTCCCTCTGAAAGCAGCTTCTCGACCAAATGACTTCCTATGAACCCAGCCCCTCCCGTTACCAGGATCCTCACAATAAGCTGGAACACCTCCTTATCTTAAAAAAGTGGCCATTCGGGCGGTGGTCCTCACCACAGATCTGGAGGCTTGCACGGACACAGAAGCAATCAGTTGAGAAGCTGGTTCAGTAAGTGGATCTTAATAGACTCACATAGACCTTAGGTCACATAGACTTCAACCCTCCAGTTTCATCGGGAACAGGTTATGGGTCTCACTCTCCTCAGATAACCTACTCCCCTGAGAGGAAGAAACCCACATCTCTGGCCTCATCACATCCGTTTTGGCTGGCAGAACCCATGTGAGGTTGTGGACACGGTCACAGCAGGCCTTCGGAGGGCTTCGAGGACCAGTTAGGTCTCCTTCGGACTTGCCCCACATGCCGGAGATCACCTCCGAAGAACTCAAAATCTAAGATCCGGAAGGATAAAGGATGCGTCACAC
>JAOZGP010000029.1 GCA_027491735.1 Thermoproteota archaeon | reverse complement strand
GAGCTCTCGGATCTCCCATCAAGCCCCCTACCCAGGACCCACACGCCTGAACCGGTCGACAGTCGAGCTTCATCACCACGCTGATCGAAGGCCGCTCAGGCCCTTGATGATTCATGAGATAGCCCCTTGGTCTGCTTTCAGATTACTCTAGATTTTCGTGGGCTGAGGACGCTTCCTTTTTTCTGATATTTTTTTAACAAACTCTACTCATTACTCCGCATATAAAACCAGTAAAGATTAAATTTTTATTTTCAGCTCGATGGTACGGGAGATAGGTATGAAAAACAAAGCCAAATTTGTGGCTTTGTCAGGGCTAATGGCAGCTCTTACGGCTCTTGCCACTATGATAATTCAGATCCCAACTCCTCAGACGAGAGGGTACGTAAACCTTGGGGACACGATGGTCATGATGTCCGGAATGCTTTTCGGTCCTGTTGTGGGCTTTCTGGCGGGAGGTATAGGTTCAGCTGCTGCTGATGTGCTCTCCGGCTATGCTCACTGGGCCCCGTTCACGTTTATCATAAAAGGAACTGAGGGTGCTGTCGTCGGACTGAGTTATAAGAGAGGAGGCGTTCTCCTCTTCACTGCAACCGTGATAGCTGGGATCCTCATGGTCGCCGGATACTTCATCGTGGAGGTAGTCCTTTACGGTTTCGGAGGAGCGATAGCCGAGCTCCCAGGCAACACGTTTCAGGCGATCTCTGGCATAGTGTTTGCCAACATAGTCGGGAGGATTATAAGGAAGCTGATTGAATGACGAGCAGTTGATCAAGGATGCACGTGTACGGTAAACTTTCGTACAGGGAGCTGGAGGGCCTCCTTCACAAGCTCACGTCTGGAGATCCACAAGTGGTTGTGGGTCCAAGGGTGGGGGAAGACGCCGCTATCATCAGAGTGGGCAATAGGATTATAGCTGTGCACTGTGACCCGATAACAGGAGCCGAGAGAAGGATAGGCTGGCTTGCCGTGAACGTGGCCTCCAACGATGTAGCTACCACAGGCCTCAGACCAAAGTGGATGCTTGTCGTTATGTTGCTTCCGAGAAAGGAACTTCTCGATGAGATCTCCGAGCAGCTCAGGTCAGCGGCTGCCGAGCTAGGTGTTAAGATAGTTGGAGGGCATACAGAGATAACGCCGGGGCTCAGCAGACCCATAGTCATGGTGACCGCCATAGGCGAGGGAGATCCGGGATCCTACGTGACCTCATCGGGAGTCAGGGAGGGAGACAGCCTCATACTCACTAAGGGTGCTGGAATAGAGGGAACAGCCATCCTGGCTGAAGAGTTCTATGAAAAACTCGCCAGCAAACTAAGTAAGGACCTGTTGAACAGAGCCAGGAACTTCATAAGAATGATAAGCGTTGTCAAAGATGCCATGATCGCCATGGAGGTGGGAGGTGTCCATGCTATGCATGATCCAACTGAAGGAGGGCTTCTTGGCGGGATCCAGGAGCTGGCCATGGCCTCCAACCTGGGGGTGATCGTCAGGGAGAGAGACGTCCTGGTCAGGAGGGAGACCAGAGCCATATGCAGGACGCTTGGCATAGATCCATACAGGCTCATAAGCTCTGGATCCCTGCTCATATCAGCAGATCCGGAGAGAGCTAAGGATCTCGTCGAGAGATTGAAGAAGGAGGGAATTGATGCGAGGGTCATTGGAAAATTCGTCAAGGGTAAGAAAAGGATCTTCAAGACCTTGAAAGGGGAGGAAGTAGATCTCAACGAGCCCGTAAGAGAGGAGCTATGGACCGCCCTCTCCATCCTCTAGAGCTAAGTCGAAGTACCTGCTGAACCTTCCCGTCACCGTGAAGTAGACCCTCCTTCCTTCCCTCCTCTCTCTTACGAGCCCCATCCTGATCATCTTCCTCACCTGATCCCGAACGTTTCCCCTGATTGCGTAAAGCTCCGTTGCTGATATCTTCCTCTTAAGAGCTATTACAGCCAGAGTTCTCAGCTCAGACTTGCTCAGTTCCGGTACTGGAGCGAACTTCAGAGCTGCTTCGGTATAGTCATCCTTGAGGCGCATCTCCCAACCATCACCACGCTTCACCACCTGAAAGGGGTGATTCTCGAGCTCCTCATTTATCTCTTCAACCATTCTCTCTATCGAGACCCCCGAGAGTCCAAGGAATTTGGACAGATCATCCGTGGAGAGCGGACGAGACGCCGCAAAGAGAGCTGCCTCCAGGAGCCTCTTCTTCTCATCCCATCTGCTCAACCACGCTCACCTTTGGGAGTATGTATATCTCACCAAACGGACTCTCCTGCATCACTTCGACCTTCCCATCCTTCTCCAAAAAGAGTATAGATAGAAAGACATCTATGGCCTCATCCTTGCTGCTCACCAGTTCTCGAAACGCAAGTTTTTCTCCACTGAACTTTGAGAGAATGCGCCGATAGACTGCATCCATGAGCGCGGAGAAGTTCTCGACCATCACCTGGAGCTTGCTGCTTGACATCTTCTCTATCCTACGTGTGGCCCACAACAGAGCCTTTTTTATCTCTGTAACAGTTACAGGTCTTCGAAATACTCTCTTGGGGATTAAGAGAGCTCTTACCTTTCCAACCCTGATCCTCTTCCTCTCCTTACTGGCCTTCCCTCTTTCGTTGAAGAGAAGCTTCACGTAGAACTTCAGGGTTCGCACCAACTCATATATGAGGAGTCCAGCTATCGCCAGGTCCTTCTCCCTCTCCAACACAACAAGCAGGATCTGAAACTTCTCCTCGAGGTGCTCAGGAGCGGACATCCTCCAACCTCACAGCGATTGGTTTGCTCGATCCGTCGGACATCGTAATGCCTATGATGTAATCAGCCTCGCTCAGGGTTTCCTTCTTCAGAGTGACTATCACCACCTGGGCTTTCTCGGCAAGCTTCTTGACCATGTTGGCGTACTTAGAGCAGTTAACTCCATCGAGCATTGAGTCCGCTTCATCGAAGAGGTATATTGCTGACGGACGGACCTCCTGAGCTGCTAGGATAAATGCTAGGGCTATCAAGCTTTTCTCCCCTCCTGAGAATGCATCTATATCTACGGGCTTCTTTCCTGGTGCTGAGACCTCCACGATCAAACAGAGCTTTTCACCCATCTCAACCAGCTTTAGGTCTCCCTCCCATCCTAAAAGATCTTTGAGCTTCCTGTTGAAGGCTTCTCTCAATGACCTGTACTTCTCAGAGAACTCCCTGTTCTTCTTCTCTTCCCACATGCTTATGGCCTTCAAGGCTCCTTCCCTCTTCTCTAGTGCCTTGTTGAGGAGGCTTCTGAGTTCCTCGTACTTCCTTTTTATCTCCGAGTACTTGATCTCAGCATTCGGATCCACTTCCCCAAGGATCCTCAGTCTAGCCTCTAGGACCTCAAGATCTCTTTTTGGATCACTGGATGAGGCAGGTTCCACGCCCTCAAGCTTCCTAAGTTCCTCATCTAGACTCTTCAGCTCTGCCTTTATCTCCCCCTTTCTCTCCGACAACCTCGATAATCCCGCCATTTTCCTCCGTCTCTCCTCCAGGGCCTTTCTATACCTTTCCCTGAGCATATGGACCCTATTCCTAGCTTCCCTCAGTTTCGTCGCGATCTCCTTTGGGTCTGGGAGCCTTCTCATAGCAGATTCCAACTCCTCGATCTTGGAGAAAATCTCCTCCCTCTCTCTGATCAGACTGTTTATCTTCCCCCTCTCTCTCATCAGTGAGGATGCCAGAACGTCCCAGTCCCTCCTTTCTATGCGTATGGTCCCATCCTTGAGGAGGATCTCACCGTCGAGGGAGACAAACTTATACCTTCCGAGGAGATCCCTAGGAACCTCGCCTATGTCCCTGACCAGCACATAGTCACCGAACACCAGATCAATCAGTTTCGAGCAGCTCTCGTCGTAGAGGAGGAAGGAAGTGAGAAAGCCCATACTAACATTGGGAGAAGATTCTTTGCACTTCTTAGATCTGATCGTATCCAGAGGAATTATTCTCATCGAGATCTTTCTGCCTTTAAGCTTGGAGATTATTCTGAGTGCATCCTCATATGTCCTGACAACGACGTCCTGTAGTCTTCCTCCTCCAGCAGCACGGTAAGCGACCTCATATCCCTCGACTGGTTTGACCAGATCACCGACAACTCCCAGAAAGCCAGAGTCGTTGATTACCTCCGAAGGAAGTTTCCTCTGGTGATAACTTGTCAGGGCCTCCAGTGATTTTCTCTTCTCCGAGATTCTTGCCTCGATCACTTTGAGTTTCGATTTAAGGGATTCCAGCTTACTTCTCCTCTTTTGATATTCTCTAAGCTCTGACAGATCGTCAGAATTTTCTAAAAACTCTAACTCCATTTCTGCCTGATTTAATTCTTTTTCAAGCGGAGTTAAATCCTCAACCTCCAGTTTAACCTCCTCCAATGCCTTGAGGTCCTTCATCAGCCGATCCCTCCTCAAAAGTAGGAGCTGTTTCCTCAGGGAGTCTCTCTTCCTCTCCAGCTCCTTCCTCTTCCTGAGACGCTTCACCTCTTCCTCAGCTTCCCTGAGGGCTCTCTCTCTGTACTCGAGAACCGCCTTATGCTCTGATATCACTTTGTCTATCTCCTCCAGCTCTCTCAAGGCTTCCTGCTTCTTGTTCTCATATTCAAGAATCCCGCTTATCTCCTCCAAAAGCTGCAACCTCTCACGAGGAGACATCTCAGCTATTCTCGTTATCTCTCCTTGGGACACTACGCAGTAGGATCCCAAACGCAGTCCCACCCTTGAGAGCAATAATTCGACCTCAGAGGCTCTCTTAATCGATCCATCAACTCTGTACACACTATCTCCGTTCCTCCTTATCTCTCTACTTACATGGATTCTCCTTTTTCCATGTTTGATGACCAACACGACCTTCGCCCTCTCAGCACCCTTTCTGACAAGTCCACTGAGCCTCTTGGCCCTCAGAGATCTAGCTCTTTCCCCCAAGACGAAAGCTATGGCATCCATTACATTGGATTTGCCGCCCCCGTTGGGACCAGTTATTGCCACGAGTCTGCTTGGGAAGACGATCCTCGCCCTCCTGAAGGACTTGAAGTTCTCCAACCTCACCTCCTCTATGAACCCTAGCATGAGAAACTACCTTACCAGAGCCGTTACCTCCTCCAAGGTGGAGAGGCAGCTCTCAAGCATTCTGTTCGACCCTATCTTATTTTCTATTTTTAATACTTTCTCCATTCTCGCCTTGGTGACAGGCCTCCTTACACAGGCGGTGAGGCTGCCGCACTCCTGATAGCACTTCCTCGTGGATATATCATATGTTCCTATTTTTTTAGCAATTTCCACTATCTCATTTTTATCAAAGGAGATTAGAGGCCTGAACACAGGAAAACTGGCTGCTCTGTCTATCACGTAGAGGTTGTCCAGCGTCTGGGAGGAGACCTGCCCCAGGCTGTCCCCTGTCACTATACCCTTGGCCCCGACTCTACTAGCAAGCTCGCTAGCTACTCTGACCATTATCCTCCTCTCGAGCACGTAAGCATGTCTGAGTGCTTCCTTCCCGAACGGTGTGATGTCGTAGTCCGTCCTATAAACGAAAGCTCTTATCCTCTCGCCTATGTGCCACTTCCTCAAGACTCTGAATGCATCGAAGAACCTCCTAAGGCCTTCAGGAGCTAGAGGGGACATCGCGTAGAGGGCGACCACGGAACACCCTCTCTTCATCATCATCCAGGATGCAACAGGTGAGTCAAGTCCACCGGATATCAGGCAGACAACGGCGCCTGCAGTCCCGAGGGGAAGACCACCAGGTCCCTTTACTCTGTCTCTATCTGTGTAGAAGTAAGTTCTGTTTCCTCTTATCTCTATAAAGAGCTCTACATCAGGATTTTTAAGGTCCACTTCTCTATCCACGAGCTCTCCGACTTTGCGAGCCACATCTATACTTCTGTATGGGTGTTCTCCTACTCTCCGAACTCTAACAGCGAAGGTGCTTCCTTCAGGTATCCAGTCGTTGTAATTTCTCCTTACAAAGGAGAGGACTTCGTCTAGGTCGGAGCTATCGAGTGCTGTTATCCTCGAGGCCCAAGCAACCCCGAATATCCTCCCGAGAGCACTCATGGAGCTGTCGACGTCGTCTACCTCGAGCGAGAACTTTGCTCCCAAGTTTCTGAAGGCCCTCACCTTCACTGCTTTCCTTATGTTCCTCCTCAGTTTTCTCTCAAAGGCCCTACGAACAGGCGCTGATTTAAGCGATATCTCGCCAGCAAGGGAGACCAAGACGTTCTCCATCCTAACCCAGAAAGATCAGATGATGGAGTTATAAAAATAGCACAAGCGAGAAGCAGCTCTCTTTCCTCATTGAGGTAGTTTAAGGAGTGAGCTGTCCAGCTCAAAGGGTGAAACTTCTTCGTTCCACCACCTTCACGGCGGATAGCCTCATGTGAAAGTTGAGGGCCGCCCGCGAACTCGCCCCTCAACGAGGGGCTGGATAAACCGACTGTGGAGTGGATGCCTGCAGTAGATCGAACCACATCGGGGCATCTAAGCTAAGCTCTGTTCTGAATCTCCGCCACTTTTATGGCTTTCAGTACGTTTGTGGCGGAGGAATCCTTATCAACTGGCTTTCAGTGGAGAGGAGCTCCTTCATCTTCCATCTAAATCTTTCGGGCTCATCTCCGCACCTCACCACCATCCACATCCCGGGCAGAGCTCGCTTGCTGTCGAATGCTGTGTGTGCAAAGCCCACACCTGTTCTGCCTCAGAATTTCGCCATCCGGCATCCACGAAGTGTTACCCAAAATAGTTTCCGTGAACCCTAGATCCCGAGAAGTCTGCCTATTATTATGCAGATGAAGACCACAGCTAGGTACGGACTGGCGAGCTTGAAGAGCTGCCTTGCCACCTCGCGCCTGGGGTCCCTCAGGAACTTCCACATGACTCTTATCGAGAAGGCTGTGAGGAGCGTTGATACCACGAGAGTGAACAGTGTGGCGTACTGCAGAGCCGTCATGACCATGACCACGGTCTCCAGCAGGACCAAGCTTATCATTATAAACTTCGCTGTTCTGATCGGTCCTACAACAACTGGGAGCATTGGAACTCCGGATTTTCTGTAGTCCTCCAAGTAGTAGATGGAGATGAACCATATGTGCATGGGTATCCACAGGAAGACCAGCAAGAAGGAAAGCAGGGCTCCCAGGTCGAAGAATCCAGTTCTTGTAAGCCATCCCCCCATAGCTGGCATTCCTCCAGCTACCCCACCGAAGATTATGTTTAGGGGAGTTTTCCTCTTGAAATAGAGTGTGTAGACAAATATATCAAACACGAAGCCGAGCAAGATGGTTACAAATAAATAGAAACTTACTGTCAGGCTGAGAGCGAGACCAATGGCGTATATTGCCAGTCCGTATGCCAATGAGATCGGTGGGTTCAACCTTCTGGCTGGAAGTGGTCTCTCTTTAGTTCTCTCCATGAGCGCGTCTATATCCCTGTCGAAGTACATATTCACGGCGGTGGTTCCGCCAACCGCCAGCACCTCAGATATGAGCAGGAGAACGACAGTTCTCAGACTCCAGCTCTGAGAAGGTGCTGCGAAATATGAAGCTATCGCCGTGAAAACTAATAAGGCTGTCTGTTTCAACTTAAGAAGCTCAAAGAAGTCTTTTGCACCCATCACCTGCATGACTACATCCTGCTTAAGATAAACTTGAGCCCTGCGAACCCATCGAGATCAGCATCGCCTGGCGAAGAAGGTCCTATTTCTAGGCTTATACAGACAAGCTGGGTCCTCTCCTAGCGGATCGCCTTCCTCTGCATATGCTCTAGACCTAGAACCTCCACATATGTCCTTGTACTCACAGATGCCACATTTTCCATTGAACTCGCCTCTCCTTATCTTTACTAGCAGCTCGTCACGACGGTAGATATCTATCAACTCTCTGCTCTTGATATTTCCCAGGGAGAAAGGTAGAAATCCGCTTGGATAAACATCTCCTTCACTTGAGACGAATATGATTCCCTTCCCGTCCCTGGTCCCGAAGGTTGTTGCTCTCGCTCTTGAGAGAGTAGGTGAACCGAGAACCTCTCTTAACTTATCCCTAATCCTTTTGTAGAGATGCGATGCTCTCTTGATTCCCCTGCTCCTCTCCAGGGCAACTCTCCTGAAGAAGGGTCCCTCTACAGTTCTTATCATTGGGCCGTAGAACGATGCCTCGTAGAGGAAGTTCATGACATCCTCGTACTCCTGAGGGGTTAGGTCCTCATGCTTCAGATCGAGTCCACGCCCCACTCTAACCAAGAAGAAGAGCTCCCACGCCGGGACACCCAGCTCAACGATCCTCCTCAGGATAAGCGGGAGCTCAAGCACGTTTCTCCTGATCACTATTGTGTTTACCTGTACTCTCACCCCTGCTGATCTCAGCTTCTCTATGGCTTTGATAGTCCTCAGAAAGTGTCCCTCGACTCCCCTTATCTCGTCGTGAGTGTCCAATATTCCATCTAAGCTTATGGAGACAGATCTCACGCGTCGCCTTATCTCATCGATGGATTGATCAAGGAGCTCTCCGACCGTCGGAGAGAGGGCTTTGGGAACACTTGTTTTGGACAATATGTTCCACAGATCTCTTCTCTTCAACGGGTTTCCGCCGGTGATCACCAATAGTGGTGGTTCTCCAAAGAGCTCCAACGATCGGACAAACTTCTCAGCTTCGCTGGTGCTGAGCTCTCCCGGCTGTGGCTCCTCTATGGCCTCAGCTCTGCAGTGAAGGCATTTAAGCTCACAGGCCTTTGTAGCTTCCCAAAACACGAGTATTGGTCTTTTATTCAGATCTGTATACCCGCTTCTCTTCGTACTATCTCCTCCGCTATTTTTTTAGCTCTCTCAACGTCGAGGAGAGCTGCCCTCCTGACCTCCTGGTTCCTGAACACCACGTAATAAAGCTTCATCCTCACCCTGTGATCCTTCACGTGTCTCTTCATGTACCTCTTTATGTGTCCCATGACCTCCAACAGCGAGTGTATGTCTTCCTGCTCGTCGAGATAGGAGCACAGCCTCTTGACCACATCTTTACTGATCAGAGTGCTGAGCCCCTCCGTCGTCACCGCCACGCGAATTCCCCCTGATCTGCATTCTATCGGCATCACTACCTGTGTCCTCTCAGCGCTCGTAGATAAGTTGAGAAGCTTTCTCTCTCTGCGCGAAATTGAGATCACCCTTTCCTCGTACTCAGGAACGGGTGGTCCAGCGTAGACGACCAGATCGCTCCATTCAATGAGCTCCTCCAATTTATCCGACATGAGATCTCCTCTTATCAGGCGCACCTTTCCGGAGGATGAGAGCTCGGTCAGCTCATCGCTGAACTCCAAGCTGAGAACCCGCACCTCGGCTCCTGCGCTTATCCACCTCCTGGCCTTCCGTGTTCCCTCCCTGAGGCCTCCTATCACGAGCACCCTGAAATCATTAGCCTCCACGAACATAGGGACCTTCAAGATTTCACCCATCTACGAGGATGCTTGGTAATAAACACTTTTACTGTTGAAATCGATATCTTGACGAGATCTCATTCACGGGAAGGAAGCACTGAGGATCATCGCCGTAGAGATCTCCGGTCAGATAGAAAGCTCTGACTCTGTCTCCTCCACCGCAGAACTCCTTGAAAGAACATCCGGAGCACTTGGGACCTCTTAGTAGAGGTGCTGGATTCGTAAATATGGGGTTCATTCTCGAGAGCATGCTGCTCAGAGGCTCCTCCAGCACGTTTCCCAGGGTCATGAAGTCAACAAACTGACAGGGATGAACCGATCCATCTGGATATATTGAGATCATCCTGCGTCCACATCCCCCTTGACTTCCGATCAGTTCGAGAAACGATCTGAACTCCTTCTCATTGTTTGACAGTTTCCAGGCCACATAAATGCCATCAAAAGGTCCTAAGGTCGTCTCTATCTCCATCTCACCGGTGTACTTTCTAGCCAGCTCTATGAGCTTGTTCATCAATCTGAAATAGGATTTCGGGGTCAGATACCATCTCCTGCTCAGCTTTCTAGCTCTTCCAACTGCTGAGAGATGATAAAAGGTAACCCTCTCGGCACCTATCTCTCGAGCAAGCCTCACCACAGCAGGAGCCTCCTTCCAGTTCTTCTCCGTCAGGGTCAGGCGAAGTCCGACAGGAACTCCCTCCCTAACGCAGTTCTTAGCGCCCCTGATAGCAGACCTGAAGGCCCCGCTCACTCCTCTGAACTCATCGTTCCACCTCTCGTCGGGGCTATCTATGCTCACCCCCACATAGACGAATCCAGTTTTTCGAAGCTTTTTCGCTACCTCACGATCTATTAATGTTCCATTAGTGCTGAGAGCAAGCTTTATTCCATGAGATCTAATCATAGAGGCTATCTCAAACAAGTTCTCCCTTACGAGAGGCTCTCCTCCACTCAAGATCACCAAAGGTGGGTTGAGCTCGACTATCCTCTCGACCACACAGATGGTCTCGACGTCCTTGAGCTCCGACCCGTAACCGGATCCTGCATCCATGTAACAGTGAGAGCATCTGAGGTTACATCTGTTGGTTATGTTCCATGTGATAACAGGTCTCATCGTGGAACTGAACCTACTGGGTCTGCCCAGTCCGAACTCTCCCTTCAACCTAAATGACGTAGTGCCTCTGCCTGTTACCATGACGGAGATTGGTATCATCTTATCACACCGGGCTTGAGGTTCCTCTCGCTGGGGGCGATCACCAGGTCTGCTGAGATCTCAGAGAGCTTATTGATAGGCTTCTCTAGGAGCTTCAGATCTACAGCATGGAGAACACAATAACTTCTGTAGGGCCACTCTCGATCGATTGGCTCCCTGAGGATCACATGCGTCGCTTCCGGAACCTCGGTGCATATCCTCTCACATGTGCGGTTCGGATCTCCAGAGCCCAGCATTACCATGAGATTGACTTTAAAGTCGAGTTTATCCCCATCGAGCGCAGCTCCATAGTCCGTGAGAATTCCTTCTTTGAGGAACCTCTCTATGAGGTTCAGCAAATCGTCTTCGTTGGTGCCGAATCTCTCAGCGATCTTGAGGAAGGGTCTGCTTACCAGGGGGAGGATCTTCAGGGATCTTAGCACCTCAGGATTCAGGTTCAAGTCCTCTGGTGATGATGTCCTATGAGGAAGCATGCCCTGTGGACTCCTCGAGACGCCTCTCCAAAGGTCGAACTTCACGGCCAGTTTGTAAGTCCTCACCGACCTCAACACGACATGATCCGATAGATCATATCGGGACACGATTTCCCTTATCTCATCTAGAGCCCTATGACCCTTCACCACAAACCACATGTTGTAATGGTGCCTTCTCAGGTAGTTATGAGATACTGAATTCCTCCTCAGGAGCTCCTTCTCGAGAAGCGAGCCCACACGATCATCTGTTCTCACAGCCACAAGATAGGACTCCTTGCCCTCCGCTCGATAGCTCAGATAAGCTCCTATCCTTTTTATAACTCCCTCAGCACTGAGCCTCCTGACCTCCCGCAAGAGGTCCCTCTCATTCACTCGAAGATCCGATGCTAGATCCGCAAAGGGTGTCCTCGATACAGGGAACCTGTACTGGAGTGCCATCAGGATTTCTTTGGTTTTCTCCTTGAACATCCTCCTCTCAGGCCTCAACAACTTTTTATCTCTTATAAATTAGTTGTTGTTGGATCAGTTATGCGAAGAGTAGCCATACTGATGTCAGGAGGAGGAGGGACGAGACTTTGGCCCCTCAGCCGAGACGATTATCCAAAGCAGTTCATCAAGATGTTCGATGAGAGATCCCTATTTCAGGAGTCGCTCGAGAGGGCAGTCAAGCTCGTGGGACTGGAGAATGTTTATTTGGTCACACACGAGAAGTATTACTATCATGCACTTAACCAAGCGGAGGAGGTCAAACTTAACCTCCGCGAGGAGAACGTCTTGAGAGAACCCGAGAAGAAAAACACGGCACCGGCCCTCCTGTACTGTCTGATCAGGAAGTTTGAGGATGATGTGATCGCCTACGTAATGCCTTCTGATCATGTGATAAGGGGTGAGGAGAATTTTCTCTCCTGCATGGAGAGAGGGGCTGAGGCAGCTGCCGAGGGGTATTTAGTAACGCTAGGAGTAAAGCCCAGATACCCTACCAGCGCTTATGGTTACATTCTACCGGGGAAGGAACTGTTTGACGGAGTTAGCACGGTCATGCGGTTCGTGGAGAAGCCTGAAATCAAGCTTTCAAGGAAGTTGATAGAGGAAGGAGCCCTCTGGAACAGCGGGATACTAATAGTAAGGAAGAAGGTCTTTGAGGAGGAGGCCAGGAAGTTCATACCAGAAGTCTATGAGAAGTTCTTGAGCGAGGACGACATAGATAAGATCTACGCGGAGGTTCAATCTGTATCCATGGAGTATGGGGTCATGGAGAAAACTTCAAAAGCAGCTGTCGTGCGAGCTTCCTTCTACTGGAACGATGTGGGAAGCTTTGATAGCCTTTACGACGAGCTCCCTAAGGATAATGTAGGGAATGGCTTCAGGGGAAGGATAATAACAAAAGACTCCTTCGAGAACTTGATAGTGAGCAACAAGCTGGTCGCCCTCATTGGTGTTAGGGACCTGATAGTTGTGGATACGGAGGACGCCATGCTAGTGCTTCCAAGGGGTGAGTCCCAGAAGGTCAGGGAGCTCACCAAAGATCTTCTGTCCAGGGGACTGAGCGAGGCCAAGCATCACGTGACCGTGTATCGTCCTTGGGGTAGTTACACGCTTCTGGAGCAGAGAGATCGGTATAAGGTAAGAAAAGTTGTTGTCAGGCCAGGGAGACGTCTCAGCCTACAGCTCCACTATCACAGGAGCGAGCATTGGATGGTCTTGAGGGGGATGGCAAAAATTCTCAGGGAGGGCGAGGAGATCTTTCTCAGACCCGGGGAGAGCACTTTTATACCACCCGGAGCGCCTCACAGGTTGGAGAACCCTGGAAAGATAGATCTAGAACTCATAGAGGTTCAGATAGGTGATTACTTAGGAGAGGACGATGTAGTTAGGTTTGAGGACGATTATGAGTGATCCATTCAACCACAGTCCTCAGAGCTGAACACGTGATGCTGTACGGAAGGTACTCCCTTCAATCGAAACCTTCGCTATTGAAAGAGAAGTGCATGAAAGCCCTCTAGCATCGCTGAACACCAGTCTTTCGGAAGATTTTTATATGACCAGTAATACTAGTATTACTGGTGATACCAATGGTTGAGGAGGCCAGGAGAGAGGAGGATAAGAGAGCCATAACAATAAAAGGTGTCGACAGCGAACTCTACGACAAGATATCCGAGCTCGCCAGGCTCAAAGGAAGGACCATAGGTGACATAGTCAGTCAAGCGTTTAAACTCTACCTCTCACTTCTTGAGGCTGGTGGTAAGGTGATATCCTTCACGGAGTCGGTCCTCAGCGGTATAAAAAAGAAGGTAAACGTGCAACTCATAAAGGACATTGAGAAACTGGAAGTGGATAGGGCTCTTCTGGAGGAGGCCGAGAGCCCCTTGTTGTTCGTAGGGATAAAGGAGCTCGTATTCTCTGACGACGTCACACAGGAGCTATTTGACGAAAAGGTCGGCAACATAGTGGACTGCAGGCTGGTGGAGATACCGCGATCGCTTTCCAAGCTCAAGGCTTTAAAGAAGTGCCGTTTCATAGGAGAGCTGAGGACTCGGGCATCCTGAACGAGCTCAGAGCCCCATTTTTTTAAAAAAAGAAGACAGAAGACTCACGATCATGCCATATGGTTCACTCCGAGAAACCCATGAGCTTAAATATCCAGGCATTGTCGATATAGAGATCTCCAATGGGCTTCGTTGTCGAGGCCAGGAATCTGACCAAGGTCTACGAAGGTGGTGTTCTGGCGGTTGATCATATGAACTTTGAGGTTGAGGAAGGGGAGGTCTTCGGCTTCCTGGGTCCTAACGGTGCGGGCAAGACGACCACGATAAAGATTCTTGTGACCCTTCTCAAACCAACGGAAGGCGAGGCCAAGGTCTGCGGCTATGATGTTATGAAGAAGGCGCATGAGGTCAGGAAGTCCATAGGAATAGTCTTTCAGGATCCCGCCTTGGACACCGAACTGACCGGAAGGGAGAACCTGGATTACCACGCCAGGCTTTACGGTCTGAGCAGTGATGTGAGGAGGAGAAGAATAGAGGAGGTTCTGGAGCTTGTAGAACTTACCGATAGGGCCGATGATCTCGTAAAGAAGTACTCGGGTGGCATGAGGAGGAGGCTCGAGATAGCAAGAGGGCTCATGCACTACCCCAAGGTCCTCTTTCTAGACGAGCCTACGCTAGGTCTCGATGCTCAGACCAGAAGGGCGATATGGCAGTACATAAGGAAGCTGAACAAGGAGGAGGGAATGACAATATTTCTCACCACACATTACATAGAGGAGGCGGACAAGCTCTGTGATCGTGTTGCCATAATAGATCACGGGAGAACGATAGCTCTAGACAAACCATCAAATCTCAAGGACGTTGTCGGGCGTGACGTCATATATGTGAGGTCGAGCAATGATCTCAGATTGGCGGAAAACCTTAAATCCGAAGGATGGGTCAGCGAAGTAAAGGTCGGTGAGGAGCTGGCAATTTATACAAGTTTCAGCGAGAAGAGGATCCCTCTCATATTCAAAGTAGCTCAGGAGGTCGGAGTGGAGATCGAGAGCATAAAAATGAAGAAACCAAGCTTGGAGGACGTTTACATATACTACACCGGCCGCAAGATGAGAGATGATGAGGCCGGACCTGTCGAGCACGTGAGGATGTTGAGAGGGAGGCGTCTGTCATGAGATCCGACGTCCAGGCCATCTACGTGATGTGGCTGAGGCAGGTGAAGAGGTTCATCAGAGCCAAGAGCAGGCTTGTGGGGAACATCTTTCAACCACTACTGTTTCTAGCAGCCTTTGGATTCGGATTCAGGGGAGCTAGATTCGTTGGTATACCCACAACGGTGAGCTACTTGGAGTTCCTGGCTCCAGGAATGATCGTCATGAGTGTTGTCTTCTCATCAATGTTTGCGGGGATCTCCGTCCTCTGGGACAGACAGTTCGGCTTTCTCAAGGAGGTCCTCGTGGCTCCCGTCAGGAGGATATCAATAGTAGTAGGCAAGACGCTCGGAGGCAGCACAATAGCTTTAATTCAAGGATTTATAATTTTGGCGGCAAGCGTCGCTCTGGGGGTAAGGATCTCAGCTCTCAGTGCGGCAGCCTGTGTGCTCCTGACGATCCTCGTGGCCTTTTCATGGGTGGGCTTTGGATTGGCCGCAGCATCTCGCATGGAGGATGTTCACGGTTTCTCCCTCATAATGAACCTCCTGATAATGCCAGCCATGTTTCTCTCCACAGCGTTCTTCCCTCTTGAGGGAATACCAGAGGCTTTTAAGCTCGTGATATATGCAAATCCTGTCACTTACGAGGTGGATGCCGTCAGGCAGGTCCTTATAGGAGTGGGCTACATCTCCCTATGGATCGACCTTCTGGTGATCCTTGGTGTCACCTGCTTCACGATCTTCACGGGAGCCTATCTCTTTAGTAAATGTGAGGCCTGATGCGAGCTCCTTGATGGCGATCGCTAGAGAGTCATCCCTGTTGGAGATCTCAAAAGCCCTCCTCAGACATTCCCTTCCCACATCAACTGCTCTTCTGAACCCTGAACGAGCATACTCCTCAGCTTGGACAGCAGTTGCTATAAGATCTGAGATCCGTGCAACATTGCTCTCCATCGTAGACCTCTCGTTGAACTCCTCCAGGAGATCTACGAGCGAATTGATCCCCATCTCGGACAGAGCCTCCTTCTCCAGGAAGCTTTTCTCACCAGGTCTCATCCTCACAGAGGTCCAGAGCGGTATATCTCCCGTCACCGCCTCGGGCCAGTCATGCATCAAGACCATAGCGAGGCATCTACCCATGTCGACACAAGCTCCGAGAGATCTGAGTCGTGTGCATAAGAGCAGGGATATGGAAGCGGCTAAGAAAGAATGTTCAGCGACGTTCTCAGCTAGCGCTGGGGGCACACCGGATTGCTCCCATCCAACCCTGGTCAGGCACCTGAGCCCGACGATCCTGCTCAGAACTTGTCCGAAGTCCATCCTGCAATCGACTGGATGATCATTTTAAAGTGGTGCTTCCTGAGTATCACGATGATGGTCATATTCGATCTGGATCAGACGCTGGTGGACACCCTTCATAGGTTCCATGTATGCTTCAATGAACTGCTCAAGCGACATGGTCTCAGAGAGCTCGATTGGAAGGAGTTTGTCGAGTCCTACTCAGCAGATGAGCTCGACAAGTATGTACCAGACTGCATCGATGTTGAGGAGTTCTGGAGGGAGTTTCGCAGAATGCATTGCTCCAGAAGACATCAAAAGGATAGACTTTACGAGGGTGTCCATGATGTCCTGAGATATCTGAAGGAGAGAGGTTTCAGGATCGTGATCATTACTGGAAGGGAGTGCTCGGAAGAGGAGCTCTGGGACGAGCTCAGAGCTTTCGGGATTGATAAGTACGTGGACTACGCATGCTCTTTTGCTCAGATAAAAAACGAAGATTTCTTATGGTCCAAAAAAGGGATGATAGAACACGTCATGAGGAAGTTCTCCGTCTCTCCAGATGAAGTGATCTTCATAGCTGACTACTGGATGGACATGCGCTCAGCTAGAGAGCTAGGTGTCAGGAGGATAGCTGTGCTCACAGGCCTCGAACCCAAGGAAAGGCTCCTCCTGAATGGGGCTGAGGAGATAATAGAAGGGATATGGGAGCTCCCAAAGGTGATAAGGTGAGACCCCCCTGTGAGGTCGTCCTGAGGGAGCTGATTCCTAGGTTCAGGATCAAGCTAGTGAAGAAGCTCTCCTCATACGGGTGGACTCAGAAGGATATAGGCAGGCTTCTAGGGGTATCTCAACCCATGGTCTCTGAGCTCATTTCATCACCTGATCCTATGGGGGAGCTAAGCAGGGAGGCTGAACTGCTCGCACAGGAGATTTTTTCAGCTATAAGATCAGAGAAGAACGCTGAGGAGATCATCGAAAGATTCTGCAGAACGTGTAAATTCCTGAAGATACACGGAAATCTCTGCTCAACACACATGAAGGTGTATGGCGTCCTCTCCTCAAGATGCACTGTGTGTAAGATCGTTGAGGCCCCCCTCACCATGAAGGAGGACGCTTTCTCCGACATGATCTCGGCGATGAGAATGATAGAGGACAACGCTCCAATCCTCATGAAGATATATCCTGAGGTCGGAATAAACCTGGCTAGATCATCTAACGGTGAATTAAAGGAGATCTTAGGTGTTCCTGGAAGGATAGTGAAGTACAGAGGAGGGCTTAGGGCCTTCTCCGGACCCGAGCTTGGAGCCAGCCAGCATAACGGCATAGTCCTCGAGAAGGTCATGAACTCTCACCCGAAGGTCAGGGCGATCGTGAACCTCAGGTACGCAGACGGGCTTGAAAGAGTTCTCGAGGGTATGGGTCTCAAGTATGGGAGGATAAGAAGGGCTCCTGGTAAGAAAAGTCCTGAGGTAAGAGAGAAGGAGCTCCTGGAAGAGGTGGAAAGGATATGTAGGGGCGAGAAGCCGGATGTCCTCATTGATCCGGGCGAGTTCGGTGTAGAGCCAGCGATATATGTTCTAGGGAGAAGCGCTGTGGAAGCGGTTCGGTTAGCGATAAAAATAGCTGGGAGACTGGGAGATCTTGTGTAGAGCCCTGAGATCCTTCTCGAAGGGTTTAAGCTCTTCAGGTATCTTAACCTCTATTCCCTGAGAGAATGGTATTCCTCTCTCCTTCTTGATCTTCCAAACTGTGCTGTTGAACGCCATTATCCTCCCGGTGAACCTGGCGTACTCGGTATCCCATCTCTCGTTGGGCCTGGGAAACTTCCCTCTGTGAACTGATCCGCCGTAGACAGCTCTCCATATGTAGTCAGTTATATGAGGTATTATCGGAGCCAGGAGCCTTAAAACTGCTCTGAGGACTGTGTGTAACGTCCACCTGGCGGCCTTGACCTCCTCCTCATCTCCATTTCCGTAGGCCCTCCACTTGACCATCTCCAGATAATGAGGGGCAAGGATCTCCCACACGAACCTTCTGGACAGGGTTGCCGGATTGAAGAAGTCGAAGGATCTGTATCCCTCCTCCGACCTTCTTATGAGGTCATTCAGCTCGCCCAAAATCCAGAGATCTGTGGGAGTTAGCTTTGGCTCTTCGCTAGGAAACGGAAGCATGGAAACGAATCTAGCCACATTCCAAAGCTTCTGAAGAAATTTGAAGCAACCACCTATTCTCTCCTCAGAAATCCTGAAGTCAGATCCGTGGTGAGCCTCAGACGCACCAGCAAGCCTCACAGCATCAGCTCCAAACTTCTCGAAAAGCGGCCATGGGTATATCACGTTACCCAGGCTCTTGTGCATTGCCCTTCCCTTCTCATCAAGTCCCATTCCCGAGATCCATATGTGCTTGAAAGCGGATCTCCCGAGCAATAGGTAAACCCTGAGCAGGGTGTAGTGGAGCCAGGTCCTCACTATGTCCTTGCCTTGGGGCCTCAGGTCGCTAGGTCCCAGTCTCTTGAAGAGCTCATCATTCCATCCGTAACCGTTGTAGACCAGCGGTGATATGCTGGAATCTACCCAGGTGTCAAAGACCCTTGTCTCCCCAATAAATCCCTCAGTGGAGCCGCAGTGTGGGCACCTGTTGAGCGGAGGATCTTCTTTCCATGGTCTGTAATATCTTCCTGGCTTGGGCAGAACCATCTTTCCACAGGATCTACAGTACCAGACAGGTATCTCCGTGGCGTAGTACCTCCTCCTGGAGATGGGCCAATCGGTCTCTATGGATCGCAGCCAATTGAGCCAGTAGTTGACAGCCCAGTCCGGATAGAACTTAGCCTCCTCAAGTACTGTTTTCCTAAGCCCGTCCACGTATTCCTTCTGCCTCAGGTAGAACTCATGCATCGGCACGATCTCTACGGGAGTCTTACATCTCCAGCAGACAGGTGTGTCGTGCTTTATCTCCTCCACCCTCTCAACGTATCCTTCCCTCCTCAGGTCCTCTATGATCCTCTCCCTGGCTTCCTCCACTGTAAGGCCTTTATACTTTCCGGCTCTCTCATTGAGCCTCCCGTTCTCATCAACTATGACCTTAGGATCGAGCTTGAGCTCTCTGAACAACATCACGTCCACCGCATCTCCATACGAGCAGACCATCATCAAGCCGGTGCCAAATTCTGGCTTCGCTGCTGGATGCTCTAGGACCCCGACTTCATCACCTAAGGGTGTCACCAGAACCTTTCCTCTCAGCTCTCTATACCTCTCGTCCTCTGGATTGTATATCACAGCAGCACAAGCAGGCAGGAGCTCAGGTCTCGTGGTGGCTATGAGATATTTCTCTCCGCACTCCTTCTCTCTGAACTTCAAGTAGACTAGTTTTCCCCTCAACCTCTTATGCTCGACCTCGGCGTCTGCTAGTGTGGTCTTACACCTCGGACAGTAGTTGTTCGGTCTGTAGTCCTCGTAGACGAGACCCTTCTTAAAGGCCTCTATTATGGTTCTCTGCGTTTGGGCTCTCCAGAGATCGCTATCGGTCCTGAAGAGGTTTTTGAAGTCAGCGCTCATGCCGAGCCTCCTGGAGATCCTCACTATATCGTTCTCAGCCTCATCCAAGAACTTCTTGCAGAGCTCTATGAACTTCTCCCTCGGGTGCTCCCACATTCTGATTTTATACCTCTTCTCCACCTCCACCTCAACGGGCAGACCGTTCCTATCTACTCCAAATGGAAAGTAGACGCTGTAACCGAACATCCTCATGGTCCTAGCTATCATGTCTATCTGAGAGTAATGGATCGCTGCTCCGACGTGCCATCTCCCGCTGGCGTATGGGGGAGGCGTGTCGATGGAGAAGACCTTATCGCTGTCCGGGTCAAACCTGTAGAGGTCCTCTTCTTCCCAAATCTTCTGAACCTCCAGTTCCAAATCAGGAGTCCAATGCTTTTCAGTGATCTTAGGCTTCATAAGAGATCTCCTCCAGTCTCTCCCTGAATCTACGGTAGAGGTCCGGTCTATTCCTTAATAAAAATTCACGCAACCTTTCGATGACCTTCTCTCGAGTAGCTGCTCCACTCACACCGAACTCCTCGTACACAAAGCTTGAGACAGAACTCGCCATCCATAGAGACCAGAGGGGGTCCTTGGTTCTTGAGTACTCCACCAAAAATGCTGCTGTTGATGCATCACCGGCTCCTCCAGGATCCACCATCCTGGCAGGTGGTATTGCGGAAGCCTCCAGAGTGAGGTCCTCTGTGATCAAGATATACCTATCGGACCCACCCTCTCTAGTCAGGAGGACCATCGGAGCTCCTCTGTCCAGCAGAGATCTCAGACCCTCAATGCCATCTCTTCCGGAGAGGTAGCGTATTTCTGGTCTGCTCGTGGATACCAGATCTGACAGTAGGATGTACTCATCCAGGTTCTCAGCTGGCCTGAACTCTATGGTACCGTCCCCTCTCGATAACCTTATGCATCCCTGAGGGTCGAGTCCGAGGAACCCACACTTCCTCCTGATCTCCCGCATAGTGTCCAGAGGTATCTCGTGATATATCGGGGAGGCGAGCCCAACCTCACAGTTCGGAATGTTGTCCAGTGATCTTGGAGGTATCTCCTCCGATCTGGAGAGAAGCCTAAGCACTCTGTCCTCTCCCATGTAAATGAGCTCGAAAGAGGTTGTGCTCTCACTCATAACCACCCCGGAGAGGGAATTCCCAACAAGCAGTCTGAGATGATCGAGCTCCACATCTCTCCCGCACCTGGCCACCACATATGGCTCTGCCCCCAGTCTTCGCGCCACCACAGCGGCGTAGATAGAGGAGCCCGCTACCCTCCTCTCGGTACCAGCCTCCGTGTGTATCAGATCTATGGATATGTTTCCTGCTGCCAGGAACCTCATGGTACTGGGATCTGGCAATCACCTACTTAAAAAAAGCATTGGGCTCGAGAGGCAGCGACACATATTCCACATCTCCTCAGCGCAACAGTGGCGGAGATGTGATCCCGACAGCAATCACACAGAGATGCTGGCTTGTTATTTCTAATTATTAATCGCTTTATCCTTGTCTTTGGATTGTCCTAACAGTACTTCCAGTAGCTTCGAAGCTTCCTTCATTGTGTATAGTCTCCTCATGCCTATCAATGTCTATTTTTGTCTATCAAATATTTAACAGTTTCACAAGGCAATCTCGGGGGTTGGCGAGGAAGTTCTCAGAAGGGCCTTCGTCAAGACCTCTCTCAAGATAGACTCGGAGGATCTCTCCTACCATTGATATGTAATCTCCAACCCTGACGGTTTTGAAACAAGGTTCTCCAATGCTTTTATGACCTTACGCTCGCATCTCTTGGAAATTTCATTTATATTGCCACCTCTACAATAAAAGTTTCAACCACCTCATCTGTTTCTAAGGCTTCCTCGCCGAAAGTCTCTATGTGGAATTTTATCACAGACTTTACAAAAGGTCGCTAAGAAAGCCCCTCACTGAAGTGAGGGGGATAGCATCAAGGCTTGAGTCTGGTGATCTGTTCACGTGGAAGACTCGCTGGAGCGATCATCTACTCAAAGCCTCATATATTCTTCTATAAGCTACCTCGGGACTTACATCAACTTTATCCCTGAGCTCATCTAGCACGGCTTCGAGCTCAGAGCCCAAGATTCCCCTCATGGCACCTACAAACTCCTTAACAGCCTCAGGCATTTCCTTCATCCCGAGTATAGTCGACACGAGCCCTACATCATCTGAAACCAGCGCGCTTGATAAGTTCATGAGGTAGGAGAAGGAAGTACCCTCGTAAATCCTCATCTCATCTCTCCTGATCTTGAGGAGGGAGAGAGCTATCAGATAAGGAAGACCTATCGTCCTGGCCACCACGCGATCGTGTTCATCCATGGAACCTCTCTCAACCACAAGCCCAGCTCTCTCCAGCAGGCTCACCAGATCCTCACATTCCCCCTTCACCTCCATCAGAACCACCCTCTGCTCCCTATCCTGTCTGGCCATCGGACCGAACATGGGGTGGAGGCTGCAAGCTCTTCCCCTGACGGACAGAAGCTCCCTCTTTAGATCCCCCTTCACGGTGGCTATGTCGAAGATGAGGGAGTCCTCTCTCATCAGCCTGCCAACGCGCTTCACGATCCTGGGAGCCACATCGCTCGGAGTTGATACCATGATGAGATCACATCTTCTGGCTATCTCATGCAAAGAAACACTTCTGTATCCTTTTATCCTCCTTATATCGTTACATAGCACATCAACAAAAGGACTAAGCCGCCTAGCCATCCAAGAGCCCATCCTACCCATTCCTACAATCCCTAAGATCTTCTTCTCTCCCTGGACCTCTCTGGAGACCTTTACTATCTCCTTGAATATGGACTCGAATGGTCCGACTCTTCTGAGGACTTCTCTCTCCCTCCTCTCATCGAGGACGTCCAATCCTCTTCTCCTCTTCTCCTCTCCTATCCTGGCAGCAAGCTCGAGCCTTCTCCTCAGGAGCTTCATTATCTCGAAATCGATCTCGTCTATCTTGTCCCTGATCCTGAGAACTTCATCCAAGACAACCACCTCAGGAGGTGATCAGCGAGCACGATGGCGACCACGGACTCCAGGACCGGGACGGCCCTTGGGACTATACAGGAGTCGTATCTACCTTCGATCTTCAAAGATACCTCCCTCATGGAGTCCAGATCGACAGTTCTCTGCTCTTTTCTTATGGAAGGTGTTGGTCTGAACGCTACCCGGATCCTAAGAGGCATTCCGTTGCTGATTCCACCGTTCACTCCCCCTGACCGATTGGTTTTGGTGGCAATCCTCCCATCCCTGAGGACGATAGGATCGTTGGCCTCACTCCCCCGCATCTCGGCCATCTTGAACCCATCTCCGAACTCGATCCCCTTAACCCCCGGCACCATCATTATGGCCTTGCATAGATCTCCGTCCAGTGTGTCGATCGGAGGTTCCCCCAACCCAACTGGGAGACCTACGGCGAGGACCTCAGCCACCCCTCCAACGCTATCTTCCTCTTCAGAAGCTCTGGTTATCTCTTCCATCATTTCCTTCGATTTTTCAGGATCAACACATCTGACAGGGCTCTTCTCGGCCTTTATCACCTCCTCAAAGCTGAGCTCTCCCTCAACCCTACTCCTTCCAACTTGAACAGTGTGAGCAGCGATCTTTATCCCCCACATTCTCAAGAGAGACCTTGCTATCGACCCAGCGGCGACAAGCCCAGCGGTGATCCTCCCAGAGAAGATACCCCCTCCTCTGTGATCGTGATATCCCATGTATTTTATCCTTGCAACGTAATCAGCGTGTCCAGGTCTTGGTCTCCTTCTGAAAACCTCATAGGGTCTTGAATCCACGTCCGAATTTCTCAGGAAGATCGCTATAGGCGCTCCTGTGGTCCTTCCCCTGAACACACCGGAGGCGATGAAGACCTCCTCTCCCTCTCTTCTCGGGGTGGACATGAACCCCCTCGATCTCCTCAAAAGCTCCCTATTCATCTCCTCCTCGGAGACCTCCACACCAGGAGGGCAGCCCTCCACGAGCACCCCAACGCAAGGACCGTGGCTCTCCCCGAACAGGGATACCCTGAACATCACACCAAGCATACCGACCCTCCCAGCGATCTGAGATCGCTCAAGAACCCTGGATATGAATCCATGTAAAAAACACCCTCTACAGAGCTCTCTCCCTCAGCAGCAAGCCCCAGGATGACCATAGCCATCTCTACCCTGTGATCACCCGAGGAAAGAAAGTGGGATCCCCTAGGACTTCCTCCCCGAACGACAAGCCCATCATAGAGCTCTCTAACCTCTATTCCCGCTCTTCTCAGGTTTAAGGACATGGACCTGATCCTATCACTCTCCTTGTATCTAGTATGTCCAACACCCCTGAGGACGGTGATCCCTGAGGCAAAGGCTCCAAGCACAGCCAAAATGGGGAGAAGATCCGGCGAGGAGGACAAGTTCACCTCAACACCCTCCAGTTCGCCGGAGCTCTCCACCTCAACCCAACGATCCCCCCTCCTGACTCGGGCACCCATCCGCTCCAATACATCCACGATCCTCGCATCTGGGTGCTTGAAGGAGAGGTTCTCGACTCTCACCTTTCCACACAATGCTCCAGCTGCTAGAAGGAAGGAAGCGGATGAGAAGTCGCCTGGAACCCTATATATCGATGGAACGTAGCTCTGTAGAGGGATCTCAAATACCAGGTCCTTTCCGGATATAGAGACGCCGAAGCATCTCAGAACCTCTAAAGTGGTCTCAACATAGGATTTGGAGACTAGGTTCTCAACCTTTATCGTCATACCCACCAAAGGAGCTATGATTAGAAGTGCTGTGAGAAACTGTGAGGACAGGGAGCAATCTATCGTCACAGAGCCTCCCTCTATTGGTCCCTCAACGGTCAGAGGATTTAGGCTTACCCTAGCACCCAGACTCCTCAGTGCTTCTAGCAGAGGAGCTATTGGCCTCCTCTTCGCCAGAGGATCGCACATTATAATGCTTCTTCCGTCTATCAGGGACGCAACAGCGCAAGCTATTCTCCTAGTTGTTCCCGATCTACCACTGAACACATGGGCAGGTCTGAGAGGATCTGCTCCCTCGACAACGTCCCAGGAGGATTTTGAACCAAAGGACCTTACAGCATCAAGCGTTCTCTTAGTGTCCCCGGACCTCAGGGCACCCTCTATGCGACTCCTTCCACTGGAGAGGAGGGCAGCAAAGAAAGCCCTGTGGGTGTGACTTTTAGATGATGGAGCTCTCACCTCACCAGAAAGATCAGATGGCCTGACCACGATCCTCAAGATCTCACCCTGGTCTCCATATTTCCCCATCCGACATCTCCCTCAAAGATGGCAGCGAATGCTGGTCCCTTTCCTGTTAGCCCGGCTCCTAGAGCTCCGGATCTGAGCGCTTCGGTGATGGGTCTTCTGCTGTAACCCAGCACGCTGCACATAGCTTCACCGTTTTCCGTCATGGATTTTATCCAGTCTCCCTCGAGGGCTCTTCTGAAAATTTGATCAAAAAGCTCGGCATAGAGGGAGAAATTCACATCTCGAAGTGATGAGGTGAGAACTCTCCTCCTTGGAACCAGAATTCCCACACTAAACTCGGGAACGGATTTTCTAGCTATGATCCTCATCCTCTTGCTATCCGCAGCACAAAGCCCTCCTAGAAGGGAGGCACAGGCATCGTCCAAGGCTCCGGTCAGGGTGATGCCGGCCATCCTCGAGAGCTTCACGCTGAGCCTCAGGACCTCCAGAGGTTCGAGCTTTTCTCCGAGCGCCTCCATAGCGGCCAATATCAAGGCGTTGGAGACGGCGCTGCTGCTCTTAAGTCCTCTCTCTGGAGGTATTTCTGAGTTGATCTTCGCCTTCAAACCTCCTTCAAACCCAAAGAACTTGAGAATTCTGCGCAAACCTTTCAAGAGCGCCTCACCCATCACAACTCTGCGCCCCCTCACCCAGGAGGTCATCTCCTCGCAGCATTCTTCCGTCAGCTCGACCTCAGCCTCGACCTTCAGGTCCACCCCGAGAGCAATTCCCCTGGAGAGGGGAAGTCCACACACAACGGTTATAGCTCCGTAAGCCTCACCAACACCTCTCAAGTCCAACAGCCTCCCTCATGACCTGCAGAGGTGGTTTCATTCCGGTCCATAAGCGGAAGCTCCTGGCGCCCTGGTTGACAAGGAGCTCCAGCCCCTCTATGACGCGGCATCCTCTTCTCCTGGCAAGCTTCAGAAGGGCAGTCTCTCTCGGACTGTATACCAGATCAAAAACAGTTCTTCCAGGTTTGAGGGCCTCAAGAGGTATATCCAAGGCAGGAAATCCTCTCATACCCAGGGGGGTAGCGTTAACCAGGAGATCCCACTCGATCTTCGTGAGAGCCTGAGGATTAAAGCTCATCGGCTTGGCTCCGAACCTCCGAGCCAGAAGCTCTACCTTCCTCTTAGTCCTCCCCATGACGATCGGCTCGGATCCCAAGTCGGAGAGCGCCAACAGGACCGCCGAAGCTGCGCCTCCCGATCCCAGGACAACAGCCATCCTCGGAGCTTCCCTAAGGGAATCAACGAAGCCACTCACGTCCGTGTTAAACCCCTTTAGATATCCCTTCTCGTTCAGGACTGTGTTCACAGCACCACACTCATAAGCTCTTTCATCGATGGAATCCAGGTGCCGGAGGGCCTCCAGCTTGAGGGGCATCGTGAGGTTCACGCCCCTTATTCCCAGACATCTGACGGAGTCCAGAGCTCTGGGGAGCTCTTGAATCGTCACCTTGAATTTCGTGTATATTCCACTTAATCCCAGGAATCTCAACGCAGCGTTATGCATCTTGGGGCTGAGGGAGTGATCCACGGGGTCCCCCATGACTCCCAATATCACATCAGATCCCATGACCTCCACACCTCCTCGAGCTCCTCGGGGGTTGGCTGTCCAGGAGCCAGTCTCCATGGGGAGGCGTATGTGAAGGGGGATCTCACAAGAGGCGCAGCGAACCTGGTGATGACGCCGAGCTCACCCAAACATATCCCCACCATTGGTATCTTAGAGCTTGCTGTCATGGTCATCATCTTAACACAATCTCCTATGCAGGAGGGGGTGATCACCGCCTTGAACACCTCCGCCCCGGAGGAGATGGCCTTCCTTTGAAGGGAGAGGAGGAGGTTCCAATCACTCCTGCCCAGATGTATCGAGGCAACCACGCCTACGGATCTATCCCTTGCCTCATCGATGAGATCGTAGATGGCGCTGGAGATCTCCAGATCCACATACCTTGGATTCAGGTCGATCGCCCTTCTCATGAGGGCCTTTCTCTCCTCCTCACCCCACCTCCAGGATCCCCACTCCTCCCTTCTCCTTATCGTTATCATTGTCCTTCTCTCGATTCCTCTCAAGTCATCTGGAGATCCTCCCAGATCGAGTCTGGCCTCCACCAGATGACTGGGATATCTCAAAGCAGCCTCTTGGACCTTTCCTCCTGGAGCAGAGACGCATATCATGAAAGGACCATCCTCAAAGCCTTCCTCACCCGATCCTCCTTCACACATCTGATCTCAACCCTCCCGATCCTCACAGGGAGGACCATGACTATTCCTCCCCTCCAGGCCTTCTTATCCCGCTTCATGAGAGATATAACCCTCCCAATGCTCTTAGAACTGAGTTCAAACCTAGTAGGGAGCCCGACATTCTCCAAGAGCCTGATAACCCTGTCCGCTTCTTGAAATCCGTTGACCTCCTCAGCGATCAGACAGCTGACGACCATTCCAATAGCGACGGCAAAACCATGTTGGATGGAGTATCGAGACAGCAGCTCGAGAGCATGCCCTACGGTATGTCCGAGGTTGAGAATCATCCTGATCCCTTTCTCCTCTCTTGGGTCTCTTGAAACGACTCTCATCTTCACCTCGATGCTCCTTCTCACGAGGAACTCAGAATCCTCCTCAAGAACTGAGAAGCCCTTTCTCTCGATAAGGGAGAAGATTTCCTCATCCCCCACGACGCCATGCTTTATTATCTCAGCTAAACCGGAGAGCAGAGAATCTCTTTTCAATGTCTCAAGAAAAGAAACATCGATGACCACTAGATGGGGATCGTAGAAGCCTCCTATAATGTTCTTCCCAAGGTAGTTCACGCCGTTCTTCCCTCCAACCGCAGCGTCCGCCTGAGCTAGGAGGGTGGTGGGCACGTTGGCTAGGAGCATACCCCTCATGTAGGTGGAGGCAGCGAAACCTCCTACATCCAGAACGGTTCCCCCTCCCAGGGCCACCAACAAGCTCTTTCTGGAAGCTCCAAATCTGAAAAGCCACCTCCAGATCCTCTTCAGAACATCTAAGGACTTTATCTCCTCACCGGAGCCTAGAACCAGGCATCTAACATCACCGAGGGCTTCAAGAACCCTATCTGAGTGGAGTTCAGCCACCACATCATCGGTGACGAGAAAGACGGAGTGAGGATTGAAGCGAGACACCTCCTCTCTTAGGGAGTCGAGAACCCCCCTCCCGACAACAAGTCTCATTTTCTCATCTCCCTCATGAGTCTCTCGAACTGCTCAAGCGTGAGGCTTTGTCTGCCATCTGAGAGAGCCTCGTCTGGGTTGGGATGAACCTCCACCATTATACCATCAGCTCCCACAGCTTTAGCAGCTTTAGCGAGGGGAGGAACGATTTCCCTTCTTCCAGCGGCATGAGAAGGATCTACTATCACTGGAAGAGCCGTAAACTCTCTCAACACGGGCACAACGGAGATGTCCAGGGTAAACCTCGTAGAGGAGCTGAAGGTTCTTATCCCTCTTTCACACAGCACTATCTCCTCATCACCCTCCATCAGGATGTATTCGGTTGCAGAGAGCCACTCCTCTACTGTACTTGCAAAACCTCTCTTAAGAAGGACCGGCATGCCTGATTTTCCTACTTCCCTCAAGAGGGGAAAGTTCTGCATGTTTCTGGCACCTATCTGCAACATGTCCGCGTACCTGGATACCAAGGAGACGTGCCTCGGATCCAGGACCTCCGTCACTATTGGGAGTCCAAAAGAGTCTCCAGCCCTCCTGAGGAGCTTAAGACCCTCCTCTCCAAGTCCTTGGAATGATCTCGGAGAAGTTCTCGGCTTGAAAGCCCCTCCTCTCAGCAGATCAGCGCCAGCTCTCTTAACGATCTCAGCAGCGGTCATGATCTGCTCCTCGCTCTCCACGGAGCAGGGGCCAGCTATGACAACGAACTTCTCTCCGATCCTTACACCCTCAACTTCGACTATCTTTCTCCTCATCTCATCAACGCCTCCACTGCCCTTATGATGCTCTCCTTTGTTATCCCGTGGAGACTCAGCAGGTCCTCGTACCTCCTGGAACATGTCCCGAAACCATCTCTGACACCTATTCTCACGATTCTGGCGGGTTTTCTCTCGGACACCACTTCAGCAACGGCACTGCCCAGCCCTCCTTGGACTCTGTGCTCCTCCACAACAACTATACCGTTTGTGTCTGCTGCCTGAACGATGCTGTGATCATCCAGAGGTTTTATTGTGTGCAGATCCAACACGAGACAGCTGAAGCCCTTGGACCTAAGCTCCTCAACGGCTTCGAGACATATTCCAAGAGTAGGCCCGCAGGATATCAGGGAGACATCGCTTCCATCCGCCAGGATACTCGCTTTGCCGAGCTCGAGTTTCTCCTGATCATAGATGCTCGAGGCATTGTCTCTTCCAAGCCTCAGATAGCATGGGCCTGTTCTCTCGACGACCTGGCTCAGGAGGCACCTCGTGGCCTGAGCATCCGCGGGACACACCACTGTGAAGTTGGGCAGAACCCTCATCAGGGCTATGTCCTCGAGGCACTGATGTGAGGATCCATCCACATGGTCTGAGAAACCGGAATGCGTTCCAGCTATCTTCACGTTGAGATTATCTCTGGAGATTGTGTTTCTGATCTGTTCCCAGGCCCTCATCAGGAACATGGCAAAGCCAGCCAGGACAGGGATCTTTCCAGCTACTGCTAGGCCAGCAGCCGTGGAGACAGCATCCTGCTCGCTTATGCCGAGCTGTATGAACCTCCTTGGAAATCTGGTGGCGAACATCCTCGTCCTCGTAGATGTCGAGACGTCAACGTCAAGGACCACAAGATCCGGCTTGGACTCCCCGATCCTAACAAGCTCCTCTCCAAAGGCGTCTCTGAAGCTCCTCATGCACATTCACCGCCCTGAATATGAGAACAGTAGGTCTTCCAGTCTCTTCAGCTAGATCAATAGCTCTCAGAATCTCTTCCTCAGGACTTCCAGAGCACTCAACTGGCCTCCACCCAAAAGCGGACCATCTACCAGCCAGGGGTTCCTTGATCTTGATCTCGTGTGTGGGTCCGGTGAGCTGTCGTCCGTTTCTGTCCACGATAGCTATCACGTTGTTCAACTCATAGGTGGCTGTTGTGGCAGCGGCCTCCCAGATCTGTCCCTCATCAAGCTCGCCATCCCCCAGCACCACAAAAATCCTCCTTCGAACTCCATCCATCTTAGCGGCCAGAGCTATCCCGTTAGCCATGGAAAGGCCTTGACCTAGTGATCCTGAGGAAAGAAGGACTCCAGGAGTTCCTCTCTCCGGATGGGTCTGCAGCCTTGAGGATGGGGTTCCCGCTTTTTCGATCTCCTCCTCATCGATCAATCCCATCTCCATTAAAACTGCGTAGAGAGCTGGTGCAGCGTGGCCCTTGCTGAGGAGCACCACATCGTTCTTATCCTTCACGTGAAAGATGGCTCTCAGGATATCAGCACATGACAGAGAGGAATAGATGTGATTTCCTCCTAGCTTATCGGAGATCCTCCTCACTGTTCTGAGGAAGTCGTCGTCCATTAGCTTGAGCACGCTGAGGCCTGAGTTTGTAAGCCTGGCGGGCCTTCCTCCTCCATACTCTATGAGCCCGAGTTCCTTGAGTATCTTGGAGTTCAGCTTCAGAGTTGAGAGAGGGACCCCCTCAGATCTGGATATCTCTGTCAGAACAGAGGTTATTGTTCTACCATTCGATCTAGCTATGGATCGAAGAATGAGGAGCTGGTTTTCATTAATGGCTCTCCAGAGGATCTTCCTTATGGTAAGGAGATCTAAAGATGATATTGGCGGGACATCAACCTCTGAAATTGGCGCATGATCTCACCTACAGTGTCCTGGCGTCTCTATGATATAAGCCTTCTGGTCAGGTGAACCTGCCTAACCTGTCGGATGCTCACTCGCGAACATTCTCAGCAATCATCACCTCAGACGAATACGGTTCCACACGACGTCCAAGGATTGCGATGTCTGTCAGGTACCCAAGCGTTCGCTCACCTCGATTCTGAAGTAAAAATAGAGCGGTTTAGCCTTCTAACAGGAAGGAGGTGCCCTCATGCAAGGACTCCAGGCTTCTCTTTGAGCTCCTATATACGAGAACGGCCGAGGTCAGATCTAATATCCAGGAGATAAGGCTCACGAAGGGTATCAGAGAGGTCACCATACCCACCAAGTAGATGATGCCTGCCTTCTTGAATCCGCTGTCCAGACCCTCTTCAGGCATCCTCATGAGCATCAAACCGAACATTATGCTCCCTATGATCGCTAATATCGCTCCTATTACGACGACACCGAGAACTCCTAAGACCATCATTACGGTGGATGCGCCGAACAAGGGTTTCTCGAAGATCAGCTGCCCTGCTGAGACGGCTGAGAACGCGATAAGGCCGACCACACAGACGATAATTATTATCACAGCTAGGATCTGCAGGATCATACCAGTTCTCCCTATTCCAAGCCTCTTCCTGTATCTCTTCAGGTCCCCTGTGGCCATGAACCAGAGCACAAAGGAGATTACTCCAAGAATTCCAGCGATCAGCAGAAGGAGGGCGCTGACTCCCAGGACAGCGAGTAACTTCGGATGGATCGCGATGAGAGGAGCCCTCGGTGTATATCCAGGGAGCCCAGGAAGAGCTGGGGATCCTGAAAGTTCTTCCGAGAAGCTCTGAGTTATAAGAGAGAACACTCCAGGCAAGGAAAATATGGCGGCAATTCCCACAAATGCTAAGATAAAGGCTGTGATGTAGAAGAGGGCTCCAAGCTTCAGCCTGTTCAATCCTCTCCTCAACTCGTGAGTGGCATTCGTCACGACCTTCATATGAAGAAGTGTGTTAACCTGAATATAAAAATTACATCGGGCGGGGTTGAGTTAAAGACCTCTCAGCGTTTTCTGTTAGAGATGCCTCAGATGTTCGTAAGGTGGCTATATTTAAGCACTTCCAGATGAATAGCTCCCAAATCTACTGGATTAAGTCTTTTAGAGCACATATACTGAGACAATATACTTTCATGCTGTCAATTATTTTTATATCGATCTTTAATCTAACTAACCAAGTATGATACTACACCTCAATGCGATACTTCGTCCTCATTACTCCCTCCCTTATGACGTACTTTGCCTTTCCTTCAGCAATCACTTTAAATGCATGCTCTATCACTTTCCTGTAGAAATCGCAGTAGGGACTCTTTTCAAACATGCTGCCGTTCTCAGCATACACCTCTGCCGGACAGGGCGTTCCACATATGTGCCTGTAAGGACAGATCCGGCACTCCTC
>JAOZGP010000025.1 GCA_027491735.1 Thermoproteota archaeon | reverse complement strand
ACCGCAGTGTATAGCCACGATCTCATCGATATTTCATCGAAGTCTGAGTACAGAAAGTAACTACCACCAACTCCCCTAATTCATCTCCGCCCTTATGGACGGGCCTTCTTAGCGACAGAAGGTAAAGAGGTTAAAGGGGATCCTGTGGAGTGCATCCAGGCCTGTGGCTGTAGCGGTAGATCTAACCTGCACGAACCCACCCATCTGGGTGACCTCCGACCATCTCTCGTCAGGGTTACAAAACATCGCTAAGAAATCCCCATTCTTCGGAGTGGGGGTGAATTAGGGGATGTGGGTGGTTGAGTTTAAGCATTCATGATGTCCTAGAAGTAATTAATAGGCTCACCGTTAACAATAGGGCTGCTTCAATGACCGGACTCGTCTCCATAGGCGTAACTTCGGACTGTCCCAGCCTAGGTCCATCAGATCTTTCAGCCAAATGGATGATAGTGAACATGCAGAAGAGAAACATAAGCTTACCAGCTCTCATCCCTTTCCATTCACGGAGGGGACTTCCTACACTGATAGAGTTAAAGGGAGGTCTCCAGAACCTTTCCGAGTCCTCGCGTGGTACCCTCCCTGAATATGAACACATCACCTTCCTTTATGTACTCGGGCCTTTTCAGGAACCTGAAGACGACCTCAGCGACGTCGCCGGTTCTGAGGAATGGCTTGCTCGATCTCACGATCTTGCAGGTCTGCCTTATGGTATGTATATGTACCACAGGCTCATAACCAACCCTTATGGTCGTTGGATGATGGAGGACCCTTATCCTTGCCTTAAACCTCCAGACGGCCCTGACGTCAGCACCAGAGCCTAGAAGGACCATCCCCCTTCTCACTCTTGATTCCTCTATTCCCTTCAAGGCAAAACCAGCCATCTCTCCAGCTATCACGCGAGAAACAGGCATCCTGTTCACTTGTATAGATCTTATCCTGACGGATCTAAAGCTTCCGTCGTCCAAAGGACCTATCAAAACCTTATCCCCCTCGGACACCGATCCGTACTCGACCAAACCACTGACTACGAGTCCCACGCCGCTCACATCAAACTTCTGGTCTATGTAGCAGAGAAAACTCTCCTTCATCCTCTCCTGCCAAGGAATCCTAGGGGGAAGAGCATTCATGAAGAATTTAAGAAGCTCCAAGCCCCGTCCAGTAACGTTGGAGACGAGGAATACAGGTGTCAATCTGCCGTGCTTCACGTACCTAGCGGCCAGAACAGCATCTCCCTTGTTCTTCACAATTACTGGGATCCTGTTTATCCCGGGGAGTTTCATAATCCTGATTAAGTCCTTCAAGGTCCTCTCCAAGACCTTCCTCGGGGCCATGTCCACTTTCGTGACCACAACTGCTATGGGTATGCCTAGGACTATGGCTATGCCCAAGTGCTCCTTGAATGACCCTATAGGTCCGGCATTTCCTCCGACCACCAGTAGGGCATAGTCAGGCAGGCTTCCTAGAACCCCTCTGAGCGTGGTTCTGAGATACCTGTAGTGACCGGCCAGATCGATCAGATTTACGATCTTCGAGGATCGAAGGTATATCTCGGGCTCGTTGTATCTGAACGAGTCGTTTATACATCTTCCTCTCTCGTCGAACCCCAATATGTGTATGGAGACGGAGGAGCTCCTCCTCATCTTCAGCTCGTGAGGATATCTCGCCACCCAGCTCATCGCCGCCCCGTCACCGTCATCGAGTTGACCGCTCACTAGGACGCCTTTCAAAGTGGACTTTCCTGCGTCCACGTTCCCGAGCAGGACAACGTTTATCATTACGGGTGGAACGTCAACGCTTTTCCTTATCAGGACCTCGAAAACATAGCCTCTCCTAGCCCTCTCCTTTCTGAGCACCATATAGCTTGCTCCTATCTTCTTACATATTTTGTATAGGACTTTGAAGGCCTCCTCCGCCTCTTGATCAGTCAGACCGACTGGCTGGCCGTCGTCTGAAACTCCAAGCTCATAGAAGGCCTCCCCGCCCCCCTCGTTTATCCTGTAGTTGAGCTGAGTCGCCAGCTCCTCGATTCTCTCCTCAGAGGGAGGTGAGAGTCTGAGCTTGTACTCTACGTTCCCCTCATCCTTCTCCTTATCCAGCTTCACGGACGGATCGACATGTAGATGGTCACAATGAATTAATTTTATCTCCAGGTCGTTACATGGGTGAGATCCTCTGAGGAAGCTGACGTTTGTGGTGATCTTCTTCGTCATCTTAGCGCTACTTTTTGTGGAGTTCAGCTTGAGGAGCACTAGAAGTTCTATCAAAGTTGAATCTAGGGCTTTTGAGAGCGGAGGAAAGATTCCTGGGGTTTATACATGTGAGGGCAGAAACATCTCGCCTCCTCTATCTTGGAGCAAGGTGAGCGGAGCTGTGAGCTATGTGGTGATAGTCGAGGATCCGGACGTCCCAGGAGGAACTTTTATTCACTGGATCCTCTACAACGTCCCAGCCGAGGTGACCTCCCTTCCAGAGAACTTACCCAGGAAAGCCGTCACTCAGTACGGATATCAGGGAGTCAATGACTTCGGCGAGATGGGATATGGAGGTCCGTGCCCGCCCCTAGGCAAGACCCACAGATACATCTTCCATGTCTACGCCTTGGACTCAAAACTTCCCTTGAGTCCGGGCTTGACCGCATCTCAAGTGCTGCATGCCATGCAGGGGCATGTGATCGCTGAAGGATCTGTCACAGGTCTTTACGGAAGAGGATAATCTCCCATCCCCTGATCCTTAATTCTCCTCTCATCCGTATCCTTTCTCTCAGTCACGAACGCTGAGAACACAACTACCGACAGCAGATCCATTGCGGCAGTCATCCAGAAAGGAATTGCATAGCCCGTGATTCCTCCGGGCAGTGACGATGCTGCCGCGTATGAGGTTATCCAGCCACCAACGACGGCACCTAAAAAAGTTCCTCCATTGAAGAAGAGTTGCTGGAGACCGAAAACTGTTCCTCTGACATCTGACTCCACCAGATCAGCCTGAAGAGCTCTTAGAGCTGGCATAGAAAAGCTGAAGGTTAAGCTGGCAATCGATCCAATCAGGATTAAGGTGCTGAAGTTGTTTGTCAGTGGAATCGCTATGAAGGCAATTGTTCCGAGCAGATAACCCACCATAACGACTGTTTTCCTCTCATGCATCCTGTCAGTCACATACCCAGATAGAAAAGTCGCCGGTAAGGAGACCGCCGAGAGAACTGTGGAGAAGAAGCCTATGTAGAGGGGGTCCTTCACCACTTCCTCTATCATATAGACTATGGCCACCGTGTTCATTATCCCCATGGCGATGCCGTTCACGACCCCGTTGAAGTATATCGCCTTGACGCTCCTGGCCACTTCTGGAGGGAGGGATCTCACAGCCCTGACCACTTCCCTGAAGCTGGTGGATGACACCTTTTCGGAGGCAGTTTTGGGAAGCAGAAGGCTCAGAATCAGAGACAGAAGGCTCATGGCTGCTAGAAAGTAGAAGGGAGATCTCAGTGCGGTGAGAAGGTCCGTTATATGGAGAAGGGTTATGGAACCCTCGTATATCGCGACCCCGACCGCAGGACCAGCTATCTCAGCCAGTGTGAAAGACATTGTGAAAGCGGACATCACCTTGCCCCTGCTCCACCTCGGAGTTACATCAGCCAGGTATGCCTGAGCAACCGGCCACACCATAGCTGAGGCGATGCCCTGAAGAGCTCTCAGGAAGATTAGCTCAGATATGTTGTCCGCTAAGATCAGTCCTGTGGAGACCAGGGTGTATATCCCGAGTCCAAGGCATATTATCCTCTTTCTTCCCAGGACATCGCTCATGAAACCCACAGCTCCAGCCATTGGAGCTCTGGTCGCCATGAAGGCGGCCATGAGAAGTCCAAACTCCACAGCTCCCTCATGAGCTTGTATCGTTCCCTGCACTGTCTCGGGAAGTTTCCTCAGCAGTCCCTTGAATGCCAACACCATATAGGGGAATACTGGATCGACTGCTGTGAATCCAAGGTTTATGGTGAATGAGGTGAGGAGGAGAACCATCAGCGCTGTTTTATAACTTTTTGTGGTCATCTGGCCTTCCCCTCCACTGGGAGGATTTCTTACTGAAATTGGTCAGAGCTTGTCGAGGCACGTTTGAGTGGAGCACAACCTTTCCAAGATGAGCTCGATCTAGCGGGTTTATGGAGTTTATGCATCCCCTTTAAAAAGTTAATCTAATCGCTCATCTTTATGATCTCCTTCAGAAGAGCGGATATGTTCACAAAATCGTCTTTGAGTGTAGAGGCGTGAGACGCGTTCACCTCGAGTTTTTCGATCAACCTGCTTAGCTGGGATCTGTTAGCCATGAGCACCACATCCACCCTCCCTTTTCCAAGGTCAAAGACTTCCTTTGGAAGGGAGGCGTCTCCCCCACAAGCGAGAAGTTCCTGTTTTATTATCAGAGCAACCTCCCTTCTGATCTTTCTCAGCAGTAAGAGATGAAATATCGCCTTGTCCGACATTATATCAGCGCCCACATTATGTACCCCCATCCTTATCATTAGATCCCTGGCGTCGAGCTTCCTAAGAGAAGGAAGCCCCATCACCTCAATGCCATCACGATTCAGCCTGACTGGCCGATCGGTCATCGCCTCAACAGTTCTAACAGCTTGAACAGTCTCCTTTACGTCATGAGTTCTCACCAAGCTTGCTCCTCTCTCCACCGCCAAGGTCACGGCTGCTATGCTTCCTATAAGTCTATCCTCAGGTTTTTCAATGCCTAGTATTTTGCCTATAAAGGATTTCCTGGAGATTCCGATACATATGGGACGACCAAGAGATAGAAGTCCCCCTAATCGCCTGATGACAGCGCAGTCCCAGAGATACCAGATCTCGCTTCTAAAGAACCCTATCAGAGGGTCTATCACAATTCTCCCCTCGGGTATGCCGAAGCTATTGGCCTTCTCCAGGGCATGAGATAGAGACCTTCTAATCTGAGATATTGGATCTGAATGAGGGTCAAAGGGCTCCCTAGGCGCTCCGAGGATGAGTGATGAGCCTGTGTCAGCTATCAGCTCAGGCATCTCGGGATCGGATAAGCCGGACACATCGTTCACTATCGAGGCTCCTGCATCCATTGCCTCCCTGGCTACGGAGCTCCTCTGCGTGTCCACAGATATGGGGACCTCAAGTTTGCTGCTGAGAAGCCTTATCGCAGGAACCACCCTCCGAGCTTCATTCTCCGCGCTGACCTCCGTGTCCAGGTAGGGAGCAGTGCTCATCCCTCCCACATCTATTATGGAGGCTCCCTCCTCGATCATGTGTTCGGCCCTCTGGAGGGCTTCCTCGGGATTTCTAACGACCGAACCAGCATAGAAAGATTCAGGGCTCAGGTTTATTGCACCCATGACCTTCACATCTTCTTCCAGACCAATCCGCACGCCTGAGAGATCGGCTCTAAGAAACAAAACATCACCTTTTTAGCTCTCCACGGCTCTCACGCTGCATGATGAGGGACATAGACTTAAAGTTTTGGATGCCTATATATCACAGAATAGCGGGTGTGTTGGACCTCGACGTGGGCGAGGATAGAAGAGCTACTCTCCTGCTCGACGAGCTTGCTTCTCCCAAGAGTCCAGATGTCTTGGAGGAGTTAATCCGAGGAGAGGAGGTCTGGGTTCTTGGAAACGCTCCTGAGCTAGCTGATCAGCTCAGGAACTCTCCTGAGGGGATCATCGTGGCAGCAGACGCTGCTTCTGTTGTCTTTAAACAAGTCACGGGAAGAGATCCTGACGTCGTGGTCACGGACCTCGACGGTCCCGTCGAGTCATATCTTGAGATGAGCTCCGTGCTCGTGGTGCACGCTCATGGGGATAACGTGAGGAGAATCATCAGTTACGTCCCAAGAATGGGATCAGTAATCCCAACCACTCAGGTGGAGCCCGCGGGTTCCGTACACAACTTCGGCGGGTTCACGGATGGGGACAGAGCTGCCTTCCTGGCCTGGTCAGCAGGAGCCAAGAGGATACATCTTCTTGGCATGAATTTCATGAGGATAAATAGATACGACGTGACTTCCGGGAAGGACTTGGGGAGGAAGATTTTGAAGCTGAAGATAGCGAAGTACCTGCTGAAGCTCCTTGAGAGATTGGGAGCTGAGGTTCTGTGGGGGTGACTCGTTGGAGGTAATTCCCGTGAGAACGGGGAGAATTGAGACAGGATGCGATCTGGTGGATCTCCTGCTGAGCAGGCTCTCCGAGATGAAGATCGAGCTCCGGAATGGGGACATAATACTGATCGCCGACAAGGCGATATCACATTCCAAGGGGAGATTTGTGAACCTCTCCGCAATCAAGCCCTCAAACAGAGCCATCAAACTCGCTGAGAAGTCTTCTCTTGAGCCTGAATTCGTGGAAATCGTTTTGAGAGAGGCGGACACCGTGATAGGAACTTCCCTGAGGACCGTACTTACTGTGAAGGATGGGAACCTCATCGCCAACGCTGGAGTTGATCACAAGAATGCACCTCCCGGCTGCGCTGCTCTATGGCCTGAGGATCCGAATCGTGAGGCAAGGAAGATGGCCTTTGAGATCAGGAGACGGACAGGAAAGCTTGTGGGGGTCATAATAGTGGACAGTCGCCTCTCTCCTCTCAGGAGAGGAACCACCGGGTTCGCCCTCGGTATGCACGGTTTCGTTGGAGTGAAGGATTACAGAGGAGAGGATGATCTCTTCGGGAGAAGGATCCTGGTGACGGCCCTCAACATAGCAGATGATCTGGCTGCCGCTGGACACATCTACATGGGAGAGGGCAGGGAGCTCACTCCCTTCGTGATCATAAGGAACGCTCCCATTGAGATGGGTGACTTTAATCCGGAGGAGTTGAAGATAAGCCCGGAGGAATGCGCTTATTTCTCGCCGATCATGCGCATGGGGAGCGAGGAGCAGCAACTCAGGAGATGAAGTTCTTCATTATGTTATATTGGATATCCGTTCGCTGAGATGTTCTCATGAGGAGGCCTTGCTTATAGTAACCTCCTCCCCCTCTAAAGACGGGGGCTTCCACCAGAAGCCTTACGGAGGTTGGGGAGTGTGCAGCACAAAGCTGCACCCCCTTCTGGCTGGGTCACTACAGCCCCTGACCGCAGCGTATAGCCCATGCTCGTTTTAGTATGTTTTTAGCTCCGTTGATATCGGCGTTGACAGCATACCCACAGTCCTTCAGATGAAAACTCCTTGTGAAGCTTCAGAGCAAGGTTATCACGTTGCCAGATCTCCTTATAATGCCCTTGCTTTCCATATCCCTTAAAACGGTCTCCTTCCATCGATCAGGTATCTTTATTTGATCTACCGTTATGGAGCCCTCTCTCTCCAGGAGCCTAACTATGTGCTTCTCCCAGACGGGCAACATTTTTTTTATCTCCTTTGTCATGTCGAGCTCTCCGAGCTTTGGCAGATGAGGTTTTATCGACTCCAAGACGGTGGACGCTAAGGTAAGGGGATCATCGATTCGCAGAGCATCTTTTATCCCACTTAGACCGATCTTCCTTGAGAACTCTTGGGGAGACATCCCGGACATCTGCAGCTCATATATCTTCTCTATCACATCCCCATATTTCGAGATCACAGACATCAGACGCTGCAGCTCATTGACCCGATCGATCCTCATGAAGTTTCTGTCCAAACCTATCGATCGATAGACCTGACAAAGCGGCTCTTCGTTGAGGGAGGATCCTAGAGAAGCAACTAGGTAGGGGCATACCTTAAAGATCTTGTCTTTCAACAGGATCACGTTCTTTATCCTGTCGAGGTTACCTAGGAGAGCCTCGACAGCCTTCAGCAGGTCTTCAGCCTGAGCTTCGATTCTCTCGAGCTCCTTTCCACTCTCCACGGAATCGATGCTGAGATCTGGCAATCCTTCTATTCTCACACCCAACTCCCCCAACTTGTCGGATAGCTCTTTAGCCTCGGCTGATAGCCTACTCACCAGTTTTGATACCCTGATCTTCGCTTCGGTTATGGTTTTGCGCTCTCTCTCGAGTTCAAGCAGCTTATCCTCCAATTTTTTTAGAAGAGAAAATATCTCCAAGGCCTTTGTTGGAAGTATCCTCTCCGATGACAGAACCTTCTCCAAGACTTTCCAAGACTCAGGAAGGTCTCTCTTCAGATCAATACCCGAACTTTTGGCCCTACTGATCATGGATTTTGCCATCTTCTTCAAGCTATCAGTTTTCAGATGATCTACTGCTCTTATCTCACCTGGATTCATGCCAGAAGCTATGAGATCCGCCGCTATGAGGGCGCCCTCCTTGGAGAAAACCCTGCCGTCGATGATCAGGGCTGGAAGCTCCACTCCTCTTTTCCTCAAATCACTAAAATATTCTAATCTAATATACTTATATTTCACCTTAAATCCGTGCCTCTCCTCGATCTCCTTTTCTCTGCCAGTTATCCTAGCTAGAATTTCGCCTGACAGGTCCTTGGCCAAGAAAAACTCTTTAAGCTCCTCATCGGAGAAGCTTCCGGGCCAGAAGCCCACCTCCCCTACTTCGGCCGGTATGAGAACTTCTATGAGTGGCAAACGAACCCACCGAATTTATTATCTATAGTCTCGGAGACAGCTTATTAAGATTTAGCTTAGATCGGTTTTTAACCTGGTGAAGAATACCTTCTCATTTTGGAGTTCGAGGAAAGTTTTGGATTTCGCGAGGGATTTTAGGAGGAATATTGTCGAGTTCATCTGGCCCTCTGAGGGGAGTTGGATCCTTCAGATAGTCGGTCACGTATATGCTCCTTCATGAGGAAGTAGAGAGGATATTAGGGGGCTCTTAGATGGCTACGACAACCGCTTCATCGTCTCACGAGAGCAACAAAAGATCCTGTGCAGAACATCAAGGTCATGGAACTATTGCTCGTCCTACGAACCTGGAAAGGTTCTCAGCGAACATCGTCTTCAGATCTCTTGTGTTGATGCCCTTGACCTTCGAGATGACGGAGATCAACCAAGGGATCATACTTGGATTCAATCGAATGCCCCTGTAGATATATGGTCCATCGCTCTCCGTCAGCATCATGTCCAGCGGAGCCTCCAGCAGAATCTTCATGTGCTTCTCCTGGACCACCACCGCAGGATTTATTGTTATAAAGTATCCTCTGCTCCTCAGCTCCTCTAGGAGGTCAAGAGGTCCTGTGAACCAATGAAAGATCGCCCTCTCGATCTCATATCGGTCAAGCATGTTGAGGACCTCTCTCCAAGCATCAAGAGCATGGAGATTCACTGGAAGCGAGAAGTCAGCCGCTATCCTCAGTTGCTCTGTGAAGAACTCCACTTGCCTGTTGTAGCTGCATGCTCTCCTCCTGTCCAACCCTATCTCACCTAAACAAATTATTTCTTTTCTTTCTATTATTCTTCTCAGCTCGTCTAGGTCCTTCAAACTGGAGCTCTCAACACTCCAAGGATGAACTCCCACACACGGTAAGACTGTCCTTCTCGCCAGACTGAGAGTTTTTCTCGATGACTCCAGGTCATCGGAGACCGCTAAGATCATCATATCGTCGTAGCTTCTCTCAAGCTCGTGGTAATGGACATGAGCGTCGATTAACATGTGCTCACTCTCCCTGGGAAGTGCGCCAAGACGCCTCTTTCGTAGGCTTCTTGATCCTATCTAGCTTCCTCTCCATGAGAAGCCTTATGTTTTCGTTAGGATCATCGGTTTTAGCTCTCCAGACGAAAACCTCGTGTCTTAGGAGTATTGAGAAGGCTATTTCTCCTATATTAAACAATATCACGTCCGTAACTCCCACTTCGGCAAGCTTCTCCGAAATCTCAGCACCCCAGAGCATCCTTTCAACAGGGCCTGTGAAGAACTCCCTCCTCAAGATGACCTTGTTACCCCTAACTTTGACGAGAAGGAACCTCTCGGCCTTAGCGAACTGCCTGCATACTCTCCCTTCGCAGATGGGAAGAGCTATCAGGAGATTCTCCCTTATGCTGGGCTCTATGTGGACCGTTATCCTTCGAACTCCTTCTATTCTACTTTTCACGAGCTCTTCAACTCTATTGCTTATTATGTGAGCTTCCTCAACGGTCATTGCTGCCTTGACCTCTAGGACCACCTCCACGAACATGACCGGACCTGCCCATCTGGCCCTGACCGAGCTCACCCTGGTCACCCCGTCCACCGATCTCGATAGCTCAGCTATCCTGCTGCACAGCATTTTATCCTTCGGCATGTCGAGGATCGCCAGAATGGCCTCTCTGCCGACCTTAAAAGCAGATAAAAAGAATCCAAGAGCAGCAATAATTAGAGCGACGGTGTAAGCCGTTGATCGTCCTGACGCAATAAACCAGAAGAGCCCGAGAGCGACTCCAAGACCCTCCAGCACATCAACCTGACAGTGAACAGCATCAGCCCTGAGGGCGGGCGACCTCATCACCTGAGCTGCCTTGCTCCTTGTGAACGCCGATGCCTGTAGAGGTATCAGGCTCAGGAGCTGGGCCATTACCTGATCGATGTTTGTGGGGAAGGGACTCTTTTTCGCCCCGGAGATCAGGAGATCTACTCCGGAGATCATCATCATCACCACCACGATCAGGGTTACGAGGTCCTCGAGCTTGTAGAGACCATAGGGAAACCTCTCGGAGATCCTCGATTCTGTGATCACTATTGAGATGAGCACCATCAACGTTATCATCACATCCATGCCCGCGTGAAGAACCTCGAACACTATGGCCAGGTTGCCCTTCGCGACCACAGCGAAGACCCTTAGTGCGACTGCTAGGCAGGTGGCCAGCAGCGACGCCAGTATGTACTCGGCTCCCTTCATCTCAGGAGGATCGGTGAGGACTAAAAATTTAAGGATGGGCCGTTATTGAGTCTCTGATGTGCGTTCTTCACAGGGTCGTCGTCGAGGTCCATGAGGTGAGGGGAAGGTGCGCTGCTGGATATGTTGAAGGCGATCGTTTTTTCGTCGATGGGTTTCTGTTGAGGGGTGATAAAATATGCATACACGCTCTTGTCGGGATGATAAGCCTTCTCTCTCCGCTCTCCCATGGAATATCTGCTAAGACATTGGGAATAGGCTTCTCAGAGGATGAAGGGTACATTCAGTGTCCGGATCCAGGAGCTCCCTTCACCTGCGGCGGAACCGTTGTGTTCCGTCTGAAGAGGACCTCAACACTCCGCTGATCGAGGAATAACTCTTAACTTTAGCTGTGCTGAAAATAGGGGGATTCAACATGTTCTCGGGTGTGATAGTTCCCATGATAACCCCCTTCAAGGAGGACCTTTCCCTGGATCTAGATGCTGCCAGATGGCTAGCAAAGCGATTGGCAGATTCTCAGGTCTCCGGCGTGTTTCCCTACTCCACCACCGGGGAGTTTGTGCATCTGAAGGAGGAGGAAGGTCTCAGATTAGTTGAAGCGGTCCTCGATGAGGTAGGAGGAAGAGTGAAGGTCATTCCTGGAATAAGCTCTAACGACACTGAGAGGGCCATTGAGATGGGAAAGGAGATGAAGAATCTCGGTGCTGATGGAGTCATAGCAACACCACCCTTCTTCTTCAAGCTCAGGGAGGATAACCTCTGCCTCCACTTCTCCAGGATAGCTGAGAGGGTTGACCTTCCTTTGATAATTTACAACATACCGAGCCTCACCGGGAACATGATACCGGTAAGCGTCTACAGAAGATTGGCTGCGGAGCACAGCGGTGTTGCTGGAGCAAAGGTTACCTACGACAGTGTCACATACATGAGAAATCTTATCCTGGAGGTTAAGTCCGTAAGGAGAGATTTCTCTGTCCTCACCGGCCTAGACGATCACCTGCTCAACGTCCTGGCGATGGGAGGAGATGGAGGGATCATGGCCTGTGCAAACTTCGCTCCCGAGATCCATGTGGGCATCTACAGGGCGTTCATGGAGGGAGATCTCAAGAGGGCTGTCGAGCTCCATAGGAGACTCATCAATGTTGTGAGGGTCTACGATGTAGCGTCTTCATTCCCCACAGCAATAAAAACAGCTCTTTTCCTAATGAGGACTCCTGTGAAGCCTTATGTCAGACCTCCTCTGATGAAGGAGCCTGAAGAGGTAGTTGAATCGATGAGGAGGATACTCAGCTCAGCGAAGCTCATATAGGATTTGTTACCTCTTTCTCTTCTCTTTATTTTATTATTTTATTTAGAAGTAAACTACTCCAACTCCATTAGGAACATCAAGGAATCATTAAAACAGGTGTTCTCCTGTGGTAGATCTCTATAAAAAACAAAGGGGAGAGAGGAGTCACTCCCACTTGAACTGGGTGGAACTCCTGAAGTCCCTGACGGAGAACAGGTAAGTGTCGATGTGCTTCTCCGTGAACTCCAAGCCGGCAAGCTTGAAGAATCTCTCCCAGCCTATCCTCTCTATCCACTCTCCTATCCTCTCATCAGGTCTCGCGTGTTTCCTCCAGAGGTCCACTATCTTCTTCACGATTTCAGTTACCTCAGGCCATCTCGGCGGATTGTTGGGCACATACGGGATTATGAGCCTGGAGAACTTGGGCGGCGTCTTGGAGTCGGGTATCTTGCCTCCGACCCATATGGAGAGACAGTCGTACTTCGGATTGAAGATCTTCATTCCGGGGCAGACAGAATAGCAGTTTCCGCATCCCATGCACTTCTTTGGATCCACCTCAATGCTCCTCTTTCCTGGACCTAGAACCTTGGGCTTGAGTGCGAAGGTAGGACATCCAGCTATAGTACTGGGTATCTCACAAAACTTGGACACAATCTCGTCGTCCACCACTGGAGGAGTCCTGTGCAGACCAACTATGGCTATGTCGGAGCAATGTATGGCACCACACATGTTAAGACAGCACGCCAACGCTATCTTCAGCTTAGCAGGAAGATCAGGTTTCTTCCAGTACTCAAAGAGCTCATCGGATATCGCCTTAGCCAGGCCAGGAGCATCATATATAGCGGTGTGGCAGTGATTCCAGCCTATCGTATGGATTATCGGCTTGAAGGATTTTCCAGTACCACCAACGGGGAAGCCCTTACTCTCCAGCTCATCTATCAACGGGTCTATCTTGCTCTCATCGGTAATGAGGAACTGAGCAGCATGTCTGCTGGTGAACTTGAGGTAGCCGTCGCTGTATTTATCGGCTATGTCGCAGAGGACCCTGACTGTGTCCACGCTTAGAATCTTTGGTATGGCAGCTTTGACCGTGTACAGGACATCACCGGATTCTGCCACGTATTTAACCACACCCGGCTTCACATGCTCGTGATACTTCCATTTGCCATAGTTCTTCTTCAGGATGGGGTGGAGCATGTCCCCATAATACGGGGGACCCCTCATGATCTTGCTCCAGTAATCCTTACTAACTTTTTGCGCCATAATTTATCACCTCACTCCAGCTCCTCAGGCCTCCAGAAGATGTACGGGTTGTTCCTTGGGTGCCACACCATCTGCGGTACCGCGGGCAATCCGACAGCTCTAAGGAACTCGTTCATCCCTAGTCTGTAGACCAGCTCTCCAATCCTTTCCCTGTACCTGCCGTGCTCATCCCACCAGTCCCACATCTTCTCCAACAGCTCCTTGAGCTCCTTGTAGGGTTTCTCTATCTTCATGAATGGGACTATAACCCAGCCTATGAAGGCTGTGTGCAGGATTGTTGCTTTGCCTCCAAGCAGCAGGGTAGCTCCCCTGTCCTTACCCGGTTTGAGGGCCTTGGGCATCTTGTTTATGCAGTACATACACCTGACGCACTCCTTGTTGTCTATCTTAAGTTCGTTTCCGTCCCAACTCATGGCCTTTGTGGGACAGTTCTTCACTATATGTTCTATGTCGAGACCGCTCTTTACGTAGTTTCTAACCTCCTCCTGGTCTATCTGAATCTCATCCCTCCAAGTGCCTATCACAGCTAGATCAGCTCTTCCCTTAGCCGCCACACAATCATTCGGACAACCGGAGATCTTGATCTTGAACTTGTAGGGCCAGTGAGGCCTGTGGAGGTAGTCCTGATAGGTCATGGTCAGATCGTGGTATAGGTCAAGTGTGTCTATCAGGGCCCACTCACATAGAGCCGGACCTTTGCAACAGCTTAAGGACCTGAGAACGGAGCCAGATCCTCCTAGGTCGTAGCCAACATCCAAGAGATTCTCAAAGCATTCCTGAACTTCTGGAGAGTCCACTCCAAGCAGGATTATGTCTCCTGTGGAGCCATGTAGGTTCATCAGACCGCTCCCATACTTCTCCCAGACTTCACATATGGCTCTGAGCTTGTCCGTTTTGTAGAACCAACCAGCTGGCTGGTTAACCCTGAAAGTATGGCTTCCAGAGGGTGGTCCTATCTCAGGTATCATACTGTACCTTCCTATAACACCTCCACCGTATCCCTTAACGGTGACGGCACCACCGTGCTTCCAGAGGGTGGTCCTATTCCTGTAAGAGAGCTCCAGCTGACACATCATCCTCTTTGTTATCTCCTTCCTCGCAGCCATTCTCTCGTACTCCGTTATGAATCCGGGCCAAGGTCCCTTTTTCAGCTCTTCAATAAGCCAGGGCTTCTTCTCCAGCTCTTTCTTCAACTCGTCGATATTCAACTCAAGGGACATAATTTCCCCCAATCAATCCAAAAGGGGGAATTTATTAAATTTTAAGTTGGGGACACCTAAACTCCGTAAGATATGATGCCTCCAGGAAGGTTTACTTTTTTCAGATCCACTCTGTGAGCCACCGCAGTCTTTAGGTAGCGACTTCCATTCCGCACGCTGAGTCACTGATTGTTCCGCTCGGAGCGCACTGAAGGTTTTAGGCTGACTCACCAGGTTTTAGTGGTAACCGAGCACAACCTTAGACCGGCATGCAGTCGAGAAGCCTGCTAAAGCCGATGGATGAGGGAAGTTTAAGTATTCAAAGCTTTCTATCTATGAACAAGCTCAGCTGTACATAAAAAAGGAGCTGCTATGTTGAAGCAAGTGGAGGGTCGTGTGGAACGCTAGCTCATCCATCACATAAATGTAGCGGATTTTATAAAAAGGAGAAGGGCGGTATGAAAAATTAAAGACATATGATTCCTCGAGAGAACCTACTCTTGTTCCTGGTAACTGATACAGTGCAGGGGACAGTCTCTCATGGCCTCCTCCAAGAGCTTCATCTGCTCATCATCGAGTTCAACGACGTCTTGGACCGGCCAAGCTTTGCCGTCATCCCTAAGCTCGAATAGATCGGGAGCTATGGCCGCACAAGTACCACATCCCTGGCAGCATGCGTAATCGACGGAAATCAGGACCTTCTTTCCCACAGCACCTCACCTCTCATCCTTACCTCTTGCTGCTTTTATATAAAGGTGGCCTTCCTCATGGAGGATAGGGGTGCGTGCCGATAACCACAGGCTTCTTGAACTTCTCCTCAAGCTTCGCCTTAAGCTCGTTTATGTTTATTGGGCACTTGCCCACCTCGACAGCACTCTTAATGCAAGTTCCTATGTGTATGACATCTATCTCGGCCCCATAGTACTTGGCCTCTCTCAGCATCATGCCTACTTTGTTTATGACGAACCCAGGGCATCCTCCACAGGAGGTTATGAACATGATTCTGGCGCTTTCATAGTTCATAAACATTCCTCCTCCATCTTCGGCGGATTTAAAGCATTTCAGGCAGCCTAGGCACATGCGATCCATTATCTTCTCACAGGCCACTATACCTATCCTAGTGACGTTCTCCTCCTCAAGCAGATGCACCACCTCTCTCCAGAGGAGTTAAAGGAGGAAAGATAAAAAATGTTGTTGAAAAAGTTATGGAGGAACCAAAGCGTTTCCGACGAGCTCGTGGACTCCTCCCACTCTTATCGGAAGTTTGTAATGCCTCATATAGGTTGGGAAGGCCGCCTTATCTATGGCACATATGAGTGCCAGGAAGTTGGCTCCTGATCTCTTTATCGCATCTATTTTCGGTTTTATAGCCTGATACCTCAGCTCGAGACACTCATCTGTGAGGAGTCCGCCTCCAGCCGTGCAGCAGATGGTCCTCTCTCTGTTGACGCTCGGATCCAGCTCGACGTAGTGGTTGCACACATGCCTAAGTATGTATCTGGGCTCCTCTATGAGGCCCATTGCCCTAGCGGGATTGCACGAATCGTGATATGTGACCACATACTGATCATTCTTCGATGGGTCGAGCTTCAACTTGCCGTGTTTTATGAGATCAGCCGTGAACTCACATATATGTACCATCTTCGTTGAGACGGCGTTCTTAAATTTCGTCCCTGTTATAGGAGAGACGGGTTCCTCCAGGAAGTCAGGTGGCTCCTCGTGTATGCTCCCCATGAAGTTGTGAACAACCCGGTACATGTGGCCGCACTCCCCTCCTAGTATCCACTTGACGCCCAGCCTCTTTGCCTCCTTATATATCTTGGCGTTTATCTTCTTCATGTGTTCGTAGCTCAGGAAAAGCCCGAAGTTCCCTCCCTCGCTGGCGTAGGTGCTTAGAGTGTAGTCTAGGTCCAGCACATGGAACAGCTTCACATACCCCTTCATCGTGTACCAATGTGGATCTCCGAAGTAGTCGGCCGATGGCGTGACAAACAGTATCTCCGCCCCCTTCTTGTTGAGTGGGATCTCGACATCCCACCCCTCTTCCCTGAGCTCTTCCTCCATGAACTCCAAAGAGTTGGCCATCGCTGCTGGAGGTATTCCCAAGTGGTTCCCTATGAACTCGCACTTGTTTATGGACTGTGTGGTGGACTTAGTGCTCAGTCCTATTGAGAGCAAAACCTCCCTGGCAGCAATTGTTATCTCTGCTGTATCTATACCGTATGGACAAAATACCCCGCATCTCCTGCACTCCGAGCATTGATAGAAGTAGGTGTACCAGTCGTCTACCACCTTCTCATCCAGATCCTTCACCGCTCCAGCAGTGGTTCCAAGGAGCTTTCCGGAGGCATCGAAGAACTTCTTGTAGACCGATCTGAAGAGATCCTGCCTGGCCACAGGCATGTTGTGAGGATCTCTTGTGGCCAAGAAGAAGGGGCACTTGTCGGCGCATGCACCGCAGTGAACGCAGAGGTCCATGAACAGTCTGACCGACCTATATTTCTTCAAAACACTCTCCATGTTTTTTAGAAAGATTTCACGCCAGTTTGGAGGAAGTTTAAAGTTCTCATGCGTCCACTCTCTTGGAAACGGAAGCCCTAACTCCTTCTGATCGCTCAAAAGGCTCGCGTAAAGCTTCCACTTCTTACCAGGATTTGAGAAGTCCAACCTCATAGATCAACCCTCCACTCAACCTCCTACCCCGGATTTATCTCCCGTGAGTGATTTCTGTTCTTCTCTAGCTTCTCCCTCATTTTCTCCCTCTATACCTCTAAGCTGATCCCCGAATTTGGCCCAGTACTCATCCCAGCTCATTATCTTTACAGGGAAGTTCCACGGGTTTCTGTGTCTTCTCATCCTGCCGTCATTCCTCTGGTTTCTTGTGGGACTGACGAAGATCCCTATGAAGTGCATTATCTTGCTGAACGGAATGTACATAATCAGTAGCTCAGCCAGGAGAACATGAGTGAGGAAGTATGGATCGCTGGGGGGCGGTATCGGATGAAGGGCTATCAGGCTATAGAGCCAAGCGGAGACCTGCTTCACGTCGACTCCCGAGAAGGATCTTATGTAGTTACCCATGAAAACTATCGCCATCAGGAGAATCAATATGAAGTAATCCGGGAGCTTTGAGAGGTACCTCATGTGCTGAGCAGTAATCCTCCTAGCGAGTAAGAACACCAGGGCCCCGAAGAGTATAATCCCCGTATACCCGGCGAACTCATACCATCCGTAGCCTATCACGCTCCACAGATCGTGGTAAAGCAGGTTGATTACGTGTATTATGAGCGTGGTCAGCAGAAATATGTGGAAGGTCCACGCTCCTACCCAGAGCTTTTTCTCCCCCTTGAACAAGCTTCTGAATAGGAAGACCTCCTTGGCAAGCCTGATGACTACTCCAGGGTAGGTTGTGGGCCCGGGAGTGAGCGGTACCTTAAGGGGCACTGGTACGGAGAGCCACTTGCCGACTCTTGCCAAAACTCCAATCACGAACACTATGACCGCTATATAGGAGAGCACATCTCCGACGAAGAAAGCCCATGGATCCACCTTCGTCAACCTCCCTTTATGATATAGAAGAAACCGAACAGTATTATTAGAGCTATCAGCGAGACAGCTCCTGCCAGCCACTCTTCATCGAACTCAACGGATGCATTGTGATACGCATAGAGCACCATAGCCGCTATTATCAACACCACGGCCAACCCTATCGCGAAGGGCTGCCACTGAAGTATGGGGTCCAGTGTCACTATCAGTATGGAGATTATCAGTTGGATCACCACGAGGATCTCACAAGCGAGAACCATCCTATCCGGCAACATCACTCCCCTCCCATCTCCAACGGACCAAATTTACGCTTCATCGGCACATTGGCTGTCCTGTCTGTGAGGTACATCAGAGCAAAGGCCAAAAAGAACAACAGGCCAGTGAACACTGTTCCCATCGCTGCGCTGAGCATATTTCCGCAAGCAGCATCGCTCACAGCTCCAGCAGCTGTACAGGAGGTCATGCTGACAAGGAGACTGAAGGCCACTACACTCAGGTACCTCCTTCTAGCTACAGCGCTCAGGAACTCAAACGCGAATTTCTTGGGAGTCCTTATGCCTCTCTCGACAAGTATGCTGTTAAAGTAGTATTTGCAGATCAGGGCTATTATCAGCGCTGGAAGACCTAGCACAAGGACCGCCTGTTCGGTGGGCAGGTTCTCGCCAGGGGTTAGGTATCCCCAGACTATCAGTACTATGAACTCAGCTATGCCTATCAGACCAAGCGTCGTTGCAGTTGGTCTTTCGAGAGGATGTCTGGCTTCTGACCTGTCCACGAACGGCAGGAAGAATATTATCAGGCCTATCAGCCCAACTGTACAAATCACCGCCAGGGTCCCATAAGTGCCGCTGAAGATGTTTATCCTGAGAAGAGTGTACATCCACATGAAGTACCACTCAGGCTCCGGATGAACTGAAGCAGCTGCTTCCATCGAGAATTTAGGTGGAAGCACCAGTGGAAACAGGGCTGAAACCAGCAGAAGAACTGCTATGAAGACAAACCCCTGCATGAGGAGGTACACAAGCACGTCAGGGAACCAAGGCCTCCTCTCGAATGCATCATCAGGAAGGTGATGTTTAGGAGTGACAGGCTCGGCAGGCCCGTGGACCTCAAACATGTGAAGCTTTATCAAAAACAGGAGAAATACCGCTGCTGGGAGTATGACGACGTGATAAGCACAGAACCTCCTGAGAATCTCTTCGTCTGTGCCTATACCAACTATGAATGTTTTAAGAGGCCCCCCTATCTGAGGCGGGAGATAGTCGAGTATCCCCAGGGAGATGTGCGCAGCGCACCCAGATATCACGGACCATGGAAGTATGTAACCCGTAAACCCCATGAAGAGGGTGCAGAGGCCCATCAGCATTCCCACCATCCACATCAGCTCCCTAGGCTTCTTGTAAACTCCCTCGAAGTAACAACGAAGGAAGTGAATCAGCGCCAGGATTATCATCGCGTATCCGCCGTAAAGATGAACCGTCTGGAGGAGTGCTCCGAAGGGAACTGACGAGATCATCTTGGACGTGAGCTCATAGGCAGCGTCGGTGCTCGGGATGTAGAACAGGAGAATTATTGCTCCAGTCACTCCTTGGAGCATAAATACTAAGAAGGCAAGACCTCCCAGCCAATAAGTAGGTGTGAATGTGTATTTCGGTCCAGGTCTCAATATGGTATCGGAAAAACCGAATCTGGAGTCAATCCATTCGACGAATCTTGCTATAGGGCTTTTCTGCTCCTCGCTCATAGAGATCACCCGGTGCCTTTAACTATCTTCGTTGGAGCTAGGAGAAGATCACGCCAGACCTCATCGGACCCCTTCGGTGTGACACCATATATCACAGGCGGCCCCATCTTGACGGCATATATGTCACCGTTTTCGTCGACGTCGAGTATGACTTGAGGAAGTGGGTAAGGTGGTGGTCCCGCTAAGACCTTCGCCTTGTCGTCCGCGTCATAGTAACCGGCGTGGCAGGGACAGTAGAGTATGTCCCTGTCCGGATATTTGTCACATTTGCCCTCCGGCAGGAATTCCACTATGCACCCCAGATGCTGACACAGCCTGCTGTAAGCTACTATGTCCTGATCGAGTCCAACACCACCTGGGACTTTTTTGCCAAGTTTTATCAGGAGATTCGGGGTTATCGTCAACGGGTAGTTGAACTCAACGGGCACTTTAGGTTTGAGGTCTTTTACGTTGCATATCTTCAGTTTGGGCCACTTCGGTATCTTGAGCTTGGCTGGTCCGAGGACTCTCAGGATGCTGAGCAGATCCGCTGAGGCCAATATCACAGAGGAGACAGCTAAGGTTTTCAGAAAAGTTCTCCTGCCCTCATCAACTTCCTTCTCTTTATCTTTATTCTTCTTGAAAACTCCTCCCTCCTCAGCCAATCCAAGTCACCCGTTTTTGAGTTTTTAGTGGGAAAAAATGAAGAGATTTTGATAAAGCTTTCACACACAGCCGGTCGGTTTGGGCAGGCCCGCAACCTTGCAGGCTCCGTTGGCAGGCCCAGAGGGAAAGAGCTCGTATATCTTCTGTAGACTGAACCCAGTAGTCTTACAGAGAATTCTTATCGGTGGAGCTATACCGTACTTCTTAAAGTAGTCCCTGAGGAAGTTTATGACCTTCCAATGCTCGTCAGTCAGCTTATCTATGCCCTCATAGATTTTAGCCATATGCTCAGCCAACTCCGGGCTCCACTTTTCAGGTTCCTGGAGGAATCCATCCTCATCCACTATATACTTCTGCCCCTTAAACTCGATCTCGGGCATGTGTTTTCACCAAGTTTGAGAAAAAGGGTATTATATATAACCTTTCCCCTTCGACGATTTAAGGAAGTCTGTCACAGTCTTTAAATCAGGAAAAGCTGTTATTCTTATATGTAAGGTGTTTACCAACCCAGAGAAGATCGTCAACAGCTCGACCACAAGCGAGGAGAATTATTATAAATTTTCCCAGAGAAGTACGCAAGGATTTTCTATGGAAAAATTTAAAGATGGCCAGACAAAACTGCTCTCCAAGAATGAGATACGAGTTCTGAAGTACCTGGAGAAGAGGATGAACGAGGGCGCTACTGTTGAGGAAATAGCGTCAGCACTTAACTGCTCGAAAAAGGGTCTCTACTTCACTCTGCGATTTCTCGTGATGAGTGGATGGGTTGAAGTCGTGAAACTGAGAAAGGGAACTGTCGGCAGGCCTAAAAACATCTACAAGATCAAGAAACCCCTCAAGGAAATATATAGCAGTGCTGAGGGAGTCTTCAAGAGAAAGATGGGACAGAAGGAAAGAATTCTCGACCTCACCGGCTGTGAATACCCGTTTTCGATAATAAGGTTCAGGAGGCTGATTAAGATAGTGGAACATGATGAAGTGCTCATCGTGGCCACAGATGATGAGAGGACCAGAGACTGCCTGATAAGGATGGCCAAAGCAAAAGGGTTTAAAACCAGAGGATTCACGAAAGTAGGTGACGTCTACAAGTTGATGTTCAGGCGGAGATGAATATGGGTATCGAGAGAGTCTCCACCGGAATTCCCGAGCTTGACAAGCTTATAGAGGGGGGAATACCCAAGAACTTTGCTAACGTGTTTTACGGGAGGCCTGGAACCCATAACTCCATGTTCGCGAGGGTATTCGCTTGTGAAGGATTGGTGAAAGGAGAAAACGTGCTTTACATAACCTATGACAGACCGCCAGAGCTTCTGGTGACGATAATGAAGGACATCCTGACTGCCAGAGGAAGAAGTGAGGGGCAGATAGAGAGGGATCTTGGGAATCTTACCATAATAGACTGCTGGTCTTGGAGAAGGATGACGGAGGAGGGTTCCCCTGTTGATAGGGCCATCTACGTGAAAAATCCCATAGACACACAGCAGGTATTCAATAAGGTCAAGGAATATGCCTTATCACATGAAGAAGGGGGAAGAGCTGTTTTGGAGTCTTTAACAGGACTTACCTCATTGACCTACGGCGAGACCGCTAGAGAGATAAGCGAGATGTTTAAGATATTGAAGGGCTTCCTCAGAAACCAGAACTTCACTCAGGTGTATGTCCTCTACGCCGGAGCTTACAAGAACACTGTTGTTCCTCTGCTCTACAGCATGGATGGGATCTTCAGGACTAGAAGAAGGCTGGAAGGCTCGAAATACAGGTTCTTCTTGAGTATAGAGAGGCTCTTTGCCACCAACCACCCAGTGGAGCTCATAGAGTTCATACCCTCGAAGAGTGGTATAAAGCTTCTCACCGCTGTGTAGATCTGAGGAGATTTTCAAATAGAGAGAAATCATGGAGCGTGTGTAGGTGCGTATAGTTGCAGAGAAGGTTCTCCTTCATTATTCCATCGTGGAGGCCGTCTACTCCGTAGCCCCGGAGCATTTCGAAGGCAAACTCGACGTCCTCCTCGAGCACAAGCTTGGAGTGATGGAACTCATGTCCCACTATCTCCTTGCCCACCTTGCATAGAGGGTTTTCTCTTATTGCTCTCAGATGAGTGTACCCGTGTCCCACTGGTTTTCTCTGCATGATCACCTCTGCCTCCACGAGCCCAAGCATCTCATAGCTCCTGTCAATCCTCAAACGGCTACAGGAGTACATCAACCCCCCGCACTCAGCATATACCCTCATTCCTCTTGCGTGCTCTCTGAGAATAGATCTCCTGAACTCCTCGTTCTCCTCTAGGAGGGGGGCATACACCTCCGGAAAGCCTCCTCCTATGTAGAGGAGGTCCACTTCAGGGAGTTCATTGTCCCTGATGGCGTCCACATAGAGTACCCTCCTCGCGTGCCTCTGTAGGAACTCTATATTCTCGGGATAGTAGAAGGAGAAGGCCTCATCCATCAACACAGCCACATCCACGTCAAATGTGGCTTCAGGTTCCCTCACGTCAGGAAAATCTACTTCTGGAGCTTCAGAAGCTATCTCCTTTATCCTATCCAGGTCCAATCTTTCTGAAGTTCTTTTAGACACCTCCACCAGCTTCTCCAATTCTCTACTCCTCTCAGCAATGGGTATGAGGCCGAGATGTCTGTACTTCATGACCTCCCTCACGGTCTCGCTCCTCATAACAACCCCGAGAAGCTCCACTTCAGGAGCCAGTTCTCTGAAGATCCTCCTTATTTTTCCTTCTTGCCTCTCCCCGGCCACATTGTTCACTATGACCCCTCTTATAGGGGCCTCCTCGTCGAAACTCACCAGTCCCTTTGCTATGGCCGCCAGCCCCCTGTTCACCCTCTCAGCATTCAAAACCAGTATCACCGGAGTTTTGAGTAATTTAGAGACCTCGGCTGTGCTACCTCTTTCGCTTACACCGTCTGGACTGTCGTAAAATCCGAAGAAGCCTTCTATCACGGCTATGTCGGCGTCCCTCGAGTTTCTCAACAAGGACCAGAGAAGGACATTCCTGGTGAACATATACGAGTCCAAATTTCGACAGGTCCTGCCGGAGATGAACGTGTGGTAGGAAGGATCTATGAAGTCAGGCCCGACCTTGAAGGGTTGAACTCTGAACCCCTCTTCCTTAAGTGCCCTTATCAACCCAAGAGTCACTGAGGTCTTGCCACTCTTACCACTAGGAGCTGATATCAGTATTCTAGGGAGCTTCACAGTCAGGGAGTTACTGGTCCAAAATTAAAGTTTGGCGAACCATGGAGCTCGAAGGACTTGGTTAATGGAACCTATCGCCTCGACGCTGAGGAGCAGACGCCCATTGATCTATATTACAATAAAATTTTGTGTTATCGATGTAAGTGATTCAGATAAGTTTAAGGTGATGTCCAGAGGTCGAGGGAGGATGATTAGGATAACCATAGTTTTTTCTCCGCACTGGATCGAGGCCATACCCTTCATGAAGAGGAGGATGAAGGAGTCCGATGCCATAATCTTGGAGGAGCCGTCAAATAAATTCTTTGAGAGAATGCTGAATGGTATCCTGGCTCCAGACGACTACATCCATAAAATATCAGAGGAAACCTACGTCTCTGTCCCCGCATTTCCTAAGTTCACAGAAAGACTGTGCGAAGTCCTGAGGGAGATGAGGGACAAAGGTAAGAGGATTCTCCAGGTAGAACCCTACTTTGACGCCCTGGAGAGGATATACGAGCTCATAGACGCCAGAGGGAAGGAGTCTATAAGGGACATACTCAGGGACCCCGTCCTCGGGCCCGTCTACAAGACTGAAAAAGATGCTTACGTAGCCCTCTACGCCTACTACATGACCTTTAGCTCCTCGTTCGGCGCTGCTGTTGAGAGCGTAATGGAGTACGCCAAGGTGGATAGCAGAAGGATAAAGCTCAGGCTGGATATGAGGTCCAGGAGGATTGCTGAGCTCGTGAAGTCAGGTGAGCTAAGGGGAAGGATCTATATTGAGGCGGGAGACATACACCAACCCCTTCAAGATCTACTGAGGGACAAGATTGATGGGCAGATCGACAGTTGCTTCGCTTTAGAGAAGCCCTCCCTCGAGATATCCCGAGGAGAGGTGAGATTCCCCCAACCCCCAGGTGACGTACTCACTTTGATGTACTACCGAGGAGAAAGAGATCCCGAAAAAGAGAGATTGTTGGCCGCTAGAAGCATTATAAAGATAATTCTGCAGGAAAGAGAGAAGGAAAAGGTCCCCAGTGAGAAAGATCCATTCCCTCACTTGGCTGAGAGGATATTCCTCATAAAACTCGTTAATAAGCTGGATTATGCGGGTTGTAGAGAGCTCTTTTACAAGATAAGAGGACTTCCTAGGGAGAGAGCGAAAAAGATAGCTAGGGAATTCATTGGAATGTGAGATCATGAGTTCGACACCTCTGAAGATCAAGAGAGAGGTTCCTAAACCGGTGTTCCTCGAGACACCGAGGCTGTGTAAGTTCTACACGCTCTATCCGGACATGGACAGAGGATTTACCTCCTACAGGTGCGATCAGCCAGCCACTCAGGATGGATATTGCATATTTCACAGTCCATCGGAGAGGAAGGATGTGAAAAAGAGGTTCAAGGAGGTTTTGGAGAAGGGAGTACAAGAGAGGAGATGCGTCTTCGTCGGATACAGGTTACCTGGACTGAAGCTGGAAGATAGGATCTTCGAAGTCAACATGCACTTTTCTCAGGCAAAGATCAATTTTCTCGAAATGAAAAACTGTGTGATGAAAGGGTTCGATCTTTCAGATGCAGAAATCGGTGAGATCAGGCTGCATAACTGTGAGCTCATCAGGTTGAATCTTTCAGGGGCTTCCGTCAGGAGCATTTCCATCGAGCACACGAGGATCAAAGAATTCTACGCCCTCTGGTCCGAGATAGATTTCCTCAACGTGCAAGACTCCGAGATAGATGCCGCTAACTTCTCGGGAATACGGTCTAGACGGATATCCTTCAGTGGGGGAGTGATCTGTGGTTCGAATGTGGTATTCACAGATGGGAAGATCATCTTTGATGGTGAGTCCCTGAAGATCAGGGAGATAAAGCCATTTTCCCTGGAAGTGGAGGACAGGTCCATTCCGATGGCCTCCTTCGCTGACGCAGAGATCGATGTCCTGAGCATTACAGAGATGGACGTCTCCCTCATCTTGATGGCCAAGGGTAAGTTCGGGAGAATCGAGCTTAGGAAGGTGAGATTACCGGAATTTAATGGTAAGAAAATGCTTTTAGACGAAATATTAGCTCTTCTGGGATCCCTTGACAGAGAGGACCTGATGGCCCTCAAGGAAAAGTTGATTTTTGTGGGATGAAAGGGCTCGGAAGGCAGCTTCACGAAGGCCTGATCCTCTAAAACTGTTAGAAGAATATTGAGTGGAGGAAGACGAACGCTGCATAGAGCACGAAGAACACAAAGCCTAGAGCAAGGATCACCGACGGGATCCTGCCCCTCCTTATGTATGGTATCATGACCAAGGACACGAGTGTTGTCACGAGGACGCTGAAGTAGGCGTATATGTCCAGGATCCAGTCTGTTATCAGTATCCCTAAGGCCGGGTAGAAGGTGGAGTAAAGTATTCTTTCACCCACCAGTGACGCTATGGCGAAGGTATCCTTTCCATGATAACCCCATATTATGGCGGTCATCGTCTCCGGTATCGCGGTCGCTGCAGGAGCAAGGATCAGAGCCGCTCCAAGGGGACTGACATTGAGAATTCTTGATATTATGTCTATCGACTTCACTAACATCTCTGACCCATAGTACAGCCCGATAACTGCTAGGATAAGCTGAACGAGATAAGCTGGCTTTTCTTCGAGGAACCTGCCGAGGTAAAGTGCCTCCTCCCCTCCGGTTTCTAGCTCCGCCTCAAGCTCTATTTCAGCTACCCTGCTCCTGTACATAAGCCAAGCGTAGTAGAAGTACCCGCCAAGAAATAAGAGAGAGAAGAAGATGTCCACAAGGAATCCATGGAGGATTCCAGGAACGAGGACTATAGGGAAGAATACCACGGTGAATATAAAGGGAATAGCTAGCCTCCTGTCCACGCTTATGCGGAGGTCCTTTCTCTTCCCAACTTTGTATCCGAAGATCATTGCCAGAAGAACGAGAGCATAGGATAGGGAACTTGTCATGAACGGCTGACCGAATATTGTCCCTATCCCGATCTCCTGTCCAGTAGCTCCACCGTGAACGAAAATGGCAACGAGCACTATGGTGAGCTCTGGTATAGATGTGAACAGCGGAGCTATTATTGCGCCGGTAAAGGATTCCGACCAGTTCATCAGGTCTCCAACATGTTCTATGGCGTTTGTAAAGAGAATCGAGGCCACCATCGTCATAAGAGTACCAATTATGAACATTAGGACAGGCACCAACATGTTTTTACCTGGCAGTCCCTGAATGAAGATTAAGAGTTAAACTTAACGTCCATCGCTTTAAGCCAGGTGATCTTCCTAAAACCTAAAATAAGTTTAGTCGTTGAAGATAAATTGACTAATTTCAGCTTTTCTATAAAAATTTTTCATAGTAGACATCCTTCTCCAAAAACTATCTTCTGTCATCCCAGACATGTTATCTATTTATCTATAAATATAAACATCATATCATCAGAATACTGTTAGGCTATATTAGCCCATTACTAAGTTGTTAGCTTTCTTTTCTCTTAGCTAATCCTACCCGAAGAAATTTATTTTTATTTTAAAAATCTTAAAGGGACACGGAAGCTTCTTTAAAGCGAGGAGATCTTACCTAGTCGTAAACCAACTCTCAAAGGGATGTCGATGACTGGACTAAAGGAGGGCCAGACAACCTGCAGATACTATGACTTCGTTTCAGATTTGAAGAGGAAGGATAGAAAGAACCGGATTATGAGAGGGACCCTGCTGGCGAGTATTTATATAGCTATTTCCCTAATAGCAGCCTACTTTCTCTGGATACCAGGGCTATTTTTAGCATGGATAGTAATCACATCAGGACTTGTGCCCAAAGTGGCCGTGCCTACTCCGGAGGAATACTGTGTGCTTGACGATCAGGTAGTTTACAGAGGAAGACGACTTAAAATAGACAACAAGCTTAAGGTTCTAATCGATAAAAAAAGAAATCTGATATCGATAAAAAGCAAATGGATGACCTTGATTAACCTTTACGCCCATGATCCGGATACCCTCTACAAGACTCTAAGGGGGATTGGTCTAAAAGCCGGGTGAGTATTCGGTGCCTTAATGCTGCTCAATTCCGTATGAAACTCACTATTTTTCTGAGGATTCAAATGAAGCCAACCACAGCAATTCTATTTTTACATTTTCCCCTCAATTTTTAAAAGTAAGTCCAATCCACAACCTAAGCCGTCGAGAGGTGAGGAGTTTGCCCCTGCCTACCAAAGATGTGCTGAGTATGATTGTTAGGAACACTCTCAGAAAGGGATCCCCCATCTCCATTCCGAGCGATGCAGCTAGTGGCTGGGCCAGAGATATCAACCTCCCTAAGGGAGGAGAGACAGTCCTTTACACAAGCCTTCTCTACCAGATGGTCCCCTATACGATTGCCTCCACGAAGTATTTAGAGAAGCTGGAGAGAGGATCCGTTGGAGGCGCCCTTCTCAAGTTGGGTAAGATGGTGAGCTCCGTTTTCGATGTATCCAAGTTGGCTTCCGGAGTATCTCAGCAGGAGATATCCTCACAGCACGAAATTTTGAAGAGAATCGCTGCATTAATCAAGAAAGCTGATATAAAATTTGGATACCTCTATGACGACGAGCTCTACGCCGGAACCCTCCTGTACGACTTTGGAAGGGACAAGGATTTCGCAAAACATGCTAAGGGAGTCTACGATATCTTCAAAAGAAACGGTGTGGGGAAGGTCATTACCATCGACCCACACACAACCCACGTGCTCCGCGAGGTGTACCCGAAGTTTGTGGATGGATTTGATCTAGAAGTCGAGAACTACCTGGAGATTCTAGTTGAGAAAGAAATCTCACCAAAAAGAAAGTTGGAGATCTCTGTCACGGTGCACGATCCCTGCTACTACGCCAGGTATCTTGAGATAATAGATCAACCCAGAGAGCTTCTCAGCAGAGCTGGAGTTGAAATAAGGGAGCCCTTCAGGACGAAAAGATTGACTTTCTGTTGTGGAGGTCCGATCGAGTCTCTATCTCCGAGGCTCTCCGAGGAAGTGGCCTCTCTCAGGGTATCAGAGCTGAAGGAAGTGTGTGAAAACGTGGTCACCATGTGTCCTTTCTGCTATGTTAGCTTGAGTAGAGCTGGACAGGGGAGGGTGCAAGTGAAGGACATCTCGCTGCATCTGGGAGAGGCTTATTTGTAGAAGAGAGGTGACCTCAATGGGGGATATACTCTCAACAATATTTTCTGCATTGGATAATGGGAATCTGAGAACCGGTTTGGAGAGATCCGTGAGAAATCTAGCTCCAGCTTCCATTAGGGCTCTGGACACATGGCCCTACCTCGTTGAGTTGGCGGAGCATGTGAGAAAGGTGAAGGAAGAGGTTTTCCAAAATATAGATTATTACATAGATGAAACTATGAAGAGTGTAAGACGGTGTGCCGGACATGCTTACCTAGCCAAATCTCCAGATGAGGTAAAGAGGATTGTAGATGATATAATTGGAGATGGGAGAAAGCTCATAGTAAAGGCTAAGTCCATGGTGACTGAAGAAATCCAGTTACGAGAGCATCTTATAGCTAAGGGACATGAAGTCTATGAGACAGACTTAGGGGAGCTCCTTATTCAGCTCTCCGGAGGAAAGCCCATGCACGCTATAGCCCCAGCAATCCACATAACTAAAGAGGAGGCTGCCCGTCTTCTGAAAAAGATAGATCCAGATGTGAGAGACGATATGAGTATAGAGGAGCTGACGGCCAGAGTTCGTTTGTTCCTGAGAGAGAAGTTTATCAAAGCCGACGTAGGAATCTCAGGTGCTAATTCCATAGCTGCGGATTCTGGAGCGATCTTTCTGATTTCTAATGAGGGGAACATAAGGAACTCCACTAACCTACCGCCAGTGCTCATATCGATAACAGGAGTCGAAAAAATAATGCCCACTATGAAGGATGCGTTCTTCCAAGCCCTAGTCCAGTCAGGATATGCAGGCCTCTACCCGCCAACCTACCTGTCCGTCATAGCAGGGCCGAGCAGCACAGCTGACATAGAGTACCATCGGGTATATGGTGTTCACGGAGCCAAAGAAATGCATGTCATCTTGTATGACGGAGGAAGGAGGAAGGCTCTCAAAGATGAACACTTATGGGAGCAGCTTCTCTGTTTGAGATGCGGAAGATGTCAGGCCGAGTGCCCTATATGGGACCTCGTCGGCAACACATGGGGAGGAAGGGTCTATGGAGGACCTATGGGTATAGGATGGACGGCTATAATCGAAGGAATAGACAAGGCAGCCCCTCTAGCGATGTTCTGTCTGGGATGCAGAAAGTGCAGAGAGGTCTGTCCGAGCAAGATAGATATGCCCTCCATAATCAGGTACATTAAATCTAAGTTTTAGAAAATCGTACTAACTAAAATTTTTAAATATAATATTATTTTATCTGAATAACTCCTCTAAATTAACTATTTTATTATTAGGAAATTAGCTTCGGCTAATTTCAGCTAATAAGTTGTGGTTAATTAAATTAATATGCCTTAACTGTCGACATTTATGTTCAGAATGCTCGATATATGCGTTCAACTCGTATTCTAGTTGATTTGAAGATATCTTACGTGGGAAAAATTTTTTATTTTTCCCATTCGCCCGTCGAGGTATGAGCCAGAATAGCGAGACGTACCCCCTAGGTAGAGGGCCTCCGTTAGAAGTTGTGGACAAGGTACCTTCTCCTGAGGAGTTTTTCCACCTCAAGGAGATAGGACTCAAGGACAAGATATTGAAGGTGTACGGACCAGCTATAATAGCTCTGGGGATGTCGATAGGCAGTGGGGAGTATTTACTTGGACCATCACTTTTCGCCAAGCATGGCATGAGTCTTCTCTGGTTGATAGTGGTTTCAGCGGTGTTACAGACATCATATAACTACATGTGGGCTAAATGGACCATAACTACCGGAGAAATACCGATAATAGGAATGCTTAGAGGAGGCATATGGATAGGAATACTTGGCCTTCTAGCAATGTGGTTCTGCTTTGGATGGCCTGGATGGGCTGCTACCTCAGCTACAGCTGTAGCATCAGCTCAACTAGGTAGAGTTGCCGGTCCTCAGGATGCCTGGCTTACAAAGACATGGGCTTATGTTCTGATAATACTTAGCTTTATAATAATATCATTAGGCGCTAAAATTTCTAGAACGCTCGAGATCTGGAATTGGTTTGACCTCATTGTGATCTTCGGCTCCTTCGTGATCTTTGACATCATACTGGTGCCGGCTAAGGTCTGGGCTGAGGCAGCTGTGGGACTTGTGAGTTTCGGGTATATACCTCCCAACGTGGATCCGAGCATACTAGCCGGAGTTGTTGGCTTCACTGGATTCGCTACGGGTCTAAACTATGTACTAGCGAACTATTATAGAGATAAGGGATACGGTGTGGGCTCACTCGTCGGCTACATTCCAGCCATAATAGGAGGAACCAAGGTCCCTCTGTCTCCAGTAGGGAAAATACCTAAGTTGACTGAGGAGAACGTCAGTGTGATGAAGAGATGGTATAAGTTCATGATGGAAGAGCAGGTTTACATATTCTTCGTTGGGGCCATTATAGGAATGATACTCCCAGGGCTCTTGGCTCACGCATTACTACCAGTGGGATCCAGTTTACCTGCTTGGGGCGTTGCTGCTTACGAAGGCAAAATGTTGAGCAAAGTCTGGGGATCATTTGGATGGTGGTTTGGCCTGTTGGTCGGAGCTCTAACGCTCTTCAAGACTCAGGTGGGACTAGTCGATGTTATAACCAGAAATACAACTGATGCTCTCTGGAAGATTGAGGGTATAAGAGAATGGGCCAAGGGAGATGTCAGAAGAGTTTACTACGTGATATGCGCTGTTTTCCTCGGCTGGACTGCTATAGCAATAAACCTGACAAGGCCGTTCTGGCTTATAGTGATATCAGCTAACATGGCCAACTTCGGCGCTCTCTTCGGCGTGCCCATAATCATATACCTGAACAGAAAACTTCCCAAGGAGTACAAGGCTCACGCTGCTTTGGAGGCGATAGCAGTAATCTTTATGATATTCTGTGGCATATTCTTCTTCTACGGACTTCTCAGCAAGCTAGGCATAATTTAAATCTCACACTTCTTTTTTATTTTACTATTTTATTTTAGTCGTCCTATCTAACGGAAGTCTCTTTTTATTACACATATAATTTCAGATAAAAAAGAGAATGATACCAAAGTGCTCTATTTATTTATAATAAAATAAATCTTCTCGTGTTAATGGCCTAGCCGGTGAGAGTCAGGTAGTACCTGAAGAGCCTTATCACCTCCTCAAGTTTTATGCCCGCTGGACACTGAGTTGAGCAGGCACCACAAAGGAGACATGTGAACACACCGCTTTCACCAGCTTCCGTCCAGAGTCCATCCCTTAAGGCGAAGATCATCGTGCTCAATCTACCCCTGGGTCCGTAGTTCCTCTTCAGTTGTACCCTCAGAACTGGGCATACCCACTCACAGAGCCCACAATAGGAGCATCTGGAGAGTTCTTTCATAATCTGATCCTTCATCTCGTTGGGATTCATAACCTTCACCTCATAGCACCTTCCCAGGATTAAGGATTCCCTTGGGATCGAAGACTCTCTTTATCTGTTTCATGAGATCAAGGGCCTTCAAGCTGCCTTTGGCCTCAAGCTGCTTTGCTAGACCCTCCTTTTTTGTCATGCCTATGCCGTGCTCTGAGCTCATCACACCATCTAGGCTTATGGCTACCTCCATAATTTCGAGAATCATGTCCTCGAACTTCTCCTTCTTCTCCCTCTCGTGATCGTAGAACCAGAGGATTGGATGCAGGTTTCCATCACTTATGTGTCCCCCTAGAGTCATTGGTATTCCATATTTCTTCTCCAGTTCCCTGAGTCTCTTGACCGCCTCTATGGTCTTGGTCGGAGGAACTGATATGTCCTCAACGTACACATACATGCGAGAGTTCGGGCTCTTGAGGCCTTCAGCCGCAAGTCTTATGGATGCAGGATAGTAGTTTCTCCTTATATCGAAGAATCCCTCAGCTTCAGCCTCGGCCATGGTCCTGGCCGTGTACACAGCTGTTACGCTGTTTTTCCTCATGATCTCCTCGAGCTGGGAGAGAACGCGGTTGGTGGCCTCAGGTGTTGTGTCGACGCTGACAAGTAGATAGTGCCCTTCTCCTTTTATCTTAGAGCCTAAAGCCTTCATAGTCATTCTTACTGTATCAGCATCAACGAACTCCATTATGAATGGATTTATCCTGCTCTCCTTTATGTTTATCACAGCGTTCAGCAGGTCCTCCAGCGTGAGGAAGAATCCCACAACCGTTGCTAGACTTTCCGGTTGAGGGACTATCCTCAGAGTAGCTTCTGTTACCACCGCCAGAGTACCCTCGCTCCCTATTATCAGACGAACTAGATCGTATCCCTCTCTGTTTTTGGCAGTCTTTCCACCTAATTTGAGAATAGTTCCCTTCTCGTCTGGAAGAACAACTGTCAGACCGCTCACCCAGTCTTTCATCGTTCCATACTTGGCTCCTCTCATCCCCCCGGCTCCGCTGTTGACTGCTCCTCCCACAGTCACAGCCTTGATCGAGGCTGGATCGACTGGAAACATGTATCCTTTAGCTGCCAGCAAGTTGTTTACATCGAGCATCCTTGCCCCAGCCTCAGCCACCACATAGGAGTCTACTATGTTCACCTCCTTTATCCTGTTCATCCTGTCGAAGCTAATCACTATGCCGTCCTCTCTGGGGGTTGATGATCCAACTATCTCACTGGCGGATCCCTGAGGATATATCTTGAGGTCATGCTTGTAGGCGTACCTGACAACTTCAGAGACTTCCTCTGTACTTGTGGGGAAGACTACTGCAAGAGCATTGCTTTCAAAGTAAACAGCATCTTTAGAATATAACTTGACCACTAATTCGTCGTCATCAACTTTATCAGGACCCAAAATCTTTCTGAGATCCTTCACTACATTGCTGCCGGCCAATCTGTACACCAAGGCAGATTCACTTCAGATTTAGATAAAAGCATCTCGTAAAATCACAAAGCACCTCACACCTTTTGCCTAGATGCCAAAGCAGAGCACGATTTCCTCCGAAAAATCCCTATAGTTGGTGAATTTAGATGAACTTAAAGGACTGTTTGTTTTTTGGGCTTAAATCGGCGGTCTGGTAAGCAGGGAGACTGTGAAGCTGTTTTTAGGAGAAACTTTTACCCAAAAATCGGTAGGAGATTGCCTGCAACTGCTCGAGGTATTCATGAGAAGATTTATAAAAAACCCTTTCTATCCTTAGACGGAAAGAGGTGGAGGTGTCGACTCTTGTCCAAGAAGGAGGAAGGAAAGGAAAGAGTAGAAGTCATAAGAGGATGGGAATCTCTATGGAAGACTGAGGACTGGTGGGCCGTCTGGATGGCCTTCATCGTGATCATAATAGCGCTGGTTCTCTACTACTCTGGCAATGTTCCGGCTCTTAAGACCTTAGCTGTCTCCGCTCCAGGAAAATGGACACAGAGCAGCCAGATAGCTGATTATTTCGCTAAACACTGGTTCGGGTACGTTGTAAACTACCTCTTCTGGCTCATAATATTCACCATAACGAGCTCCATACTGGGGTTCAATGCCAAGGACTTCGCAATCTCGTTCACATTCGTCTACATATTGTCCATCATAATCTTCGTGGTGGCGGCCAACAAGACCGTGCACAACTTCAACCTCGAGCCTCCTCTGCTGGCAGTTCTTCTAGGACTGGTGATTGGAAACATATGGCACTACCCGAAGTGGATGTCCTCCGGCTTCAGGGTTGAGTACTACATAAAGACAGGTATAGTGTTGCTTGGCGCCACGCTGCCGTTCACCCTGATATACATGGCTGGTCCCTACGTCATAGCTCAGGCCGCCATAATAGCTATAATAACGTTCGTCATAATATACTCCATAGGAGTCAAAATAGGGCTCGACAAAAGGACCTCAGCTGTGTTGGGAGCTGGAGGTGCCGTCTGTGGAGTCTCTGCCTCAATAGCCATGGCAGCTGCGGTCAGAGCCAAGAAGGAGGACTACGCCCTCGGAATCTCTGCAGTGATACTCATGGCCATAATCTGCATATTCCTGCTGCCTTTCGCAGCTATGGCTGCTGGACCGCTCCATCCGGGAGTTGCTGGGGCTTGGATAGGAACCTCCGAGTTCGCTGATGCTGCTGGATTTGCAGCTGCGGACTTCTATGGTGAGTGGTATCACGACCACATTGCTGCCGTTGTCAGCGGCGCTGATGCTCATGAGCAGGCTATATGGGCCTTCACATTGATGAAGGTGATAGGAAGGGACATTTGGATAGGTCTCTGGGCCTTCGTCATGGCTGTGATATCAACGACTAGGTGGGAGGTCGAGGAGACTGGAATAAAGCCATCTCCCATGGAGATCTGGTGGAGGTTCCCGAAGTTCGTGATAGGATTCCTGATAGCATCGTTCGTCATGACCTTGGTGACGCTGGGCGTGTCGACGACTGAATACATGAAGATCATGAAGCCCAACCTGATAGGACCGATAAAGACAATGAGGACGTGGACCTTCATATTCACGTTCTTCAGCATAGGCATGACCACCAATTTCAAGAGGATATTCGCCGGCTACGGATCCAAGCCGTGGATAGCGTTCTTCACTGGAGCCATAATAAACGTCATACTTGGGTTCACACTGTCCACGTACATCTTCGGCCCAGTGGCCTGGAGCAAGCTGCCTCAGTGGGCTCCGAGGGTGTGATCTCCCTCCTCAACTTTTTCACCTATTTTTTAAACTTCCCATTCGCTTTTTCTGTGACGCCAGCAGTTTGAAGGTGAGCGTTGTGTGGAGCCATGTATGCGAGGATGAGGTGAAAGTAGCCGATATCTGTGATGAGCTGTTAGCCGTCGGATGTAAGGATGGTTGGCTTTATCTCTTCGATGAGGACGGCGTCCTTTGGACTGAGAAGCTCTCGGTGACCTTTTACAGGGATCCATATACCGACGTGCAGATAACCGCCCTAGACGTCAACGAGAAATACCTAGCGGTTGGTACCAACTTCATGGACGGTAAGCTTTACCTTTTCTCGAAAGAGGGAGATCTCATCTGGAAACAGCAATTCATGACGGTCGCGAGTATAGGAGAGAGACCGGAGGACGTGACTTCAGTGTCCATCGGGGACAAATACGTGGGAGCTGGCGCTGGGTGGATCGATGAGTTTGCATACATCTACAACATCGATGGGAACCGTGTCCTGGAGAGAGCTGTGGAAGGAGCTGTTCGGGGAATGGTGCTTCGGGAGAACCACATCGCTTTCGGTACCGAGAGAAGACTCTACATTGTTAGACCGGTGAACAGGAAGTTTAACATTTCTGTCAAAGAACTTATGTTCCTGAGGGATGGATTTGTGATCTCTGAGGAGAGAGGACTTTTTATGCTCTCAGATAGCTGTGATGAGCTCTTTCGAGTGATCATGAGGAAGCCTGAGATCTGTGTTGATGAGAAAAGAGGAATCATTGCTGCTGCCGACGAAGATATTCTTCAGGTCGTCTCCCCTGATGGAGAAGTCCTCTGGAGGAAGGAGATGCCTACAAGACCCCTATCTATCTTCGCTGAGGATGAGATCTACCTTGGATTTCAGGGAAGGGTCATTGTTCTTTCGGAGGATAGGAGAAGAGAGATCAAACTGGACGGAGAACCAATCTGCATCGGACGGCTTGGGGTGGCCGTTAAGAAAGGAAAATCTATATCTCTGATGGAGCTTCCTTAGATTGAGTACATCTTGTAGCAGGTTCTGCATTGCTCTGGAATTTCAATCTTTCCAGGAAAGCTGGAGGGATACATCTGGGCCATAGCTCTTCTGTAGAAGATGTCCCTGAAATCCCTGTAGATCTCTTTTTTCCACACATCCCTTAGCCTCTCACTATCCACGCGACCGAAGTAGAGCTTCTCCACAAGGTAACCCGCACCCATGAAGAAGCGTGGGATCACCCTCTCCTTTGTGGGGAGGTGGAGGTACACGCAAGGAGCCACATCTCCTTGGTAAGTCACAAACACATTCGTTAAGGGACTTTCTGCACAAACCACGCTTTCCTCCATCTTGAGAGGTCTGACATACAACCTTACGCCTAGTTTATCTGCCAAAAGCTTAGCTCTTTCAATGGACTCCAATATGTGTTTCTCCGGCTCAAGTCCCGGTGGAGAGAAGACCTCCATGCCGCCCAGATCAGGAGAAGGTATATAATCCAGGTTATTCACTATCAGCTCATCGGCGCCAACCTCCCGAGCCAGATTAACGAGATCTGGGAGCTCATGCACAGTGTTCTTCATCATTATCGTGGTTAAGGTGATCTTGGGCCTCTTCTCCACCTTTCTCACGGATGAGAGATCTTTAAGCTTCTGTTTTAGATCCTCCAAGCTCGAGCCCTTTCTGATGAGGTCGTGGGTCTCAGGTCTTGCGCCTGCGACCGACACAGCTATGAGATCGACTCCGGCCTTGATCAGATCTGAACACATCTCTCTATCGAGGAGTAAACCGTTCGTGGTAACGCCTACGCTGCACCTCTTTCTCTTAGCGATTGTAATCATATCACAGATATTGGGGTTGAGCAGGGGCTCTCCCCAGCCCTGAAGATGGACATACCTGAACATGTTCATGTCCTCGGAGATCGTTCTGTAGAGATCGAAATCCATGAGCGCTGAAATCCACCTACTGCTGAACAGGTTCTTCGGGCACATCTCGCAGTTGAGCTGACAGGCTGTCGATATCTCCACCTGAATGCTTCTGAGCCTCTCCTTACCTCTCAAAAATGAAAGCATCAATTCATCCATTGAAGGAACCCTTTTAACCTTATATGTCGAGGTCTCCTAAATGGAACCTCTCAAGGTCGGCACCAGAGGTAGCAGGCTTGCCATGGCCCAGACTAATGAGGTCATTGAGATCCTCAGAAGAGAAGGTGTTAAAGCAGAGACCATTGTGATAAGAACTAAGGGAGATCTGAATCTGAGGGATCCCCTCTACAAGATTGAGGAGAAGGGAATCTTCGAGAAGGAGATCAACGCTGCCCTCTTGAGAGGTGACATCGATCTGGCAGTCCACAGCCTGAAGGATTGCACCACCGAGCTGGAGGAGGAGCTAGCTCTCGTAGTTCCCAGGAGGAAGAGCCCCTTCGACGCTCTGGTTGGTTGTCATCCTCAAGAGCTCAGACCCGGAGATGTTATCGGCACGAGCAGCCTCAGAAGAGGAAGCCATCTTCTCTTTCTACGTCCGGATATCAAAGTAAGACCTATAAGGGGCAATGTGGACACAAGGTTGGAGAAGGTGAGGAGAGGGCATTATAGAGCTGTTATTCTAGCTGAAGCAGGTCTTCTGAGGTTGGGCGTTGGTACGAAGTACCATCGATTTGATGTCCTCGAGATCACTCCGCCAGCGGCCCAGGGGGCCTTGGGGGTGATCGCCAGGAAGGAGGATAAGAGAACACTGGAGCTCTTGTCGTGTGTGGAGGATAAGAAGAGCAGAGCTGAGATTGACATAGAGAGAGAGATTTTGAGAGGGATTGGAGCTGGATGTAGAACTCCTGTAGGCATCAACGCCTCGATATCTGGTGATAAGGTTCGCGTCATTGTTTCTTTGGTTTCTCCAGATCTGAGGAGGAGGGTCCTCCTGAACTGTATTTCGAGCCTCGATGAGATCTCGGTTGAGGACATTATTGATAGGTTTCTATCCTCTGGAGGAGAATCACTTATAGGGGAGTGGAGGAGCCTTGGGAAAGGTCTACCTAGTTGGAGCGGGTCCTGGTGATCCTGAGCTCATAACGGTTAAGGGAGCCAGGGTCTTGGAGAGAGCTGATGTAGTGATATACGATCGGCTGATAAATCCTAAAATCCTGGAGTTCGCGAAAAACGCTAAGGAGTTGGTATATCTTGGTAAATGGCATGGGCAGTCGGAGAAACAGGAGGAGATCAACAAAATGTTAGTGGAGAAGGCCAGAAGACATGATGTAGTGGTCAGGCTGAAAGGAGGGGATCCTTTTGTCTTTGGAAGAGGAGGAGAGGAGTGCGAAATCCTCAGGAGAGCTGGAATAGAGTACGAGATCGTTCCTGGTATAACTTCAGCCATTGCCGGCCCAGCTTACGCTGGAATACCAGTGACCCATAGAAACTACGCCTCTAGTCTGGCTATAGTAACAGGACATAAAAAGGAGGACTCTGCGTTGGATCTCCAAGATATCTTCAGGGCGGTGGACACCGTATCCATACTTATGGGGGTGTCCAACCTGGAGGATATAGTCAGACAGGCGCTTGAGGCGGGGCTCCCTCCTGAAACCCCTATTGTTGCGATAGAAAACGCCACGAGAGAGAATCAGAGAGTTATAAAGGGAACTCTCAGTGACTTCCCGGAGAAGGCTAGGAAGGAAAACTTGAGACCTCCCGCAGTCATAGTTGTTGGGAAGGTGTGCAATCTTCATGAGAAGCTCAGATGGATCTGACCTCACGGTTGTGTTCACGGGGACTGAGGAGACCAACAGAAAGTTTCTGAAGATGTTAAAGCATTTCAAGGGGCTATCCATTCCCCTGATAAGAATTGTCCCCGTGTGTAGTGAGATTAAAGGGTTAGAACAATGTCTGAGAATTCGTAGAACGGATCTCCTCGTATTCACCAGTAAGACCGCTGTAAACCTGATCAGGGAACTGGCCGACCTCGTCACAGAAAACGTCCTCATGGCGATAGGTCCGGGAACTGCTGACTCCCTCAGAAGGATTGGGGCCAAGTCCGTCTTGATCCCCATGGAGCACACATCCACAGGCATCCTGAGGATCCTATCTGGGCTGGACAGAGATCTATGTGTTCAACTCGTCTCATCCACAAGGATCGATAAGGGTCTAGCCAAAGTCGTGAAGGAGTTCAAAGGAGGCAGGTGTTTCAGGTTGTATGATATAGAGCCAGATGAGGGAGGAATTCGCAGGTTGCGAGAACTGGGTATGTGCGCCGTTGTCCTCACCTGCAGGACCGCCGCTGAAGCATTCAGAAAGATCCGTAAGAAATATATAACGATTGCCATGAGTCCCAGAATAGCTGATGCATTAGAAGACGTTGACTTTACCTACAGAGGCAAAGTTTCTGAGTTTGTGAGGTCCTTAGAGAGGTTTCTCCTGTCAAGAATTGGGGATTGAGGCAGGGGCGTATAACGTCTGTAGCGCGATGGCCTTCATGACACCGACCTCCGCTCGGGATTGTGAGGATGGGGTGGACTGGGGAGCTTGACCGATGACTTGAAGGTGCCCTCAGGAAGGCCATC